>OMZF01000069.1 GCA_900315465.1 uncultured Eubacteriales bacterium | reverse complement strand
AGCGTAGTTCTGGAACACCATTGCTATATCTCTGTCCTTAGGTGAAACGTCGTTAGCGAGTACATCACCGATATGAAGTTCGCCCTTTGAGATATCCTCAAGACCGGCGATCATACGCAGTGTGGTGGACTTACCGCATCCTGAAGGGCCAACAAAGATGATAAACTCTTTATCTTCGATTTCGAGGTTGAAGTCACTTACTGCTACAACATTTCCGTCATAGATTTTGTAAACATTTTTCAAAGATACACTTGCCATAATTTGCCTCCTAAGTTCGCTCCGGATAAAATATTGCCCCTCTGAGCAATATCCGTGAGCGTTATTTGAGTGAACTACCCATTGCCTAAAGCCAATGGGCTTCCTGCTTCATTGTCCTCGCAACCTACTAACTCCACAGGCGTAAAATCGGGCTGCACCATCCCTACTGCTACTAAATTATAAAACAAAACAAAACTTTCGTTTTGTCAACCTTAACCCACCATCTAAAGTCGGTGGAATTGCGGTTGTCGTTTTTCAACATATTTAATATAACAGATTTTTTCATAAAATGAAATACTTTTTTTAACTAAATTATCAAGCTTGTCTTTATATACAATTCACATAACACAAAAAACATCATCATTTTTTGGCTATATTTCACATATAATTAACAACTAAATACCATGTTTTCGACTTAAAATACCCTTTATTTCGCTTTCCGTAAGTTCACGAAATTCACCCTGTTTCAGACTTTCGTCAAGAAAAATTTCTCCTATACGAAGCCGTTTGAGTGAGATAACTTCTGCACCTACGGATGAAAACATCTTTTTTACCTGATGAAATTTTCCCTCACATATTTCGACAAGAGCCTTATTTTCACCTGTTATTTTCATTTCAGCCGGCAAAAAGGAGATGTCACCGCATACAATTCCTTCAGCGAATTTTCGTGCATCCTGTTTTGTGAGCTTTCGGTCACATTCAGCTTCATATAACTTGTATACATGGCTTTTAGGGGAAAGCATTTTGTGAGCGAGTTCGCCGTCATCGGTTATAAGCAGAAAACCTGTTGTATCCTTATCAAGTCTTCCTGCCGGAAACAATCCTTCTCTTTTTATTTCATCAGGCAGAAGATCGATGACCGTAGGAGTATAATTATCCCGGCTTGCCGAAAGCACTCCGGCAGGCTTATTCATCATTATGTAAAGATATTTTTTAAAATCGACCCTTTTGCCCGCAACATTTATCACTGCAGTATCGGGGTCATATTTTTCCTCCGGACGCTTTACAAGTTCACCATTCACAGTTATAAGTCCTTTTTTTATCATTGATTTGGTTTCGGTGCGTGTTGCTATATTCTGCGATGAAAGTATCTTATCTATTCTTAATAATCCCATATAAATCCCTCCTTATCACTCAATACTATTCTACATAGTAAATCCTGATTAGTCAAGCAGAGTCATTTTTTATAAATAATGCAGGAATGACCAAAACATTATTTCCGGCATATAATATTATATAAATTCAGATAATAAGGTGGAACATATCATGAATGACAGAATATATCTTATCCAACCGGGAGATACTCTCTATAATATTGCAAAACGCTTTTCAACCGATGTGAAAACCCTTGCCGATTTGAACGGCATACCTGATCCGGACAAAATCAGGTTCAGTGACATTCTGCGTCTGCCTCCGGACACGATGTATTACACTGTTCAGTCAGGTGACTCTCTTTGGAAGATTGCCCGTTTTATCGGCTCAACGGTTGAGGAAATCGCACGTCTTAACGATATTCCCGATGTTGAAATGATATATGCCGGTCAGGTTCTTAAGCTCCCCGATGAAAATTTCGACATTTCCCGGCTTTATACCGTTCAGCCTGATGATACTCTGTGGAAAATCGCCAATAAATTTGATATACCCGTTGCAGAGCTTATAAACCTTAACCGTCTGCGTCGCCCCGATAGTCTTTATCCCGGTCAGACACTACGCATCAATTAACAATATAGTGTGGAGCGTGGAATTTGGAGTGTGGAGTTGATTGTTAAGCTCACATTTAATACGCTGAACTAAAATAATGGCTGTTGTACTTTTTATCGGTACAGCAGCCCTTTTTTAGTGTGGAGGGGTTAAGACACTTTTGTAGTAAATTAAATTTGTTATACAAAAAACTACGCAAAGCGTCAATAGGGTGCAGCGGCTCGCTGCCCGGCGTGCCGCCGGTGTCGATTACCGCTACACAAAGTTTATTT
>OMZF01000020.1 GCA_900315465.1 uncultured Eubacteriales bacterium | reverse complement strand
CCTGTGAGAACCTGAGGAACAGGCATAAAATCTGCATAGGAGCTTGAAAGACCATGTTCTGTAAGGTCAAGACCTCGTACCTCTTCATCTCTTGAAGCACGAAGACCGATAGTTTTCTTTATAACAAGGAATACTACTGACATTATGATAGCTGTGTAAGCAGCAATACAAATGATTCCGAGAGCCTGTTTGCCGAGCTGAGTGAAACCGCCGCCATAAAGCAGACCAAGAGTATCTTTATCCTTTGAGAATATACCTACTGCAAGCGTACCCCAGATGCCGTTGCACATATGAACAGCGACAGCACCTACAGGGTCATCGATCTTAAATACATTATCTATGACTTCAACTGCAATTACAACAAGTATGCCTGCTACAATACCTATCAACAGAGCACCGAGTATATCTACTGTATGACAACCTGCCGTAATAGCCACAAGCCCTGCCAGCGAACCGTTAAGTGACATCGAAATATCAGGCTTGCCATTTTTTATCCATGTATATATCATTGTTGCACAAGTTGCAACGGCGGGAGCAACTGTTGTGGTTGCGAAGATCTGAGCAAGCTGTGTCACATCCGTTGCAGCAGCACCGTTGAATCCGTACCAACCGAACCATAGGATGAATACACCAAGTGCACCGAGGGTAAGACTGTGACCGGGTATAGCACGTGGTTTGCCTTCCTTTGTATATTTACCTATACGCGGGCCGACCATTGCAGCACCTATAAGAGCTGTTATACCGCCGACTGAATGTATACAAGCAGAACCTGCAAAATCAACAAAACCTAATTGTGCGAGCCAGCCCTGTGAATTCCATACCCAACCTGCTTCTATTGGATATACTACAAGACTGATTATTCCGCTGTAGATACAATATGAAATAAATTTTGTACGTTCAGCCATTGCACCTGAAACTATGGTAGCTGCCGTAGCACAAAAAACAAGATTGAATACGAATGATGACCATGGGAAATTATCAAAGTTTGTAAAAATCTGAAGGTCAGGCACTCCTATTAAGCCGAAAACATAATTTTCTGACATCATAAGTCCAAAACCAAGGAAGATGAACATTACTGTACCGATACAAAAATCCATAAGGTTTTTCATTATAATGTTACCGGCATTTTTCGCTCTTGTAAAACCTGTTTCAACCATTGCGAAACCGCACTGCATAAAAAATACTAGTGCCGCACCTATAAGATACCATATCCCTATGGTAAATTCGTTAGATTGCTGTACGGCCTGCGATATTACTGTCTGCAAGTTTGTTTCCATAAAAATCACTCCTGATATATTTAATTTTGTCGGTAAGGATTAAACACCGAACAGGATCTCGCCGTATGAAGGATAAGGCCAGAATTTAGCGGAAGTTTTTGTTTCCATATAATCACCTGTTTCTCGAAGTTCGCCCATCAGAGCAAATACAGTTTCACGATAATATTTAGCTTCTTCAAGGTTTGAACTGCTGTGATTCGGAGCTTTTTCAACGGCAGTTTTAAGTTCTGCAGTTTTCTTTACAAAGCTTTCAAGTTTTGCAGATAATTCCTCAATAAGAGTTGTTTCCGCATATACGGAATATGAAGAAGAAAGGGATTTCTTTGCAGCGGCTGCATTTGTAAGCTCGCTTAAAAATTCGATTACTGCGGGAGTAATGTTTTTTTCTGCCATATCGATCATTGTACGGGCTTCAATGCGGAGTTCCTTTATATAATGTTCAAGTTCTATTTCGTATCTTGCACGGATCTCTGCTTCTGTTACGATACCATTTTTAACAAAGAGATCGATATTCTTTTTATCAACATAATGTTCCATAGCTTCGGGCAGAGAACGATAGTTGCAAAGTCCTCGTTTTGCAGCCTCTTCGACCCATTCGGCAGAATAATTATCACCGTTGAAGATTATATTCTTATGTTCTGTGAATGTTTTGCGTACAAGTGTTTTTATTGCTGCATCAAGATCATCTGCATCTTTAAGTTCGTTATAAAATCCTGAGAGTTCTTCTGCCACCATTGTATTAAGCATATAGTTGGGACAAGCAATATTAAGTGAAGAACCAAGGGCACGAAATTCAAATTTATTACCTGTGAAAGCAAAAGGTGAGGTACGGTTTCTGTCGGAAGTATCTTTCTTGAAATCAGGAAGTACATCTACACCTGTGAGCATATCTGTCTTTCCTGCACTTTTGTATTCTGTACCGTTTATGATAGAATCAACAAGTGCACCAAGGTCATCACCAAGATACATTGAAATGATAGCCGGCGGAGCTTCATTTGCACCGAGCCTGTGATCGTTGCCTGCGGAAGCTACCGTAAGTCTGAGCAAATCCTGATATTCGTGTACAGCCTTGACAACAGCTGCAAGGAAAAGCTGGAACTGAAGATTATTTTCAGGGTCTTTACCCGGATCAAGAAGGTTTTCGCCTGTATTGGTAGAGATAGACCAGTTATTGTGTTTACCCGAACCGTTTACTCCTGCGAAAGGCTTTTCATGCAGCAGACATACAAGACCATGTTTTTCGGCAGTCTTTTTCATAACCTCCATTGTAAGTTGATTATGATCTGTTGCGATATTTGAGGTTGCGAAGATCGGTGCAAGTTCATGCTGTGAAGGAGCAACTTCGTTATGTTTTGTTTTTGCCATGATACCGAGTTTCCAGAGTTCTTCATCAAGATCATTCATAAATGCTGCAACTCTTGATTTTATTGTTCCGAAATAATGATCTTCGAGTTCCTGACCCTTTGGAGCAGGTGCACCGAAAAGTGTACGGCCTGTATAAATAAGATCGGGACGTGCATCATACATTTTTTTATCAATAAGGAAATATTCCTGTTCAGGGCCTACTGTTGTTGTAACTCTTGTTACTTCATTTTTGCCTAAAAGCTGTAAAAGTTTAACAGATACGCTGCTGAGCTTTTCCATTGATCTTAGGAGAGGAGTTTTCTTGTCAAGCACTTCTCCTGTATATGAACAGAAAGCTGTGGGGATATATAATGTCTTATCTCTTATAAACGCAGGTGAAGTGGGATCCCATGTTGTATATCCTCTTGCTTCAAATGTCGCACGAATACCGCCTGACGGGAAACTGGATGCATCAGGTTCACCTTTGATAAGTTCCTTGCCTGAGAATTCCATGATGATCTGTCCGTCATCAGCAGGGTAGATAAAGCTGTCATGTTTTTCTGCCGTAACTCCTGTCATAGGCTGGAACCAATGAGTATAATGTGTGCAGCCCATTTCAACTGCCCAATCCTTCATAGCATTTGCAACTGCATTGGCAACGCTGATGTCAAGCGGCTCACCGTTCTTAATAGTTTTTTTAAGAGCCTTATAGGTGGTACGGGGAAGGCGTTCCTGCATTTTGCGGTCATTAAAAACCATGCTTCCGAAAAGTTCTGTTAAGTTTGTCAAAATTGATCTCTCCTGTCATTCCTGTTTTTGTCTCGAAAAGCATAAAGGCACTGTAAGCTCCATTGCTTACAGCGCCTTTGCTGTCGATGTTCGTAGTATACACCCATTAGATTGATTTGTCAATACCTTTTTGCAATTTTTTTTTGAATTCCTGCATATAAAACTTGCAATACTCTTTTTAAGCCGATTTTATTAAGATTTTGAATATTTATTTTTAAAAATATGCAATTTTCTCTTGACATTCTTGCAACTCAGTAATATAATAGTCCAGTAATCAAAAATCAGGAAAGGAAGATTATTATGTTGAAGAGCGAAAACAGCCTTTACGATCCGGCGTTTGAGCATGATAACTGTGGTATAGGAGCAGTTGTCAATATTAAAGGAATAAAATCGCATAAAACACTTGAGGATGCCCTCACCATAGTAGAAACTCTTGAACATCGTGCAGGTAAAGATGCCGACGGTAAAACGGGAGATGGTGTTGGTATTCTTGTTCAGATCTCACACAAATTTTTTAAAAAGGCTGCTGCACAGATCGGTATCAGTCTTTCTTCTGAAAGAGATTATGCTGTAGGAATGTTTTTCTTTCCACAGCGTGAGCTTCAAAGAAATCAGGCAAAGAAAATGTTTGAGATAATTGCAGAAAAGGAAGGGCTTAATATACTGGGTTGGAGAAAAGTTCCGAGTGATACTGCAGTTATCGGACAGAGAGCAATAGATTGTATGCCCGAAATTGAACAGTGCTTTATCGAGAGACCTGATGGTGTTAAAAAAGGACTTGATTTTGATCGAAAGCTTTATGTTGCAAGACGAGTTTTTGAACAAAGTAATGAAGATACATATGTTGTTTCTCTTTCAAGCAGAACAATAGTATATAAGGGTATGTTTCTTGTAGGAGATCTCAGAAGATTTTTCTCCGATCTTCGTGACGATGATTTTGAATCGGCGATAGCTATGGTACATTCACGTTTCTCCACAAATACTCAGCCAAGCTGGCAAAGAGCACATCCTAACCGTATGATAGTTCATAACGGTGAAATAAATACAATAAAAGGTAATGCCGATAAGATGCTTGCAAGAGAAGAAACTATGAGAAGCGAACATCTTAAGGGTGATCTTGAAAAGGTACTTCCTGTAGTCAATACAGAGGGTTCGGATTCAGCCATGCTGGATAATACACTTGAATTCCTTGTAATGAGCGGTATGGATCTGCCTTTGGCAGTTATGATAACAATTCCTGAGCCTTGGGACAGAAACCATACAATAACTCGTGAAAAAAGGGATTTTTACCAATATTATGCAACCATGATGGAACCATGGGACGGCCCTGCGTCGATACTATTCTCTGACGGTGATATGATGGGAGCGGTGCTTGATAGAAATGGTCTGCGTCCTTCAAGATATTATATTACTGACGACGGTAATCTTATCCTTTCATCAGAAGTTGGTGCATTGCCGGTATCTGCTGAAAAAATCGTTGTAAAGGAAAGACTTCGTCCGGGTAAAATGCTGCTTGTTGATACAGTAAAGGGTAAAGTAATAGATGATGACGAACTGAAAGAGTATTATGCCTCACGTCAGCCATATGGCGAATGGCTTGACAGCAATCTGGTAAGACTAAAGGATCTGAAAATACCAAATGCAAAGGTTGAAGAACATCATGGTGAACAGCGTAAACGTTTGCAGAAAGCTTTCGGATATACATATGAAGATATAATGAAAGAAATTCTTCCTATGGCACAGAACGGTGCAGAACCTATAGCTTCAATGGGTGTTGATACTCCTATTGCCGTACTTTCAAAACAGCCTCAGCCGTTATTTTCGTATTTTAAACAGCTTTTTGCTCAGGTCACAAATCCGCCAATTGATGCAATAAGAGAGGAAATAGTTACTTCAACTACCGTTTATATCGGTGAGGACGGCAATATCCTTGAAGAACGTCCCGAAAACTGCAAAGTAATAAAGGTTCATAATCCGATACTGACATCCACTGATATTCTAAAACTCAAAAATATGCACGTCAGCGGCTTCAAAATTGCAGTTATTCCAATACTTTACTATAAAAATACCCGTCTTTCAAAGGCTATAAATAAACTGTATCTTGAAGCAGATAAGGCATATAACGAGGGGGCAAATATACTTATCCTCTCTGACAGAGGGGTTGACGAGAACCATCTTGCTATTCCTTCATTGCTTGCTGTTTCTGCACTTCACCGCCATCTTGTTATAACAAAACGCAGAACCTCTCTCGCAGTAATACTCGAAAGCGGCGAACCAAGAACAGTACATCATTTTGCTACCCTTTTAGGATATGGAGCAAGTGCAATAAACCCATATCTTGCTCAGGAAACTATACATGAACTCATACACGAAGATCTGCTTGATAAAGATTATTATGCGGCAGTGGATGATTATAATAATGCAATACTTCACGGAATAGTAAAGATTGCCTCAAAAATGGGTATATCTACAATACAGTCATATCAGGGTTCACAGATATTCGAGGCAATCGGTATCGGTAAAGATGTAATAGACCAGTATTTCACGGGTACGGTAAGCCGCATAGGCGGTATAACACTCAGAGATATTGAAGATAATGTTGACAGACTTCATACAGCGGCTTTTGATCCGTTAAGTCTTAAAACAACTGCCGAGATATTCTCTCAGGGCGAACATAAATTACGCAGCGGAAAAGAAGAACATCTGTATAATCCTCAAACAATACATACTCTCCAGATGGCAGCAAGGACAAATGATTACAAGCTGTTTAAATCTTATTCCCGTATGATAAATGAAGAAATGGGAGCAATAAATATAAGAGGATTGTTTGATTTCAATTATGCCGAACAGCCTGTTCCGATAGAAGAAGTTGAAAGCGTTGATTCTATTGTGAGAAGATTTAAAACAGGTGCTATGTCATACGGCTCAATTTCGCAGGAGGCACATGAGGCACTTGCACTTGCAATGAATAAACTTCACGGCAGATCGAATTCAGGTGAAGGCGGAGAAAGCGACGAGCGGCTTAAAACAAAGGATACAGCCGAAAACCGCTGTTCTGCAATAAAGCAGGTAGCGTCCGGAAGATTTGGTGTAACCTCCGCTTATCTGAATTCCGCTGATGAAATTCAGATAAAAATGGCTCAAGGTGCAAAACCCGGCGAGGGAGGACATCTTCCGGGTAAAAAAGTATATCCGTGGATAGCTGCTACACGTCACTCAACTCCCGGTGTATCACTTATATCACCTCCTCCGCATCACGATATTTATTCTATCGAAGATCTTGCACAGCTTATATATGATCTTAAAAATGCAAATCAGAATGCCCGTATTTCAGTAAAACTCGTGTCAGAATGCGGTGTAGGTACTGTTGCAGCAGGCGTTGCGAAAGCGGGTGCACAGGTAATACTTATTTCAGGATATGACGGTGGTACGGGTGCAGCACCGGAAAGCTCGATACATAATGCAGGACTTCCATGGGAACTCGGTCTTGCAGAAGCACATCAAACACTTATGATGAACGGTCTTAGAAATAAAATCGTTATTGAAACAGACGGAAAACTTATGACGGGACGTGATGTTGCTGTTGCAGCAATACTCGGAGCAGAGGAATTCGGATTTGCTACTGCACCGCTTATCACATTAGGTTGTGCAATGATGCGTGTATGTAATCTTGATACCTGTCCGTTTGGTGTAGCAACACAGAATCCCGAACTTCGCAAAAGATTTGCAGGGAAGTCCGAATATGTGGTCAATTTCATGCACTTCATAGCAGAGGAACTCAGAGAGTATATGAGCAAGCTTGGTGTTCATACAGTTGATGAACTTGTAGGCAGAACTGATCTTCTGAAAGTAAAGGAAAATCTTTCGATCAGAGAACAGCACATCGATCTGAGTAAAATTCTCGGATATAAAGATTATGAACCTGTAAACTATGATCATAAGAGCGAATTTGATTTTGAACTTGGAAAAACAGTTGACGGACGTATTCTGAAAGAAAAATTCAGAACAGCATTAAACAGCGGCAAATCAAAAACAATAGAACTTGAAGTTAAGAATACAGATCGTTCTTTGGGTACTGCTTTCGGTTCTGAAATAACAAAAAAATACGGAAATACTCTTGCGGAAGATACATATAAAGTTGTTTGTAAAGGTTCAGGCGGTCAGAGTTTCGGTGCGTTTATACCTAAAGGACTTACACTTGAACTTTCGGGTGACAGTAATGACTATTTCGGAAAAGGTCTTTCGGGAGGCAAGCTTATAGTATATCCCCCGAAGGGTTCAGGATTCAAAGCTGATGAAAATATCATTATCGGTAATGTTGCATTGTATGGTGCAACAAGCGGAAAAGCATTTGTAAACGGTGTTGCCGGGGAACGCTTCTGTGTCCGCAATTCAGGAGCGACTGCGGTTGTAGAAGGTGTGGGAGATCACGGCTGTGAGTATATGACAGGAGGATTTGTTGCTGTACTGGGCAGTACAGGGAAGAATTTTGCTGCCGGTATGTCGGGAGGTATTGCCTATGTACTTGATGAAAAACGTGATTTGTATATGAAAATAAATAAAGAGCCGCTTTTAGTATCTTCTGTAAACGAAAAAGCAGATATAGAACGTCTTAAAACAATGATAGAGGAACATACGGCTGCCACAAATTCAGAAAAGGGTAAAAAAATACTTGCTGATTTTGATGAGTATCTGCCAAAGTTCAAAAAGATCGTACCTCACAATTATAAACGTATAACAGAAGAAATAGCAGCTCTTGAAGGAAAGGGATTGTCTGAAGAAGAGGCAAGAATAGAAGCATTCTACAGCCTGACAGGACAAAGATAAGGAGGATAATTATGGGAAAACCAACAGGATTTATGGAATATGACAGAGAGGATGCTGTAGCTTACCCCATAGTTGAGCGTATAAAGAATTTCAATGAATTTCACAAACCTCTTTGTGAGAAAGCACAGAAAAATCAGGCTGCAAGATGTATGGAATGTGGAGTTCCTTTTTGTCAGGCAGGTATGATGATAGGGGGGATGATGTCAGGTTGTCCTCTGAATAATCTGATACCTGAGTGGAATGATCTGTTATACAGAGGAGCATGGGAGCTTGCATATAAAAGACTGAGGATGACAAACAGTTTCCCTGAATTTACCTCTCGTGTCTGTCCGGCACTTTGCGAAAAGGCTTGTACC
The DNA here is from genome assembly GCA_900315465.1 of uncultured Eubacteriales bacterium. GTDB lineage: Bacteria > Bacillota > Clostridia > Oscillospirales > Acutalibacteraceae > UBA1213. Next base: position 8,704 of record OMZF01000020.1, on the reverse strand, counting down.
TGCGGTGCACAGGGTGACTCTGTAACGGTTCGTGCGAATGAATATGCTATTGTTGAAAAAGCTTATGAACAGGGCTTTGCAAAGGCAGAGCCGCCAAAAGTAAAGACAGGAAAAACAGTGGCTATAATCGGTTCAGGCCCTTCAGGACTTGCAGCAGCAGATGAACTTTGTAAAAGAGGACATTCTGTAACTGTTTTTGAACGTTCTGACCGAATAGGCGGACTTCTTATGTATGGCATACCTAATATGAAGCTTGAGAAAACTGTGATTGAACGCAGACTGAATATTATGCGTGAAGAAGGAGTCATATTCAGAACAAATATAAATGTCGGAAAAGATATTCCGGCAGAAGAAATAATGAATCAGTTTGACAGAGTAATCCTTGCCTGCGGTGCATCAAATCCCCGTGACCTGAAGGTGAACGGAAGAGATGGAGAGGATGTATATTTTGCGGTAGATTTTCTGAAATCCACTACAAAGGCACTGCTTGATAACGGGCTTACAGAGGGTACATATATCAGTGCAAAGGATAAGAATGTTATTGTTATCGGCGGTGGTGATACGGGTAATGACTGCGTGGGAACCTGTGTGCGTCATGGGGCAAAAAGTATATTACAGCTTGAGATGATGCCAAAACTGCCCGATACTCGTACAGAAAGCAACCCTTGGCCGCAGTGGCCCAGAGTATGCAAAACTGATTACGGTCAGGAAGAAGCGGCAGCTGTTTACGGCAGTGACCCGAGAGTTTATCAGACCACAGTAAAGGAATTTATCAGGGATGAAAGCGGTAAACTTAAAGCAGCAGTGCTTGTAAGTCTTGATTTTGAGCGTGATCCGGAAACAGGACGCATGAATATGAAACAGATCGAGGGGAGCGAGCGTACCGTGGAAGCGGAACTTATTCTGATAGCGGCTGGTTTTCTCGGAAGCGAGTCATATGTCACATCGGCATTCGGTGTTGAAACGGATGCAAGAACGAATGTCGCAACAGAAAAAAATTGCCATAAGACAAATATTGAAAATGTTTTTACGGCAGGTGATATGCATTCTGGGCAGTCGCTTGTAGTTCGTGCTATACGTGACGGCAGAGATTGTGCAAAAGAAGTTGATTTAAGTCTTATGGGATATACAAATCTTTGATATAAGAAAGTCGTTGTATTGAAAAAGTACAGCGGCTTTTTTTATATATTGATAAAGAATTATGAAATACTTTTTTCACAATGAATTACTTTAATTTAAACAAAAATCACGTATTATTTTTGTGAATTGTAATATAGCAAAATCATTGACATTCCATTCTACTTAAAGTAAAATATAATCAAGTTACACAAAGTAGAACAAAATATATTCAATAGGGGTGAAAGTTATGGGAAATATTTTTCTACTTATTTTGAACTCAAGTATTTCTGCGAGTATTCCGATAATGATAATATTAGCTTTAAGATTCATTTTTAAAAAGATACCGAAAAGATATTTTTGTATTCTTTGGGCTGTTGCAGCATTACGTTTGGTAATTCCGTTTTCAGTACCACAGTTTATAGGTATGATACATACTTCGGATGAAACAAGAATCACCACAGTTTCCGAGGCATCTGACGTGAAAAGTAAAGAGGAGATAGAGTCAGACGAAAACAACAATGTTATATCAGAAAATGATTCTTATATGCCTTATTTCGATGAAAAAACAGAGGAAAATACAGATTTTCTGACCGAACAAAGCAATATCACATATACCGAAAAGGAAACAGAGTTATTATCTGATAACACTGTGAAACAACCGTTTTCAACTATCATAATTAATTCTAAAATTTATGATGTGATTCCTTTTGTGTGGCTTTCGGGAATAGCTTTGCTTATTATTTATGCATTAATTTCATATATCAGAATTCATCGTAACGTACAGGAAGCTATGCGTAAAGATGGGAATATTTACATCAGCAGCCGCATAGATACACCATTCATTTCAGGGATTATTTTTCCGAAAATATATCTGCCGGAGTTTCTAAATACACAGGAGTATGAAATGATCCTTGCACACGAGCAGGAACATATAAAGCATGGTGATCAGCTGATAAAACCCTTTGCATTTCTTATTCTCATGCTGCATTGGTTTAATCCGCTTGTGTGGGTATCATATTATTTGTTCTGCCGTGATGTTGAGATCGCGTGTGATGAAAGAGTAATATCCCGCCTTGGTACAGATAAGAAAAAGACCTATGCATCAGTACTTTTACAATGCAGCTTACCGAGGGAGCTTTCAGGCATTACACCTCTTTCATTCGGAGAAACAGCAGTCAAAGAAAGAATAGGAAGAATTATTAACTATCGCAAACCATCAAAAAAATCAACTGTTTTGTGCTGTGCATTGATTATGGCGATAACAGCAGCATCATGTGTGAGCGAAAGTCCGGTGAATGTGGAGCAAAGCAGTAAAGCAAATCCGGAAACAACAAGCGAAGAATCGTCTGAAGCACCGCTCGAAGTCAAAAATTTCGATGATCCGGATGTAATAAATAAAATTAAAGATAATATGGCAGAGGAAGCGGCTGAAAATAATGGTGTGATAGATCTTGAAGTATGGTGTTCAGCTGATGACGGCAAGTTTGAAAAGGCATTTGTAAAACAGTTCAAAGAAAAATATGCAGACAGCAGATATAATTTCAATATAAAGATAAATTTTGCCTTCGGTGAAGATAAGGCGGGCGGCAAGATAATAGAATATCCCCAAAACGGAGCGGATGTTTTCGCCTTTTCAGATGATTATCTTCCCATTCTTGTAAAGAATAATGTCATTGCACCTGTGGATAAACTTTTTATGGATAACGTAAAAAGCGAAAATATCAGTAGTTGTATCGATGTATGTAAGGTAGGGGATGAATTATATGCATTCCCGAAATCTTCCGGTTCTGGTTATTATCTGTATTATGACAAAAGGGTATTCAAATCCGAAGAAGATGTCAGAGAACTTGACAGGATGATCGAAATAGCTGATGCGGCAGGGAAAAACGTATATATAAATCTTGGCAATGCTTATTATAACTTTGCTTTCTTTTCGGCGGCAGGATGTGACATTTCCTATGATACTATTTCAGGTAGGCAGACGGCTGATCTTGACAACAACGAAGGACTAAACGCCGCAAAAGCAATGTGCCATATTGCAGAAAAAAACAGTTCGGGATTTATCGGCAGTCCGGGGAATTCGGGGGAAAGCACTCCTATAATACAAGGCTGGTTTTTTGACGAAGGTGGTATTGCCGCACAGATCACAGGTTCGTGGGACGGATCTGCCATCAGGCACGCTATAGGCGAGGAAAATGTCGGTGTTGCAAAGCTTCCCACAGCTCTGATAGGCGGCAGACAGATGCAGCTTCATTCTTTTGACGGATACAAACTTGTGGGAGTGAACAAATATTCAGATTTTCCCATTTCATCTCAGGCTCTTGCGTATTATCTTACAAACGAAGCTTCACAGAAAGCACGTTATGCCGAAAGAGGAGCAGTCCCTACAAACAAGGCTGCTGTTGAAAGCGACGAGATAAAAAACGATCCCGTACTTAAAGCGATAGAAGCACAAAAACCTTTTACTCACGTACAGGCACATACCGTAAGCAGTGAATACTGGGCTACAGATATATCTTCTCTTGGACGTGAAATAGTTGAACAAAAAGGCAATATCAGCGATGACGAACTCAAAAGTGCTCTGCATAAAATAGAGGGGCAAATCGATAATTAAATTATTTCACAGTTATCTGAATCGGGGTGAAAAAATGCGTTATATTCTGTTGGCATTTAAAAATATTAAAAAATTCGTGCTTTTTCACCCTATTATGTTTGTTTTTCTTCTTACTGTTCAGATCATCTGTATGATAGTGGCTTTTATTACAGTAGGTATGCTTTATAATTTATTTTTTATAAACAGGAATTCTTTGTTTTCACAGTATATAATTTCCTTTACTGATGAATCAGATTGTTTCGGTATTTTGGAAAATCCGGTTGAATTAAATAATCCCATGCTCTTGTACAACGGAGAAGAATACAGTTCAGTAAAATTGCCACATGGAATTGAACTTAAAGAATTTCGTTCATGTGCGGATGAATTTATGAGAAAGACTGACAATAAAAAAATCAGCAGATTTGTGATAACTGCCTGTCAGGGTAAAGAAATTACTGCAAAAGATGTTTTATATCCTAATGGGTTTCTGACATATGTTGACGGATATAACGGATATGAAAATTCGGATAACAAAAATATAATGTCAGATAAAAATGTATTGTTACTGCCTTACGGATATAATGAATACACGTTTAAGGATAGTTTTGCAAATAAAATAAAAGTCGGAAAAAAATATGAAATTTGCGGAAATGAATACTTATGTTCGGGATATTATGAAAAACCGTTTCTTTATCGGAATATGTATGATGAATATACATATATTCCCTACAACTCAATGCCGGATGAATTCCTAATATGCGATATGACGATTACATTCAGTAATTACCTTACAGAAACAGACAGTGAATATATTAAAAAATGTGCAGAGGAGATCTTCGGTGAAAGAATAACAGATATGCAGTTTCCTGTTTCAGATTCTGCGGATATAAAACAGCTTACACAGATAATATTTATAATATCTGCATTGATGATAGTATTGGTGATTTTGGCTATTGCAAAGCTATATCATTTTATTCTTGGTGAAAGAAAAGACGATCTTGCTGTTTTGAGGCTTTGCGGTTGTTCACGTGAAAAAGTCCATGTTATATATATGCTGGAAATAATACTGACAATGGCATTTACAACATCTATAGGCTTTGCTGTTTTCAGATTTTTGCTTTTTAAGCCTATAGCATCATTGTATCCATCATTTGATGAATTTTTTATACCATCGGTTTACATAGTTATTATTGCAGTTTACTTTGCACTTTCCATGATAATCATGTCTGTTTCAATTATACCGGTCACCAAAACCACCGTTGCAGACATGAAACGTATGGCGTAAAAGGGAGTGATCATTTTGAAATACATACGCTACGGATTTTTTGCACTCAGACGAAACCCGCTTTTCAACATTCTTATAATACTTGAAATTGCTGTAATACTTATTGTGGGAAATCTTACAGTTGCCGCAGCAAATAGCCGTACTGTCCTGATTGATCCATATAATGATATAATGTCATCAGACGGGTATTTGTTTTCACCGGGACACAACAAAAAAATAAGTGTGTATTTTGACCCTGAGCTTATTCTTGACACGCTTTACAAAGAGCTTAAAGGAGATATTTCGGTCACAGTTTCTTACCATTCAGACGGATATTCTGTAAACGGGTCTTTATTTGATGCTTTTAAAGATAACAGACACACGAAAATAAATCTGTATGCATTTGATGAAAAGATATATTCAAAATTCAGACTTCCGCTTAAGGATGGCAGATGGGGTTCATCGAAAAGAAATGAAAAAGATCAGATCGAAGCAGTTGCGGTTGTAAATCAGAAAGAGGAATTAAAGCCGGGAGATATTATACCGCTGCATATCGCAGTTGTAGAAAACGACTCAGTAAAGGAATATGATAAAGGAGAAATGCTTATCACAGGAATTATAGACTGTGAAAATTATTATCCTGAAATAGCCTATCATAAGAGTGAGAAACAGGATGTACGGGATATGTATTATATTCAGGAAAAGAGCAGTGATATAAAATTTCTTGTTTCGGCAGCCGCAGACCCTGTTTTTGTGGATAAAAAACAAATAGGGGGCAGTGCAGCATTTATCATCTACGATGTATTGATACATTTGAAAAAGGAGAATACAAAATTGATGATATAAACATACACAAACTTTCCGATAAAAAGCTTGCAAAGATACGAAATGAAAAAGTCGGGATAGTAATGCAGGATTTTGCCCTTGTAAATGAATACACAGTTCTTGAAAATGTTAAGATACCTCTGTATTTTTCAAATAAAAAGAAAGGCAATATGAAAGAGCTTGCCGTCAATGCACTTGAAAAGGTTGGAATAAAGGAGCTTGCAAAAAAGCCTGTAAACAAGCTTTCAGGAGGACAAAAGCAACGTGTGGCTATTGCAAGGGCTATAGTGAATGATCCGTCCTTTATCCTTGCAGACGAGCCGACAGGTGCATTGGATACAAAAACCTCCTCTGAAATAATGGAGCTTTTCAAAAAACTTAATGATGAAGGTAAAACGGTTATTATTATAACGCATGATCCCGGTGTAGCCGATGCCTGTAAAAGAAAAATCGAAATTTCGGACGGGATGTTGATTTCTGACAAATGACTTAAACTAAACACAATAAAGATAGTGCTTTTACTTTTATTCCAAATAAAAAAACAGATGATATTTCCGCAAATTAATGGATATATCATCTGTTTTAGTTTTACAAAATTGTTGTCAGCTTACTTATTACATCATCTTTTGGGACGGATTATCTTTTTTGAAGCAGTTTTTTCAAATTCTGTTTCACGAATATCAAGAGCAACTATTTGTTTTGCGGCAGGGAAAGTAGAATTCACTTCATCTATCTTAGCCTGAATAACTGCCCTGATGTCATCACAAACATATTCGGGGTCGGGATAGACTTCTGCTGCAACAGCACCGTTTTTGTCATACACAACGATCTCTTTTACAGGAGCAAAATAAGCAAACTGATTTTCGATTTCTTCAGGGAAAACATTTTCACCGTTGGAAAGAATTATCAGATTCTTTTTTCTTCCGGTGATATACAGATAACCGTCATCATCCTTATATCCGAGGTCACCGGTCATAAGCCAGCCGTCAGGTGAAAGCGATTTGGCGGTTTCTTCAGGATTATGATAATACCCCATCATAACAGACTTGCTTTTCACCTGAATTTCACCGTCAACTATCCTGACTTCGCAGCCCGGCACGATCTCACCGACAGATTCCGGCTTAGGACAGTTCTTTATGCCCGAACATATTCTTGGTGAACATTCCGTCATTCCGTAACCTTGAGCAATGTCGATACCGAACTCACTGTACCCCTTGATTATTTCTGGACTGAGGTATGCACCGCCGGAGTAGATCACACTGAACTGTTCTCCAAATACTTCATTACGCACAGCTAACTTATCACCATCATCGCCTGCCATCTGTTTCATTCTGGTAAGAATAGAGGCTGCGATCATCGGTACAAAAGTTACATATGTCGGGCGGAATACCTTAAGATTTTTGATTATATGCATCAGTGAATCATTCACACAAAGAGTTCTGCCATACCACAAAGCACAAAGAATATCACAGGTAAAGCAAAATACATGATGTATAGGCAAAACCGTCATACGTTTATTTCCGTGAAATCCAAGATCGGGTTCGCAGGTGGTATTATCAATGAAGTTAGTATTACTAAGCATAACGCCCTTACTTTTACCTGTTGTACCGGATGTAAAAAGTATTGCAGTCATATCCTCCGGTGCTGATGAACAAGAAGGCTGCCTGTCTTTGTACTGTTCGAGAATATCTCCCAAAAACAGAGTTCCATCAAGCTGCTTATGTATATGGATATAATATTTTACTTTCGGGCAAAGCTTACGGAATGTATCAATATCTTTGGCATGATTGTTATCAAGGAAAACAACCTCACTGTCGGAACGGACAATTTCATCCGCAATACGCTCTGCATTATTTGCATTGTCTAACGGAACGGACACATTGCCGCTGCACTGTATTCCGAACCATGCTATAAGATATTCATAGCTTGTCAGACCTATAACAGCAGCGTGTACTCTTTCAGTAAAATGTTCATTCAGCCAAGCACCGAGAGCATCACATTCCTTGCGGAAAGTGCGGTAGCTGTGTTCGATAAAGTTGCGTTTTTTATATTCAATAACAAAGGTTTCGTCACCAAAACGTTCATTTGCATAATAAACGAGTTCTTTTAATGTTGATACAGCACTCATTCTTTTACTCCTTCTAAGTAGGTAATAAGCTCACCGACAGTTTTACTCTTGGCAGCTTCGCTCTGTTCGATTTCAACATCAAATTCATCTTCACAATCGCCCAGCATACAGATAAAGTCATATGAATTGAACCCCAGATCTTCTGCAAAGCGGGAATCTTCGGAAATAGTGTCGGTATCGACATCAACATAATTTGCAATTAATTCTTTAAGCTGTTCTAACATAAATAAATTCCTCCTGATCATGTCATATTAATAATTTCTTCAATGGTTTTATCCGGATTTTCAATACTTCTGAAAAGAACTCGTCCTGTAAAGTAATAAAGGAACTCAATTTCTTCAGGAGTAGCACTATCCTTCTGGTAACCGAAATAGAATGTAAGTCCGCCGTCACCGGGACGATGCATAGCAGTGATATAGAAAGGCTGAGGCTGTTTTCCGCTTGTATACCATCTGCTTTTGAAAGGAATATCTTTAAGGTAGGGAACAAGACTCTTACGTGTAGCCGGCTGATATGTAAAGCTTATGCTGTGATATTCCGCACCCGGTTCAGTATTGTAAGCTATACGCTGTTCATAATAATACTTCATAGTCGAATAATCTGCATGGAGGAACATTTCCTGCTGTTCCTTGTTGATAATATTCATAGATTCCAGAACTGTAGCAGTAGGTTCGATTAGATATACCTATATGACTCGTAACCAATCGAGAATGAAAAGTGCAAAGTCAGTTTTGCGGACAAATCTATCATAACCGTGGGACACACGGGGTTAGCT
>OMZF01000066.1 GCA_900315465.1 uncultured Eubacteriales bacterium | reverse complement strand
GGAAACAGTACATCTGAAAATAAATAATATCCCTGTTGAAGTACCAAAGGGTTATACAATTCTGCAGGCTGCTAAACAGGCTAATATCGAGATACCCACACTTTGCTATCTCAAGGATATTAATTGCATTGGTGCATGCCGTGTATGTATGGTAGAAGCTAAAATGAATGGCAGACCTATGAGAGGTCTCCTCGCTGCGTGTGTTTATCCTGTAGATGAAGGCATGGAAGTTTTCACAAACACACCTGCTGTTATCAAATCAAGAAAAACAACTATTGAGCTTCTTCTTTCTACTCACCAGAAGAAATGTCTTTCTTGTGACAGAAATAATAACTGCGAACTTCAGAAGCTCGCTCTCGAATATGGTGTAGACGAGGATCGTTTCACATCTGAGGAAGCTCAGTATGAGATCGATGAGCAGTCACCCTATATCGTTCGTAACAACAATAAGTGTGTACAGTGTATGCGTTGCGTATCTGTATGTAAGAATGTACAGACAGTATCTGTTATCGGCTCTATCAAGAGAGGTTATCAGGTTCATGTCGGAAGTGCATTTGATAAAAGTCTTGATGATTCTCCCTGTGTTGGCTGCGGTCAGTGCGTAGTAAGCTGTCCTGTAGGTGCACTTCAGGAGAAACCTCAGGAACAGAAAGTATGGGAAGCTATTCAGGATCCTGAGAAGGAAGTTATCTTCTTCACAGCTCCTTCTATCAAGGCAACACTCGGTGAGAGCTTTGGTCTTCCTATAGGTACTAATGTTGACGGCAAGATGTCTGCTGCTATCCGCAGACTTGGTGAAGGTGTAAAGATCTTTAATATGGACTTTACTGCTGACCTTACTATCCTCGAAGAAGCTAATGAGCTTATCCAGAGAATCCAGAACGGCGGCACACTTCCGATGTTTACATCATGTTGCCCTGGTTGGGTAAAATTTGTTGAACATTACTATCCTGACTTCATTCCGAATCTTTCAACCTGTAAATCACCTCAGGCTATGTTCGGTGCAGTTCTCAAGGGTTACTATGCACAGAAGAACAATATTGATCCTAACAAGATCTTTGTTGTCAGCGTAATTCCATGTACTGCAAAGAAGTTTGAATGTACACGTCCTCAGCTCCGTTCAGGTGACGGTGATTATGATGATGTTGATGTAGCTCTTACAACACGTGAGCTTGCAAGAATGATCAAACGTGCAGGTATTCAGCTTGCTGATCTTGCAGACGAAGATTATGATGCTCCGTTCAATAAGGCAACAGGAGGCGGTGCTATCTTTGGTGCAACAGGCGGCGTTCTTGAGGCAGCTCTCAGAACAGCAGCAAGAACACTTGATGGCGACTTCAAGAAGGTTGATTTTGAAGAAGTAAGAGGCCCTGAAGCTATTCGTGAGGTAACTTACGAAGTAGCAGGAATCAAGATCAATGTTGCAGTTACATCCGGTCTCGGCAATGCCCGCAAGATCCTTGAAAAGATCAAGAGCGGCGAAGCAAATTATCATATGGTAGAGGTTATGGCATGTCCCGGCGGCTGTATCAACGGCGGCGGTCAGCCTTTCCAGAGTGACAGTGTTCGTAATTATGTTGATTACAAGGCACTTCGTTCAAAGGCTCTCTATGACTATGATAAGAACTGTGAGTTCCGCTGCAGTGATGAAAGCCCCGTTATAAAGATGATCTATGATGATTTCTTTGAGGCTCCCGGCAAGGAAAAAGCTCACAAGTATCTCCATACTTCATATGTTGCAAGAGGCAATAAAATGAAATAATCGGATGATTTAGTCCACACGTCCGGCAATCTGTTTTCAGGTTGCCGGATTTTTTTGTTTTAATTTATACTATATATTTATCGTCAAAATGTTAATAAAATGTATAAAATGTCGAATAATCATAATTATATTTCTATTTCAGAAAATACTAAAATAATTTATATGATATAATTTGTATGTGTAATTCGGATACCGGAAGGAAGTGGAATATGGATTTCCAACAGTGTTATCAGTATATCGGAACTGTTTTCTATGAACATGATTTTTCTGATATAGGTAAGAATTTTTCTGCCTTGATTACGATAAAAAGTAAGGAGTCAGATTACATATTTCTTTCGTACATTGACGGTCAAAAATATATGACACCAAAATGTCATAAAAGTGCAAATATTTTTCTTACAATGTCTATCGAAACTTTTGAGGAAATTGTCAATGGTTCACTCGATAGCTTTAAAGCTTTTACAACAGGTAAAATACAGGCTAAAGGGAATGTTGTTCTTGCTATGTCAATATATAATTCTTTCAAGTAAAAATATACAGACAATCCTATGTATATGTCTAATGACTTTGAATGACGGGTAATTTAAAATTATATAAGAAGAAATTTTAGTAGGAGATGATCAAATGGCAAATTTTACAATGGATGAATACTACCAGGGTATCAGCAGTAATTCCTATCAGTATTTCGGTGCACATCCGGTTTCGGATGCAGACAATGGTATTGTTTTCAGGGTTTATGCACCTTCGGCACACGGTGTTGATGTTGTGGGTGATTTCAACGGCTGGAATGGCGGCTATCATCCTATGAACCGTATCAATAACGGTATATATGAATTGACAGTACCGGATGCAAGGGTGGGACAGCTTTATAAATTCCGTGTTTATCAGCAGGGAGGGGCTGTTGTCGATAAGGCAGACCCTTATGCTTTCCATAGCGAACTAAGACCTAATACAGCTTCAATTATTACCCGTATTGAACCTGAAAAGATCTTTGATGATGCTGCATGGATGAAGAAAAGGTCAAAGTGCTATGATAAACCTTTGAATATCTATGAAATGCACATGGGTTCATGGAAAAAACCACAGGGCAAATCTGAAGCAGATGGGGGAGCACAGTGGTTTCGTTATGATGAAGTAGCTGATGACCTTATAAAATATGTAAAAGAAAACCATTATACTCATATTGAAGTAATGCCTCTTGCAGAATTCCCGTTTGACGGATCATGGGGTTATCAGGCAGCTCAGTATTACAGTGCAACGTCCCGTTACGGCACTCCCGAACAGCTTATGATGTTTGTCAATAGGTGTCATCAAAACGGTATCGGTGTTATTATCGACTTTGCTTTTGTACATTTTGTAAGAGATAACTATTCACTTGCTAAATTCGACGGCACGTTCCTTTATGAATATCCGCCGTCAGACGTTAACCAGAGCGAATGGGGAACATATAACTTCAATGTTTCCAGAGGTGAAGTTCAGAGTTTCCTTATTTCCTGTGCTGCTTTCTGGCTTGATGTATACCATTTTGACGGTATACGTATGGATGCTATAAATAACGGTATCTACTGGATGGGCAACAAGGACAGAGGTGTAAATGACCGATCAGTAGAATTCTTCAAAAAGATGAATAAGACCCTTAATGAAAGATTTAAGAATATCATGCTTATAGCTGAGGATTCATCCGATTATCCAGGTGTTACAAAACCTGTTGAAGAAGGCGGTCTCGGTTTCGACTACAAGTGGGATATGGGTTGGATGAACGATACTTTGAAGTATTTCAAGATAGATCCTCTTTTCAGAATGGGAAGTCACAACCTTATCAACTGGTCAATGGCATATTTCTATTATGAAAGATTTATTCTTCCGTTCTCACACGATGAAGTTGTTCATGGAAAAGCAACTATTGTACAGAAAATGTGGGGCGGAGATTATGCAAATAAATTCGCTCAGGTAAGAACACTTTATGCATACATGTTCACTCACCCCGGAAAAGTTCTTAATTTCATGGGCAATGAACTCGGAATGTTCAGAGAATGGGACGAAACAAAAGAACTTGATTGGTTCCTTGTTGATGAATATGAAATGCATCGTTGTTTCCACCGTTTCTTCAAAGAACTTGCTGCACTCACAACAGAAAATCCTGCATTTTATGAAAAAGATTATGAAAGTGACGGCTTCAAATGGATAAATGCAGATGACGCTGACCACAATGTATATTCATATTACAGAATGACAGACGGACAGAAGTATGTTATCGTGTGCAATATGTCACCTGTTCAGAGAGATAATTACCGTATAGGTCTTATGGAAGGCTGTACTCTTACTGAGGTACTTAATACAGATTTTGAAATATACGGAGGTAAGGGTGTAACCAATGCAGAGCCTATTAAATCACAGCCTGTACAGTGCTGTCAGTGGGAACATTCCGCAGACATCAGACTTGCACCTTTCGGAACTTGCATTTTCGCAGTTAAAGAAGATCCTAAGCCTAAGCCCGCTAAGGCAAAAAAGACAACTTCTAAAACCGCTAAAGCCGCAAAATAATAACTGAATATTATCTTACACCGCTTTGGAGTATTGATTTCAAAGCGGTGTTTTTTTGTTTGTTAAAGAATATTTTTTATTGAGGGATATTCCAGATCATTGAATTGTTTCAGCCGTATCAGTATAAGCTTACATTCGGCATGAAATAAACTCATTTCTTCGGAATCAAGATATGATTTTGCTTTATGAATGGATTCCTCTATTTCATCAGGTTTTTGATGTGAATAGAAGAGCAGCATACTTTGCGAATGATCATCCCATTCTTTCAGTGCTTCATTCATATTGTATTCAGCTTCATCAACTCGACCATTGCTTGCCATAATATCTGCATTGTATATTTTTTCGTTTACGGATGATGCAGTATTTGTGTTTATTACAAATTCAGTTGTAACGAGTGCTATTGTAATTATAAGTATAATTATTGTTCCTATGATCCTATTCATTATTTTTGCCCTCTTTTTTGATTATTGAATACTGCCCCGATCTGTTTGCTGTCATAATAAAAACTTCATCTAATTTTACACCCTCTGCATTAAGTATCATTTCTGCCCATTTTTCACTCAGCCCGCAAAACAAAAGAGATGATGATGCAAATTGACCGTCTGAAATGATGACAGCCTGCATACCATTTTCATTTGATGAAATCCCCATTTGTTTAGCTGTGACGGGTGTACTTGACTGCTTTTTGAGTATACTTAGCTTTCCGTTAGTCTCTACAATGGCATAAGAGACATCTTTCAAATCAAAAATATCTTTCTGACGAAGTTCTTCAAAGAGATCTTCTGTACTCATTCTGAGTTCTTTCATCGCTTTTTGCTGAATAACACCGTCATTTATTATTATAACGGGTCTGCCGCATATAAGTCCTCTGAAACCTGCATTTTTCAGCATTATAAGTGAGATCGCAATTTCACATATTACCAATATAAAGATAGGTATTATTCCGCTGAGCAGTGACTGGTCTGTATTTTGCATGGGTATTGCTGCAATATCTGACATAAGCAGCATTACAACAAGTTCACTTGTCTGCAATTCACTTATCTGCCGTTTTCCCATAATTCTGACTGTAATAATTATTACAGTATAAAGCACTATTGTTCTGATAACAGATATGATCATTTGTTTTTCTGCCCTTCCTGTTTTACTGATAATTATTTTTTACTTTAATACTAAAATTATACTGTCAATGTATATTTTATTTTATGATGCAAAAGATATATAAAAAGGTAAGGGTGATAAAATGTATAAAACTATACGACAAATTACAGATATGTACAAAAGAAAAAATAATAATATCCCGCCCAAAACAAAAACAAAACTGAATTATTCATTAAATGACAATCTTAGTTATATACAAAGACGTTTTGATAATACGGCGGACCTCACAATACACAAAATAGCACTCTGCGGAGTTGATGCCGGTATCATTTCTATAGATAACATGGTAAACAAGGAACTTATGACATTAAGTATTATAGAACCCATGATAAATAACTTCTACAATAAAACACCTGAAGAAATACTTTACGAAATAAAAAACAAAATACTTTATACGGATGATATAAGTGTCATAGATACATTTGAACAGCTTTTTATACTTGTAATGTCAGGCTTTGCAGTAATAAGCGTTGACGGCTGTAATAAAATGCTTGCAGTCGGTATACAAGGTTTCAGAACAAGAGGAATATCAGAACCTGAATCTGATGTTGTACAAAGAGGTTCAAAAGAAGGATTTGTGGAATCTGTCAGAACAAATATGACTTTGATCAGAAGAAGAATGAAAACCACTGATCTTAAATTTGAGATAATAAATATCGGGCAGTTATCATCAACCGAAGTTTGTATATGTTATCTTAACGGAACAGCATCAAAAGAAATAATATCAGAATTAAAAAAGCGTCTTAATAAAATTGATCTTAAAACTATTCTTGCACCCGGATATATAGTGCCTTATATTGAGGATAAGTCTTCTCCTTCATTTTTCAGTACGGTAGGAATTACAGAAAGACCGGATACTGTATGCGGTAAGATAACAGAGGGGAGAATAGCGGTACTTATTGACGGAGTACCTTCTGCACTTATTGTTCCTTATCTTTTTGCTGAATATTTTCAAACGATTGATGACTATACCAATCGTCCATATTTTTCTACATTTACCAGATGGCTGAAATATATGGCATTTTTTATTGCCGTTTTACTGCCGGGAGTTTTTGTGGCACTCGGAACATTTGACCCCGAAATATTTCCTACACTTCTGCTTAATAAAATTGCTTCTTCTATATCAGAAACACCGCTGTCACTTATGACAGAAACTCTTATCATACAATTTGTATATGAAATAATGCGTGAATCCGGACTTCGTATGCCCCAGCCTTTAGGATATGCTGTAAGCATTGTAGGCGGACTTGTAATAGGAGATACTGCAATAAATGCAGGTCTTATCGGTGCTCCGACTCTTATGGTAGTTGCTGTTGCTGTAATAAGCTCTTATGTAATACCCAATCTTTATGCTCCTGTTGTAATACTCAGATTATTGTTTACCTTAGCAGGCGGAATATTTGGAATATGGGGAGTTTCATTGTTCTTATGCCTTACAATGATAAATCTTTGCAGCAAAACAAGTTTCGGTATACCATATACCTCACCTCTTACGCCTTTCGGAGTGAATGTATTCAGAGATGTATTTGTCAGAGCCGGATGGAAAACGCTTAATAAAAATACTGCAAAAGTTCAGAATATGCCGGGTGCGGAGGTAGAATAACATTGAATAATGAAAAAATTATAAATAGTACCCAGCTTTTCGGATTATTATTTGTATATAAACTTTTCACTGTAATTTTATACCCTTCAGTAATAGACAGTCAGACATCCATAAGGGAAATAATCATATCATTGCTGATTTTTTCAGTATTATCTTTTTTTCTGCTTTATCCGATAATAATATACAAAAAATCCAATTATTCTATAAATTCGGATCTGCTGAATACAGGATATATAATATATTTTTCATTTATACTTTTATTTCATATATATGATCTCTACAGGTTTATTTCAGATGTTACAGGAAACGATTTCAATACACTTATGTGTATAATATTTTTAATATTATTCGCAATATATGCTTCAAGCAGAGGTCTTGAGGCTATTGCAAGATTTTCTGTTGTAATAATGATATTTGCAGTTTTACTTTCGTTTTTCGTTATAATATGCTTATTGCCATCTTTTTCTGCAAAAAATCTTATGACAGATATTAAACATGGAGACAGCATAATAACAATATTTTCCGAAATTCAGGAAATAGCAGTATTGTTCATTCTTTGCAAAAAATCAAAAGGCAGCTTTTTCAGAGAATGTATGCTGTGGAATATTTTTCAGTATTTGTTGATATTAGTTCTGTATATTCTTATATTCGGCTCTCTGGGCTATTATCTTAAAGGATTACAATATCCCTTGTTCCATTCAATCGAAGGCTCAGGAATACTTCAGAGAATGAATGCAATATTTTTATCAGCAATAACAGCATTAGGCTTTACTGCTGTTACTGTAGATTTTTATATTGTATCTGAATTAAGTCAAAAATTATCTTTCAAAAAAATAAAAAATCTTAATATACCTCTTATTATAATAGTTTCTGTTATTTCTGTATGGTGCTGTTTTAATACTGATCTTTCCGATTTACTATTTCAGCAGCCTGTGATTTTTTACAGCACCTTAGTTTTTGCAGTAGCTATACCCATATCGATAACGATTTATATAAAATTCAAAAGTAAATTCAGAAAAACCGCTGTTTCATTTTTACTTGCAGCAGGTATATTAGTATCGTCTTTATCTGTGAGCGGATGCAGTGCAACTCAGCTTAATCAAAGGATAATAATACAAGGCATCGGAATAGATAATCAAAATAATGAATACAGCCTTACTATGCTTATTCTTGATACAGAAAGTGATTCAAAAAGAGATTCGGAAAAAATAGTAAAGACAAAAGGAAAAACAGTAGAAAATGCCGTATCTTCTCTTGAAAAAAACAGCGGAAAGAATATTATGCTGAGTCAGTGTCTGTTCATTATCATGGATAAAAATGCAGCTGACAGATATAATGACAGTCTGGGATATTTTTGCGGACAAAAAGATATTATGAAAACGGTAAATCTTATAGTAACAGAAAATTCATCCCGTCTTTTAGAAAGTGCAGTAAATGACATGGATTATAATTCCGAAAGAATAAACCTTGTTACCGACAGTAAAACGATAAAAAGTGATACCGTATCAATGACACTTTTTGATTATATAAGTTATATTAATAAACCATATTATGATTTAACATTTCCGTATATCAAAATAAGCGATGAAACAAAATCTATTATTACAGACGGCAGTTATACAATAAAAAATGATTAACAAAATACTTTGCCATATTCTATAGTAATTATAAATGTGGCAAAGTATTGTTTTTTCTAAGCTCAAAATATGATATAATGTCAATATAAAAACTTTCGGGAGGTGAGATATAAATGACTATATGGAATCCATGGCATGGCTGCAAAAAATACAGCAGCGGTTGTATAAACTGTTATGTTTATCGGAGAGATTCGGAATTCGGAAAAGACAGCAGTATTGTAAGTAAAACGACCCAATTTGATCTTCCACTCAAGAAGAAGCGTGACGGCGAATATAGGATAACAGAAAATGACAATCCAATATATACTTGTATGACATCAGATTTTTTTATTGACGAAGCTGATGAATGGCGTAGTGAAATATGGAGTATTATCCGTCAGCGTCCTGAACTCCAATTTAAAATAATAACAAAACGTGTTTTAAGAATAGAACAATGTTTACCGAATGACTGGGGAAAAGGCTATGAAAATGTGACACTCATAAGCACCTGTGAAAATCAGGAAGAAGCAGATAAAAGACTTCCGGTTTTCATTAAATTGCCGGCGGTAAGAAAAGAGATAATTCTTGAACCGCTTCTCAGTAAGGTGGATATTTCTGCATATTTGGCTACGGGTGAAATATCTTATGTTACCTGCGGAGGAGAATCAGGAGAAAATGTACGTCCTTGTAATTTTGATTGGGTGCTTGATTTAAGAGAACAATGTATAAAATCTAATATAAACTTTTATTTTAAGCAAACTGGAACAACTTTTATTAAAGACAAAAAAATTTATCATATAGATCGGAAATTTCAAATGACTCAGGCAGATAAAGCCGGAATAAATTTTACCACAAATTCTTTGCCTGAAATAAAAGATATATTGAATCGTTTGTCAAAATCGGAATTCCGTTCACGTTTTAAGCTTAAAAACGATGATGTTCATTACATCAATGAAAAAGGGTTAGATACTATTGAAAGACATACATACGATTTTATACGAAACAGACTTGCTCCTGAAATTATTTTAAACGACGGCAAACAAACTCCTATGAAAGGTCATCCGACATTCATAGCTCAACATGCCTGTGCCTGCTGCTGCAGAAGTTGCCTTAATAAATGGTATGGTATAGAAAAAAACAAACCTCTTTCAGAAAAAGAAATTTCGTATATAGCAGATGTACTTATGCAGTGGATAAGGCTGCAATATGAAAAATAGTATAAAACC
Organism: uncultured Eubacteriales bacterium; assembly: GCA_900315465.1. Lineage (GTDB taxonomy): Bacteria > Bacillota > Clostridia > Oscillospirales > Acutalibacteraceae > UBA1213. Next base: position 10,304 of record OMZF01000066.1, on the reverse strand, counting down.
ATTGACAATAAAAACATAAAATCTTATAATTGTTCTTGTAGGCTTTTGCCGTATAATTATATAAAAGGCAGGTAATTATTATGAATAGTGATTCAATGAAAAAGGGTGTAGGCTGTACACCGCAGCGTTCACTTCTCAGAGCTTTAGGTATGACAGATGAGGAAATTGCAAAACCTATGATAGGTATTGTAAGCTCGTATAATGAAATTGTTCCCGGACACATGAATATAGATAAAATAGTAAACGCAGTAAAACAGGGCGTTGCTATGGCAGGCGGCAATCCGGTAGTATTTCCGGCAATTGCCGTTTGTGATGGTATTGCTATGGGACACAAGGGTATGAAATACTCACTCGTAACAAGAGACCTTATTGCAGATTCAACCGAATGTATGGCTATTGCACACGCTTTTGACGCACTTGTAATGGTTCCTAACTGTGACAAAAACGTTCCGGGTTTGCTTATGGCAGCTGCAAGATTAAATATTCCTACAATATTCGTAAGCGGCGGTCCTATGCTTGCAGGTCATGTCAAAGGGGAAAAAAGAAGCCTTTCAAGTATGTTTGAGGCAGTAGGCTCTTATAACTCAGGAAAAATTACAGATGAAGAATTGAATGAATTTGAAAATAAAGTATGTCCTACCTGCGGCTCTTGCTCAGGTATGTATACTGCTAACTCGATGAACTGTCTTACTGAGGTGCTTGGCATGGCTCTTAGAGGAAACGGTACTATCCCGGCAGTTTATTCCGAAAGAATCCAGCTTGCAAAACACGCAGGTATGAAGATAATGGAACTTCTTGAGAAAAATATCCGTCCCCGTGACATTATGACGGAATATGCTTTCCGTAATGCCCTTACAATGGATATGGCTCTCGGCTGCAGCACAAACAGTATGCTTCACCTTCCTGCTATAGCACATGAATGCGGTATTGATCTTGATTTGGATATTGCAAACGAAATAAGCTCACATACGCCTAATCTTTGTCATCTTGCTCCTGCCGGTCATACATATATGGAGGATCTTAATGAAGCGGGAGGCATTTATGCCGTAATGAATGAGATCAATAAGCTTGGTCTCCTTAAAACAGATATAATTACCTGCACAGGAAAAACTATTGCCGAAAACATCAGCGGTGTTATAAATAAAAACCCTGAGATCATCAGACCGGTAGAAACTCCTTACAGTAAAACAGGCGGTATAGCCGTTCTTAAAGGCAACCTTGCTCCTGATTCATGTGTTGTAAAACGCAGTGCAGTTGCTCCTGAAATGCTTAAACATACAGGCCCAGCAAAAGTATTCGACTGTGAGGAGGATGCAATGGCTGCTATCAACGGAGGAAAAATCGTTGACGGTGATATTGTTGTTATCCGCTATGAAGGCCCTAAGGGCGGCCCTGGAATGAGAGAAATGCTTAATCCCACATCTGCTATTATGGGCAGAGGTCTCGGAAGTACAGTCGCTCTTATAACTGACGGACGTTTCTCCGGTGCTACAAGAGGAGCTGCAATAGGTCATGTATCTCCTGAAGCTGCTGCCGGAGGCCCTATCGGTCTTATTAAAGACGGTGACATAATAGAAATTGACATTAATGCTAATACAATAAATGTACAGCTCAGTGATGAAGAATTTGCTAAGCGTCGTGCTGAATGGAAACCCAGAGAGCCAAAAATCACAACCGGCTATCTTGCAAGATATGCTTCACTTGTTACTTCCGCCGATAAAGGTGCTATCCTTCTTTCAAGCTGCCCTGTTCCAAAAGCTTGATTTTTAACAGAATATTATAATGCACAGACAGAACAGAATTTTATTTCTGTTCTGTTTTTGCTTTCAAAACTGTTGACATTAAGGGGAGAAAAATTTATAATAATAATTGTATTTTCAGGATAAAAGGTGGTATTTATATGATAGAATTACCCGAAAAATTTGAGTTTTTAAGAGAACAAATCGAAAAAACATTTCGTCATACGATAGAATTGAAATTTGTTGATATTCAAACAAAACCGTGGGAAAGCAAACTCGGGGGCTGCCCTTATCTGAAAGATAAATCGGATTATCCTCTTGACAGAGAAGGTGATCCTATGATGTTTCTTGCACAGATAAATTTTGCGGAGATGCCTGAAATGGAGAACTTTCCCCAAAAAGGAATTCTGCAGTTTTATGTTGTAAATGATGAAAGCTACGGATATGATGAACCATGCAAAGTAATATATATTGAGGATTATATTACCGATGAAACAAAGCTTTTATCCGAGAATCCTTATCAGAATGAAATACAGGAAAATCTGCCTTTTGAGAAAAATACTAAAATAATATTTAATTCAACATATATGCCCATTACTCAATATGAAAATGAACTTGACAGTCTTATAAATAATATAAATGATGAAGACGAAGACGAGTTTTATGACTTATTATATGGTGCAGGTTCAAGAATCGGCGGTTATCCGTGTTTTGTGCAAAATCCTGTACCTTGCTATGACAATGGAGAGAAGGATATATTGCTTTTACAGCTTGATGAAGATTCGGTAGCAGATATTATGTTTGGTGACAGCGGGAACTGTCAGTTTTTTATTTCAAAGAAAGATCTTATAAATAAAGATTTTTCTGATGTTGTGTATGATTGGGCTTGCTGCTGATAATTTGAGGGGGAAAACAAATGAGAGAAGCATATTGGGAGGATTATGAGCTTATTGATTGTTCTGACGGTGAAAGACTTGAAAGATGGGGAGACATTATTCTTATTCGTCCCGATCCTCAGATAATCTGGCACACGGAAAAGAAAAATCCTTTCTGGAAACAAGCCCATGCACGTTACAAAAGAAGTTCAAGCGGCGGCGGTGCATGGCAGTACAATAAGAAAGTACCGTCTCAGTGGCATATAAATTATAAAAATCTTAAATTCGGAATAAAACCAATGGGTTTCAAACATACAGGCGTTTTTCCTGAACAGGCTGTAAATTGGGATTTTGTTTCCGAAAAAATAAAAGCAGCTGACAGACCTCTGAAAGTTCTTAATATGTTCGCATATACAGGTGCTGCAACTTTGGCTTGTCTTGAGGCAGGAGCAAGTGTGTGTCATGTTGATGCTTCAAAAGGTATGGTACAATGGGCAAAGGAGAATGCACAGCTCAGCGGTCTTTCAGATAAGCCTGTACGCTGGCTTGTTGATGATTGTGTTAAATTTGTTCAGCGTGAACAAAGACGTGGAAATAAGTACGATGGTATAATAATGGATCCTCCATCCTATGGCAGAGGTCCCGGCGGAGAAGTATGGAAGCTTGAAGAGCAGCTTTTCTCTTTAGTGGAACTTTGTATTCCGATACTTTCGGATGATGCTGAATTCTTTGTATTGAATTCATATACAACAGGTCTTTCACCATCTGTTATGGAATATCTTCTCAGTGTAATGTTAAAATCATCGTTCGGAGGAAAGGTATCCAGTTCTGAAATAGGTCTCCATGTTACACAAAGCGGACTCACTCTTCCTTGCGGAAGTACAGCGATATGGGAGAAACAGAATGGATAAATTCATTCAGGTATGTGACGTATATTTCAGATATGACAGCGATGATGAAAGTTCCCGGAATAATTTTGCTCTTAACGGTGTAAATATGGAAATAGGCAGGGGAGAGTTTGTTGCTGTAGTAGGACATAACGGATCAGGCAAATCTACTCTCGCCAAACATTTCAATTCCATATATCTGCCCGTTGCAGGCAATATATATGTCAACGGTATCAATACAAAAGACGATGACAGATTATTTGATATTCGCAAGAGTGTAGGACTTGTATTACAAAATCCTGATAATCAGATAGTTGCGGGAATAGTCGAAGAAGATGTTGCATTCGGATGCGAAAATCTCGGTGTACCCTCCAAGGAAATAAGAAGTCGTGTAGATAATGCCCTGAAAACAGTAGGTATGTATGAATACCGTACACATTCACCTGATAAGCTTTCAGGCGGTCAGAAACAGCGTGTTGCTATTGCAGGGATAATTGCTATGGAACCAGAATGTATAGTGCTTGATGAACCTACAGCCATGTTGGATCCGCAAGGAAGAAATGAAGTCATCTCTACCATACACGATCTTAATAAGAGAATGGGAATAACCATTATACTTATTACACATTATATGGAGGAAGCTGTTCTTGCAGACAGAGTCATAGTAATGGATTCAGGTAAGGTTCTTACAGAAGGAACTCCGAAAGAGGTGTTCTCAAAAGTTGAAATGCTTAAACAACATCGTCTGTCTGTTCCACAGGCTACAGAACTGATACATAAACTTAAAGGCTGCGGATATGAATTGCCTGAGTGTGTACTTGATGAAAATGAATGTGCAGATGCTCTTGCAAAGCTTCTGACTGAAAATAAAGTCGGAGGTAAAAATAATGTCATTAATAAAAGCTGAAAATGTAAGTTTTGTGTACGGCTATGGTACATCTTTTGAAAAAAAAGCTCTTGACGATGTGAGCTTTGAAATAGAAAGCGGTGAATTTATCGGAGTTATAGGTCACACCGGCTCCGGAAAATCTACGCTTATACAACTCTTGAACGGACTTCTTAAACCTACTGATGGCAAAATTTACCTTGAGGGCAAAAATATATGGGATGAACCCAAGAAAATAAGAAATATCAGATTTAAGGTAGGTATGGTATTTCAGTACCCTGAATATCAGCTTTTTGAGGAAACAGTTTATAAAGATATTGCTTTTGGGGCACATAATATGGGGCTTGATGATAATGAAACCGATAAACGTGTACGCTCATCAGCGGAATTTGTAGGTCTCAAAGAAGAAATGCTTTCTGTATCTCCTTTTGAATTATCCGGAGGAGAAAAAAGAAGAGCTGCTATTGCGGGCGTTATTGCTATGGATCCTGATGTCCTTATACTTGATGAACCTACTGCGGGACTTGATCCTCTTGGAAAGGAAGTATTGCTTTCTCAGATAATTGATTATCATAAAATACGGAAAAATACTGTTATCCTCGTTTCACACAGTATGGAAGATATTGCAAGGATCGCCGATAGGATCCTTGTAATGTCTCAGGGGAAAAAATTTGCGTTTGATACTACAGAAAAAGTCTTTTCAAGAGGAAACGATTTACAAAAAATCGGACTACAGGTGCCTCAAATAACAAGAATAATGCAATTATTAAAAAAACGTGGTTTCAATGTTGATACAGGTGTTTTGACTGTCGAACAGGGATTCAACGAAATATTAAATTGTTTGTCAGGTGTCTGACGAGTGAAATCAGGAGGTGATAACTCTTGGTAAGAGATATAACATTAGGACAGTATTTGCCCGGAAATTCCATTATACACAAAATGGATCCCCGAAGCAAAATTCTGTTGTTGATAGCATATATTGTGGTGATATTTTTATGTAGAAATTTTGTATCACTTTTGATCATATCTTTGTTTTCTATATTAATAATACTTTTAACAAGGATAAGTTTTTTAAAATATCTGAAGAGTCTGCGTATGATCATATTTGTTATAATACTTACAGGTATATTTAATCTTTTTTACGGTACAGGCAATGTTTTATTTGAATGGTGGATTTTTAGAATCACCACAGGTGGTGTAAATAATGCCTTATTTGTAATTGTAAGAATAACTATTCTTATGATGGTAAGTGCTGTACTTACATATACAACCTCACCTACAGATCTTACAGATGCACTTGAACGTTTGATGAAGCCGCTGAGTATATTTCATGTAAAAGTACATGAAATTGCTCTTATGATGACGATAGCACTCAGATTTATACCTGTTTTGTTAGAAGAAACTGATAAAATAATGAATGCACAAAAGGCGAGAGGAGCAGACATGGAAAGCGGAAATGTTTTTCAAAGAGTAAAGGCTCTTATGCCTGTACTCATCCCTCTGTTTGTTTCTTCTTTCAGACGTGCGAATGATTTGGCAATGGCTATGGAATGCCGATGCTATAACGGAGGAAAAAATAAAACAAGAATGAAAATTCTTTATTTTTCAAAAATTGATCTATTTGCTTCAATTATATCTGTCATTATTTTCGGTGCTGTGATTTTTACAAATACTTTATTTCAGCCTGTCATATAAGGGGAAATTATGAGAAATATATTACTTACAATTGCTTATGATGGAAAAAACTATCATGGCTGGCAAGTTCAGAATAATGCTGTTACAGTTCAGGAAGTATTTCAGAATGCACTGTTTCAGGTTATAGGAGAAAAAGCTGATATAAAAGGTTGCAGCCGTACAGATGCAGGTGTGCATGCAAATATGTACTGTATAAGTTTTAAAACCGAGTTTCGTATTCCTGTAGAAAGAATACCTCATGCACTTAATAACTTTCTGCCTCCAAGCATAGCAGTATTATCTGCAAAAGAAGTACCAGAGGATTTTCATGCAAGATATTCGTGTCAAGGTAAGGAATATATATATAAGATATGGAATGCAGAATTCAGAAATCCTTTTCTTGACGGATATGCCTACCACTATTGGTATTCACTTGATATAGATAAAATGAATAAAGCTTCTGAATATATCGTCGGATACCATGATTTTACATCATTTTGTACACTGACTAACCGTAAAAAAGGAGATCTTCACAGAACAGTAAAAAATCTTTTTACCAAACGTGAAGGCGATATGGTCATCCTGACAATTGAGGCAGACGGATTTTTGTACAACATGGTAAGAATAATAGTAGGAACACTTTTATATGTTTCACAAGGTAAAATAGCCCCTGAAGCGATACCTGATATTATTAAAGCTGAAAATCGTAAACTTTCAGGGCCGACAGCTCCACCCGATGGACTTTATCTGAACAGAGTATTTTATCAGAAAGGAGAAGAAAAATGAAAAAAACAAAGGGAAGATACATTAATGCATCTTCAAAAAAAATAAAAAACAGGCAATACACAAGCTATGAAGATGCTCCTTTGAAATCTATAAATGAAGTAGAGCCTGTGCCTCAAAATCTGACACTCAAATTTCTGAAAGTTTTTCTTATTTTGTTTTTCTCTGTAGTTGTTGTGCTTGCTCTTATAAATATCGATAAGCTCACACCTGATAACATTTCACACTGGTTTCAGTATGAATTACTTGGAAAAACTGAAGGAAACGGCTATCCTGTAAGATTTAACGGAATAAGTGTTGAAACCGGTAATTTTGATACGTTTGACAGAGTCCCTATATATTGCAGTGATACATCTGTAGTAGTGCTTAATTCTAATGCAGGAGAGTTTCAGAACACACAACATGCCTTTGCAAGCCCTATTCTTAATACAAATAAAAATTATTCAATAGTATATAATGCCAAAGCCACAGGTTTTCGCATTATTAACAGAGATGACACTATTTATACCGGAAATGCCGAAAACAAAATTTTCGACGCTGACATATCTCCAAACGGTACATATGTAATTCTTCATCAGGGAAGTGATTATCTTTCCGATTGCATAGTATATAAAAGGGATAACACAAAGAAATATGAATATCATTTCGCTGATTATTATATGAATAATATATCTGTTGACCAATATGGTTCAAGAGCTGCTGTAAGCGGTGTGTCCGCACATAACGGAAGTATAGTTTCCGTACTTTATATTCTGGACTTTAATCAGAGTAATTATCTGCAAAAATACGAATTTTATGATTCATATATATATGACTTGAAATACCTTGATAACGGAAATGTTGCTGCAGTAGGAAGTAGTGCTGCTTATATAATTGATGTAAACGAGGGAAATAAAACAGAAATTGATTATAATTTAAGAACTCTTTCATCTTATGAACTTCCGAGTGATTACGGTATACTGTTGTCATTGTCCGCAAATGAAGACGGACGCAACTGTGATGTTATTGCCATAGATTGTTTCGGCAAAACAGAAACAACAATAAGCCTTGCTGATAAAGCGTTGTCTCTTGATTATCTTGACGGAAGGATAGCAGTTCTTAATCAGGGAAATATTCACATATACAACACAAATGGAAAAAAAATTGCTGATGTGGGCACAACATCAGATGCGAGAAAAGCTTGTTTCGGAGATTCAAGCTGTATGTATATTTTAAAAACCAGCATGATCTCAAAATCAGATATACAATACAAAGAATAAAAAAACGGAGTTTCACAAAGCAGTGGAACTCCGTTTTTTGTGCATATTAAGTTTTTCTCACCGATATACCCTTATTATCAAGATATTCTTTAAGCTCGCCTATTGATATTTCACCAAAATGGAATAGGGAAGCGGCAAGAACAGCATCTGCCTTTCCGTATGTAAAAGCATCATAAAAATGTTCAAGTTTACCTGCTCCACCTGAAGCAATGACGGGTATACCGACATTTTCAGATACAGCCTTTGTAAGTTCAAGATCATAACCGTTCTTTACTCCGTCACAATCCATACTTGTAAGAAGTATTTCACCTGCACCTCGTTTTTCTGCTTCTACAGCCCATTTTACTGCATCTATTCCCATATTTATTCTTCCGCCGTTTATATATACATCCCAACCGCTGTTATCCGCTCTGCGTTTTGCATCTATTGCAGTAACAACACATTGACTGCCGAATTTGTATGCAGCTTCATTTATTATTTCAGGTCTGTGAATAGCAGCGGAATTTACAGAAACCTTATCTGCTCCTGCACGAAGTATATTTGTAAAATCATCTACAGTTCTTATACCTCCGCCTACTGTAAAAGGAATAAATACACAATCTGCTACCTTGCGTACTATATCAACAATTATATTTCTTGCATCACTTGATGCTGTGATGTCCAACAATACGAGTTCATCTGCACCTTCTTTGTCATATATCTTCGCACATTCAACAGGATCACCTGCATCTCTCAGATTAACAAAGCTTGTACCCTTTACAACACGTCCGTCTTTTACATCAAGACAGGGAATTATTCTTTTTGCGTACATCAGTTTTTCCCTCCGCATATATTAACAAAGTTATCAAGTATCTGTAAACCTACTTTACCGCTTTTTTCAGGATGAAATTGAGTTGCATATATATTTTTAAAATTGACAGATGCATCTATTACAGTCCCATAAGTAGTTTGAGCAGTCACAATATCCTCTTGTTCAGCTTTTAAAAAATATGAATGTACAAAATAAACATAGGGGAAACCTTCAATATTTTTATAAAGTCCATCTCCTCTTATAATATTGAGGGAATTCCATCCCATATGAGGAATTTTGAGTTTTCCATCATCATTTGGTATGCGGGTAATAGAACCTTTCAAAATATTTAGTCCTTCAACTCCCTTACTTTCGTCACTGCCACCGAATAGAAGCTGCAATCCGAGACATATTCCGAGCAGCGGTTTATCAGTTTTTATAAATTCCTGAACTGCTGCAACCAATCCCGAATTATTCATACACTCCATAGCGTCACCAAATGAACCTACTCCGGGCAGAATCGCACCATCTGAATTCAGTATAGTTTCCTTATCGTTTGTAACGATACAATCAGAGCCTATAAAATTCATTGCCTTAGTAACACTCTGAAGATTTCCTGCACCATAATCTATAATTGAGATCAAAATTTATCACTTCCGTTTTATTATTTCGCAAAAATCATAACAAACATGACTTTTATACTTTTTAATTCTATCATAAAAAATTGTATTTATCAATATAAAATTTATCAAAAGAAAGGGAAGAGCTGTTAATGATTTAGAAAAATTTTGTCATGATTAATTTAATACAAATTTTGATTTTTGTAATGTCATAATAAGGCAATTATATATAAAAATAGTTCGTTCTATTTTATACATATTGACATTTTTTTCGTTTAAATATATAATCTATGTGACAGTTGATAAAGGGTTCATTTCATAGCTTACAATGCTGTTTTGAACTCTGAAAAACGTGTTACTTTATAAATAATATTTGGGGAGGTTTTTGATAATGGACAAGACTGCTGCAATTCTTATTACTTTTTTTCTTGGTGAGCTCGGTGTTCACAGATTCATGGCAGGCAAAGTCGGCACAGGTGTGATTTGGCTTTTAACTTGTGGATGTTTTGGTATTGGTTGGTTATATGATGTTATTATGGTAGCCACAGGCAAATTTACAAAAAAAGATGGCACACCTTGGGTTAATCCTTAATCAATAATTACAATGTGATAAAAGCATTGTCTTACAGCATACTCTGTAGGGCAATGCTTTTTCTTTGTGAAAAAGTAGATGAACGGTATTAAACAGATTTTTGAACTATATGAAATAGAAATTTTCATAAAGAAACAAGAAGAAAAGGGCAAGTTTAAAACTGATATACAATGTCTCAAAATGTAAATTTTCGGACATT
>OMZF01000032.1 GCA_900315465.1 uncultured Eubacteriales bacterium | reverse complement strand
GGAGTCTCAGCAGGAGTTGTTGCGGGAGTCTCAGCAGGTGTTTCTGCAGGAGTCTCAGCAGGAGCTTCAGCCTCTATCTTCTGGAAATCTTTGTAACCAGCCCAGAGGAACTCGAGCTGTACATCGTCAGCAGCTACGCCTGTGTCCTCATCGGGATCATAAGCAGCAACAGCATCGGGGTTATTATGGTTTGTGTCAAGGAATACTGTGAACTTGATGTGATCGCCTTCCTTAACGTCCTCAAGGATAGCGAGGTTGCACTGTGAGTCGAATACACGAACGTGCTCAGGCTCGTAGTTACCCCAGTTTGTAGCCCAGTCATTGTCAAGACGAACCTTGAACTGAATGTGCTTTTCACCTGTTGAAACGTCATCCTTGCTCCATTCTGTGATCCAGTCAGCCTGTACAGACTCAAGATCTACAACTCCCTCGTATACGCCGTCACCGTCGTCATCTGTCATAGGGATATCAGCACCTACAGCCCAACCTGTGAAAGCACCTGAAATACCAACATTAGTGCTGGGAAGTGTTACAGCAGCAGAAGCTGAGATAGCAGCTGTAGCAGCAACAGAAGCTACGAGTGCGGAGCAGATAGCAACCTTAAGAATCTTTGAATTTCTCATTGTAGTAAATCCTCCTAAAACTAAAAAAAATTGTTTGAGAAGCCTTATTAAAGCTTCTTTATGCTGATTATACACTCTTTTTCCATAAAAATCAAGAAGTATTTTTAATAAAAATATGCTTATAAAGCCATTTTTTAGTATTTTATTTACAAAAAACTGCCAAAAAAGTGCTATTAGTGTCTTTTAATGTCTTACGAGAATAATACTTCTCTGTTTTGCATAAAAATAAAATGTCAAATTTGATAATATTTTTTGCATCAGATTTCATTTTTGAAATAAAACCCTGCATATAGTTACAGCGATGTAACAAATAAAAGAGCGTTATTTGTTTTAAGCTATGTATATATTAAATGAAATGCGTCAATAATATTATTGCCGAGAGGCTAAGGAGGAAGATAACTATGGATAAACCGAATCTCAGCATAGAATGTACAGTAAACGAATGTCGTTATCACAGCAGCAGCTGCGACCATTGTACACTTGATAAAGTGTGCATAGGCTCGCATGAAGCACATCCGGATCGTCAGCAGTGTGTAGACTGCGAATCATTCAAATGTGCGAATAACTGATCATAGTTTTGCGTGAAAAAGACCTGTCATTCTGAGGAGCGTAGCGACGAAGAATCTTTCCCCAATAATTTTTTATTTGAAAGATCCCTCACTTCGTTCGGGATGACATTAGGGCGGCTTTATTGTGTTATTTTAAAATTTGTTAACTGTCATTCTGAGTGAAGTGAAGAATCTTTCTGGAATAACTGCCTTATTCAAAAGATCCCTCGCTTACGCTCGGAATGACAGCTTTTTATTGTAAAAATAAATTTTGTGTATCGGTAAACGAGACCGGCGGTTCGCCGTTTTTTTAGAATAGCCCTTTGAAAAATGCAATTATCAGATCTGCAAGGAATGTTACTCCCACAAGTACAAGCAAAAAGACTAACATTGTAACTATTCTTATTATCCTTGCTTTTTTTGGAGAAAGTTCGGGTTCTTCATCAGCAGTCTTTTTTGCATTCATTATCCTGTTTTCATCATCTTCCGAAAAATTGAGCAGGTCTTCTTCTTTCCATGCACCTATGCCAACAAGTATTTCACGTGCATCATAATAAGAACCGAACGGTACATATATATCACAGTTTTCGGGAGCAGCAGTATTCAGTATCTGAATTCCCGCATCATGTACAGATTCATGGTATGAATAGGGTATATCCGCACAGTCTATTGCTGAACGTATCCTTTCAAATTCAAATCCGTTTGCTGTTATAAGGTATACGGGTGAATAATGTGAGGGGTCATCTATGAGCTTTCTTCCGCACTTCTGACATTTGGTCTGAGTATCATCAGCAAGAAGCGTTTTGCATTTTCCGCAGTATTTCATTAAATTTCAATCCTTTCCTTTTTGTAAAAAATATTATATATGTAAAATGCTGTTCAAGTCAATCAAAATACGCAGTTTTATGATGTTTTTGTGTTTTGTCAAAGTGAAAGCACAGACAAATTGTAATAAAATTGTTACTAAATGACTTGACATAATAACCAATTATTAACATTTAAAATCATCACAATAAACAATTTATTTGAATAATAATTTTTAAATAAAAAAATCACAGCTATAAATCTGTCAAAATATACAAAATTAGGGTGAGTTGGAAAAATAAAAAATAAAAAACCGATACTTTTTGCTTGCAATTTTGCTTTTTTGGTTGTATAATCAAAAAAGATAAAGCTTGGAATAAGTATGTTTTCCCTGCTTTACGAAAAAAATTTCTTTTAGGAGGAAGATTTCTATGCAGACAAAAAAGATTATTGGAATTGCTCTGTGTGCAGCTCTCGTTAGCTCAATGGCAGCTATCACCGTATCGGCAGGTCGTGACGAGGTTCCAGCAGACGAAATGGCTGATTACACTAAGAATCACACTTTCGGTGTAGTTGGTGCTTTCAACAGTTGGGGTGGCTCAGAGGAAGCTCCTGTTGCAGACATTCCTATGACAGATCCTGATGGCGACGGCATATTCGTTGGTATTGTTCAGAATGTAGCAGCTGGCTCTTATGGCTTCAAGGTTCGCACTGATCATTCATGGGATGACAGCTGGGGTGAGTATGAGTCAGATCATGAGCGTACAATGAACAGCCAGACTGACTGCTCTGTTACACTCGAGAATACAGCTGATCTTATTGTTACTCTCGATACAAACGGTGAAGACAGTGTTGTATGGCCTGTAACTTACTTCACAACCGAAAGCAAGGATGTAAGTGCTTATGGTCTTGTAGGTGCTCCCACAGGTTGGGCAGACGGTGCAGACATTGCTATGTATGAATATGCTGATGGTAAGTTCGTTGGTATCTTCAAAGGTCTTTCAGGAGATACAGAGTTCAAGATTCGTAAAGACGGTGCATGGGATGCAGACGGCGTTAAGACCAACTGGGGTGCTTATGAAGCTGATTATGACCGTACACAGGACAGCCAGACAAATGTAAAGCTTTCACTTGCTGATGCATCAGATGTTGTTGTTTTCTTTGACACAACAAGCGGTACTGATGAGGATGCAGTAGCAGTTTATCCTATTTCTTATACTGTTATTGCTAACGGTGAAGTTGTAGCTAACGAGTATACAGGTAAGCCCGTTGAGAAAACACCTGACACACCCGATACTCCCGACACACCTGATACTCCTGACACACCCGATACTCCTGACACACCTGACACACCCGATACTCCTGACACACCTGATACTCCCGATTACTATGAGACTCAGATTTCTGACTATATCTTCTTTGATAACTCAGAAGCTAAGTGGGAAACAGTTTATGCTTACTGGTGGCAGACAGACTATGCAAGAACATATGACCTCGAAGGCAATGACTATGGCATAGAGAAAACTACAACTGAAGACGGTACAGAGGGCTGGCAGCCTGTTGCATTCCCTGGCACACAGATGACTCAGATCCCCGGCACAGATGTATGGCAGGCAAGAGTTCCTTTCGGTGCTCAGAGAATCATCTTCAACAGCGGTAAGAGCGACGATCAGATCAAGGCTGGCGAAACAGGCTATCAGACACAGGATCTTGACTTTGATCCCGCAGTTAACGCAGGTCAGGTTTACACACCCGTTATCACAGGTGATGTTGAAACTGACTACAAGAAGGGCAGAGGCGTTGAAAAGACAAAGTATAAGATTAACAATGGTGCTTGGAGCACATACGAAGGCGAATATATAATGGAACAGCTCGGCGAGAAGCCTGTTGTTGATCCTACAGACGGCGGCAATACACCTGCTCCTACAGACGGTGACAACACACCTGCTCCTACAGATGGTGACAATACACCTGCTCCTGTTCCCACAACAGGCGGTGGCACAACACCTACACCTTCAAGCGGTGCAAATGTTCCTCAGACAGGTGACGTTGCTATGGCAGCTATCTTCGTAGCAGTTGCAGCTGCAGCTCTTGGTGCAGTAGTTCTTTCTGCAAAGAAGAAAGAAAGAGTATAATTTAAGTCCTGTTAAACGGAATTAAATTCATATGACAATAAGGCGGATACATTCTTAGTGGATGTATCCGCTTTTTTGCGTTTAAAATCATGTTGATAAAAACAATGATGAATCACGCCTGATAATGAATAATGACCAGAGCAGCAGTGAAGCGTCAGCATCTTTCGGAGGAGATTATGTTTATTATGACAACAGTGAAACAAAATGGGAAAAGGTTTATGCATATTGGTGGGAAAAAAGCTTTGCCGAAACAAAAAATAAGATAACAGGTGAAACCTACGGAGAAGCATGACCGGGTTTGCCGATGGAAAAGGTGGGAGATACTGATATATACAGGATAGTTATTCCTGTAGGAGCGGATAATATCGTATTCAATACAGGTGTTCCCGATGAAGAAATCAAAAATGGCGTACAATCCTTTCAGACTTCTGATCTGAGCTTTGACGAAAATATTAATGCCGGTCAGATATATAAGGTAGATATGTCTCAGGAAGCAAAACATGGCAGAGGCGTTGAAAAAACAAAATATACCTATCCTTCAGGAGAATGGTCAAATTACAATCCTTGAAAATTTAGAGATTAAAATTTAATCTGAAAATGATTTGTACAGCTCTTTTGAAAATTAAGTATATTCCACCTCAAAATACAAATACTAATCTTGAATAAATTTGTAACAAAGGAGAAATACACCATGCGAGCAACAGGCATAGTAAGGAGAATAGATGACCTCGGCAGAGTGGTTATACCGAAAGAAATAAGACGTACTCTCAGAATAAGAGAGGGCGACCCGATGGAAATATATACCGATTCGGGCGGAGAAGTGATATTCAAAAAATATTCGCCAATGGGTGAAATGTGGGGATTTGCAGAGCAATTTGCAGACGTGATAAACCGTGTTACAAAATCCCCTGTGCTTATAACGGACAGAGATCATGTTGTAGCTGTGTCCGGAGTATCGAAAAGGGAATTCATGGACAGGAAAGTTACTCCCGAACTTGAGGATCTGATGGAGCATAGAAAATCATTTACTGCACAAAGAAATTCTCCTGAACTTTATCCGGTAGAAAATCTTGAAAGAAGTGCCGGTGTAGCATATCCTATACTTTCATCCGGTGATATTACAGGTAGTATTGTTATGCTGTCGGCAAACAGAGGAGAACTGCCCGATGAAAGCGACACAAAAGTTATACAGACAGCGGCTGCTTTTCTCGGAAAACAAAATGAAGAATAATTGACAGAATCCGCTGCTTATGATATAATTGACAACACAGACAGTAAAAAGTGCCCGTGCATAAGGCTTTGCTTATGTGCGGGCGGTGTTTTTTAAGGAATATCAGGGGCGTGAAATAATGGATAACAAAAAACAACAGATGTCCGAAAGTTTCTTTATCGGAGCAGTCCTTGCAGTAGTGGGAGGGTATCTTGATGTTTATACATATATATCCCGTGGTCAGGTTTTTGCAAATGCACAGACAGGCAACATAGTCCTTTTCGGTATCTGGCTTGCAAAAGGAGACATTTCAAAGGCTGTCATGTATTTGCCCCCGATAATAGCTTTTATTGCCGGCATAATGATATGCGAAATGATAAGAAGGAATCTTGACGGAAGGCTGCTTCACTGGAGACAGTATGTTATACTTCTTGAGGTAGTGATAATAACTCTTGTAGGAATTTTTCCTATGGGGAAAGCAGGAGGTATAAACTTCGATACAATATCAAATGTGCTTATTTCATTTGTATGTTCACTTCAGGTACAAAGTTTCAGGGAGATAAGAGGTATAGTGTGTGCCACAACAATGTGTACGGGAAATCTGAGAAGTGCTTCCGAATGTCTGGAAAAATACAGGGTTGAAAAAGATAAAAAATATCTTCATAATGCCGGAAAATATTTTGGAATAGATTTGTTCTTTATTGTCGGTGCAGTGATAAGTACATTTGTTACTGATGTACTGATGGAACGTTCCGTTATAGTATGCAGTGTTGTACTTCTTATCGTATTTATGCTTTTGTTTGTGCCGCCTGACAGAAAGCCAAAAGCAAATAATTAAGAAAAATCCGCAATACCTTTTGGATGGGTACTGCGGATATTTTTGTTTATGTATCAGTTGTTGTTATTCGGCTGATTTGTGTCTTTTACACGCACAGCTTCTTCGTCTGCATGACGTATCTGTGCCCTTTTGATTTTTCCTCCGATAGTTTTCGGAAGCTCGTCAACAAACTCAATAACTCTCGGATATTTATAAGGTGCTGTGGTGTGTTTAACATGATCCTGAAGTTCCTTTACAAGTTCAGGACCCGGTGTATAACCTTTTTTCAGAACGACAGTTGCCTTTACTACCTGACCTCTTACGGGGTCGGGCGTACCTGTTATCGCACATTCTACTACAGCATCATGTTCAAGCATAGCACTTTCTACTTCAAACGGGCCTATGCGGTAGCCTGAACATTTGATTACGTCGTCATTTCTGCCGACAAACCAATAATACCCCTCGCTGTCCCGCCATGCCATATCGCAGGTATTATAATATTCACCGAGCAGAAATTTATCAGTCATTTCGGGATTCAGATAATATCCTGTAAAAAGACCTGTCGGAGGATTATTCTTTACATCGTATACGCAGATATTTCCTTCCTCACCGATACCTACTTCGTCACCGTCATCATCAAGAAGTCTTATATCATAAAGAGGTGAGGGTTTGCCTGTTGAACCTATCTTTATTTCATCCCACTGGAAATCTGCCATAAGCACACTGCCCTCGCTTTGACCGAATCCCTGATAGATGTTATGTCCTGTAAATTTGAACCATTTATTGTTTACCTCAGGATTAAGCGGTTCACCTGCTGTACACCAATGCTGTATTGAAGAAAGGTCATATGATGCAACATCCTCAAGAAGCATGAAACGGTACATTGTAGGCGGTGCACAGAATGTTGTGAGCTTATATTTTGCCATTTTTTCAAGAAGCTTTGCAGGAATGAATTTGTCCATATCATAGGCAAATATTACAGCACCGCATATCCACTGACCGTATATCTTACCCCAGCCGAATTTTGCCCAGCCGGAATCTGTTACACTCATATGGAGTTTATTTTCCTGTACCTGCTGCCAGTATTTTGCGGTAACGATATGACCGAGCGGATGTGAAAAGCTATGCTGTACCATTTTTGGCATACCGGTCGTTCCGGATGTGAAATAAACAAGCATTATATCATCTTTTTTAGTTGCTTCGTCACCTGTGGGACGTTCAAATACATCGGACATATTTTCGATCTCATCTTCAAAGAATTCCCAACCGTCACGCTTTTCACCGACTACAATATGATGACTTATTGTAGGAACATCGGGAAGCGAGTTTCCCACCTGTTCAATAACAAAATCATCATTCACACATACTATAGCACGGACTTTTGCGGCATTTCCTCTGTATACTATATCCTTTTTGGTAAGCTGGAGAGTACCCGGAATTGCTATTGCACCAAGCTTATGAAGTGCAACAGCACATATCCAGTATTCCCATCTTCTCCTCATTATAAGCATTACTACATCGCCCTTTTTAAGACCGATGCCTTTGAAATAGTTAGCAGCTTTGTTGGACAGACGGCTTATATCGGTGAAGGTGAATGTTTTTTCTTCTCCGTGGTCGTTGCACCATACAAGAGCTTTTTTCTCGGGTTCCTGCTTTGCCCATTCATCGACGATGTCAAAACCGAAATTGAAATTATCCGGAACATTGACTTTATAATTCTGCTTAAAATCCTGATAGGAATCGAACTCGATGCGGGGTAAAAATCTGTCCAGCAGCATATTTATTCTCCTTGTTTTTGTTTATTAAGCCTGAACTGACATTTTGATGCAATTAATAATACAAAAGTAACAAATAATTGTAATATAATAATTATTTCAGACTTGTTAATAATCATAACACTTTGGATTTTTACTGTCAAGATTACTTTTGTGTCTGTATTTGCTGCAAGGGCATTATTGTTCTAAAATATTTTCTTCAGACAGCGTTTTACCGGCAAAATTCCGTATTTCAGAGCTATATTCTATATAGCAAATATCACCGCCTATAATATGCCCGTCATATACAAGGATTCTTAACTTTGAATCAGGAGAAGAGTTTTTATTCATAATTTCATATGAATACATCATACATTCTTTCCCTGCATATTGTGTTAAATTTAAACCTACAGTATTTTGCAGAAGGTTATAATTTTTATATAATTTGTTAAATGTACAGGGAATAGTTATTTTTTGGCTTTTTTCCGTATCAGAATCAAGATCGAGACCGAAAAAATCTGCAAACCGATCAATATCATTTTTTGAAACAGCTATTGTGGGATAAGCCTTCCCTTTGTAAAATGCATTATAGGATGAAGACGAAAATGCAAGAAATGATGTTATAAGAGTCATAATTGCAATGATCAAGCAGAAAAAAATAATAAAATTTTTTCTGCTGATATGTTTTAAGGAAAATGACAGAACAAACAAAAAATATTTTACCTCCTGCTGTAAAAGTTTTGTTTACATAAAACCGAAATACTATTAATAACGATGAAAAAGCCTTATTTTCGTATAAAGGCGAGTTATGCGTACATATAATATTTTTGCAGTTCAAAATACTGCAAAAATCAGTGAGGTGTTTTTTTATGAAAAAGAAGAGCCGTTATGACCATGGCGAACAGAGAAAAATAGGCACTCCTTTTGACCCTTTCGGACAGGCGGACAGTCCGGATAAGTGCAGTATGAGAATAGTACCTTCTCCATTTGACTATCCTGCTTATCCTATGGGTTTTTCTCTTATCCGTAATGTAGAGGTATCAAAATAAACCTCAAAGCACTTTGAAGTTGCCTGTGTATGTTTTGTTTGGAGCGGAACATATACAGGCAGCAGTGCTGTCATAATTATATGTATGCTTTTAGAAAATATTGACAATGATAAGGAATTATTATATAATTAAACTGTAGTTTTTATATATCGGAGGACTGAAACATGAGTTTACTTCAGGAACTTATAATAGAATACAACAAAGAACAGAAAGAGGAAGTTTATAAAAAGATAATTCATGAAATACAGACCTGTGAAATGCTTTATTCGGCTTTTTCACCTGTTACAAAAGGTCACTATGTAGATTATGTTAATGGAATGCCGACAGCCTTTATTTTTTCTGAAAAGGGGTTTTGTGAAAATTTTTGTAAACATATAAAAGCCGATGGAATGACAACAGGTATTGCCGAATGTAAAAAAGATAGTCGTCTTAGTATGTTTGCGGATTTCCACAGAAGCGGTTTCGAGGCTGTGCTCGTTGATAACGGGCAGCACCGTATACAGATAGAACTTCCGGAACTTATCAATATCCCGAATTTTGATAATCTTCCCGAAAATGAACGTCCGGTAATCAATCCTCAGCTTTTCCTGAGTGCCAGTCTTTTCTTCCAATGTCTCGAAAACAAGAGTGTCACACCCGATAAGGAAATGAATCTTCTTGTTGATACATATAATGCACGTTTCCTTATTCCTGTTGATGGTGAGCCGCAGGGCAATCAGATAACAGTTCCAGCACTTGAACGCAATGACGGAAAAAAAGTCGTACCGTTCTTTACGGATTCTACTGAGGCTAAAAAGTACGATGCAAAAGGCAGATTTAAGTTTTTCCCTGCTGATTTCAAACAGATGAAGGAATTTACTGATGCAGGTGAAACAGTAGTTCTTAATCCGTTCGGTTTTAATTTTAATATTACAAAACAAACCTGTGAAGGCATGATATCTGCTTCCAAAATGGTTCCAAAGGATAATGCGGGCAGAGCAGTCATATATACAATAGAAAGACCTTCTCCTATGCTTGTCAGAAAACTAAGCGAACTTTGCGATGAAGACGGCAGAGTAAGAAAAGCCTATCTCAAAGGTATACGCAAAAACGGAAAAAATAATGTTATTGTTGTTCTTGACTGTGGTGACAAACCGGCAGAGGAAGCAAAAGAGGCAGTTGAACATATTTATGGAAGGGCAAAGGAAATATTCAGCGAGGAATTTGAATTTTTCTCAACTTTTAATAATATAGGAAAACTTACTGCCGACAGTACAGAACCGTTTTTTGAGATAATAACAGTTGATGTATCCGATCCCGATTTTGAAGTGGAAGAGGTATGATAAAAATATGAAAACACAGATAATGTTTACACCCGATACGAAAGCTTTGCATGAACTCGGTGCAAGCTGGGAAAATATAGTTTTTGACATACATGAATTTCTTCTTGGCAAAGGATTTGAATATGACAGATGTATGGGGTATCTTCGTGAGGGAGATACCGCTGAGGAAGAAATTGAAGACATATGTTCTCAGATTCTTGAAATAGGACTGGGTCAGGATTATTTTATTGCTCTTGATGCATTTGTATTAGACGACATTCAGGATCTGACATATTTTTTTCGTGAAGATGAATGAAATTGCTGCGGCTGAAAAATGCCGCAGCATTTTTGTTATAATATGGCAAAACATAAATATTTTCTGAAAAATTTCCTCTTATAATTGACTTATCAACATTTTTGAATTATAATGATAGGGTATCATTGCATTAATAGGGAAAATCTTATTTTTGCGAAAATATAAATGGAGGCAATAAAAATGAAAAGAGTTTACAATTTTTCAGCAGGTCCGTCTATGCTGCCGCAGTCAGTTCTTGAAAAGGCAGCTGCCGAAATGCTCGATTATGAGGGCAGCGGTCAGTCGGTAATGGAGATGTCACACCGTTCCAAGATTTACGGAACTATAATTGAGGGTGCAGAAGCACTTCTCCGTGAAGTAATGAACATCCCCGATAACTATAAGGTACTGTTCCTTCAGGGCGGTGCTTCAACACAGTTTGCTGCTATTCCTATGAACTTAGGTACAAAAAGCGGTAAGGCTGATTATGTTCTTACAGGTCAGTGGGCTACAAAGGCACAGAAAGAGGCTGCAAGATATATTCAGGCTAATGTAGTAGCTTCTTCAAAGGATAAGACTTTTTCATATATTCCGAAGCTTGATCCTTCAACCTTCACAAAGGATGCAGACTATTTCTATATCTGCATGAACAATACAATTTATGGTACGGTTTACCATGAACTTCCCGATACAGGAGATGTTCCGCTCGTAGCAGATATTTCTTCATGCATTCTTTCAGAGCCTATCGATGTATCAAAGTTCGGTATCCTTTATGCAGGTGCTCAGAAGAATATGGCTCCGGCAGGTGTTACTATCGTTATCATCCGTGAGGATCTTATCGGTCATGCTATGGATATTACTCCCACAATGCTCAATTTCCAGACACACGCAGATAACGGTTCTATGTTCAATACACCTCCCTGCTATACTATCTATATCGCAAAGCTCGTTCTTGAGTGGATCAAAAATGACATCGGCGGTCTTGAAAAGATGAAGGAAATTAACGAGAAAAAGGCTTCTATCCTTTATAATTTCCTTGATAACTCCAAACTTTTCAAGGGTACAGTTGTTCCCGAGGACAGATCTCTTATGAATGTTCCTTTCATAACAGGCAACGAGGAGCTTGATGCTAAATTCGTTAAAGAGGCAACAGAAAATGATTTCGTAAACCTCAAGGGACATCGTTCAGTCGGCGGTATGAGAGCTTCTATCTATAATGCTATGCCTGTTGAGGGTGTAGAAAAGCTGGTTAAGTTCATGGGCGAATTTGAGGCTCGCAACAGCTGATTTCAAATATTATATTAAGGGTGATATAAATGTTTAATGTTCAGACACTGAATAAAATATCTGCTGCCGGACTTTCACGTCTCGGAGATAATTATACAGTAGCAGATGATGTACAGAATCCTGATGCTATACTTGTCCGCAGTGCTTCAATGCATGAAATGGATATGCCTGAAAGCCTTCTTGCTATTGCAAGAGCAGGTGCAGGCGTTAATAATATTCCTCTTGACAAGTGTGCAGAAAAGGGTATAGTTGTATTTAATACTCCCGGTGCAAATGCAAATGCTGTAAAAGAACTTGTTCTCACAGCAATGCTTATAAGCAGCCGTGATGTTGTTGGCGGTATTGAATGGGCTAAGACACTCAAGGGCAACGGCGATGCTGTCGGCAAAATGGTAGAAAAGGGCAAAAGCCAGTTTGTAGGCCCTGAACTCAAGGGTAAAACCTTGGGCGTAGTTGGTCTTGGTGCTATAGGTATACTCGTAGCAAATGCTGCTGTAGCTCTTGGCATGAATGTAGTAGGTTACGACCCGTTCCTTTCTGTTGACAATGCTCTCAGAATTTCACATAAAGTAAAGCACGTTGTAAGCCTTGATGAAATATTTGCGGAAAGTGATTATATCACAGTTCATGTTCCGCTCACACCTGATACAAAGGGAGTTATCAACAAGGATAACATCGCAAAGATGAAAGACGGCGTAAGAATTATCAACTATTCACGTGCAGACCTTGTTGTATCTGCTGATGTTATGGTTGCTATTGAGGAAGGCAAAGTTGCTGCTTATACTACAGATTTCGCTACAGATGATATTCTCGGTGCAAAGGGAGTTATCGTTACTCCTCACCTTGGTGCTTCTACACCTGAATCAGAGGATAACTGTGCTGAAATGGCTGCTGATGAGATCAAGGATTACCTTGAAAACGGCAATATCAAGAATTCTGTTACACTTCCGGCTGTTTCAATGCCCCGTGCAGGCAAGGAAAGAGTATGTGTTATCCATAAGAATGTTCCCAGCATACTCACAACTGTTACAGCTGCACTTTCTGAAACAGGCAACAATATCGAAAGTATGGACAGCAAATCAAAGAAGGATTATGCTTATACAATTCTCGATGCTGCAAGTGATGTTACAGATGCTGCTGTTGAAAAGATTGCTGCTATTGATGGTGTTATCCGTGTAAGAGTAATCAAATAATTGCCGGCAGTTTTTACTGTTTGCATGAATACCTGAAAAATAGGCTGTTGTACATGAAAAATCGTGCAGCAGCCTTTTATTCAATTAGCAGCACCGGCGTGCCGCCAATGTCATTAACTTAACGAAGAAAGTTTTAAAAACCCCTCTGCCTCGCTTACGCTCGTCACCTCCACTTGTCAGGGGAGGCTGTGATGTTACATCACCTTATTGTAAATAACAGCAATACGATAAATATAATATAGCCTCAAAAAGCCCATGAAATCTACAAAAACCAAAAGCCTCCCCTGTAGGGGAGATGACGGAGGGGTTAAAAGAATAAAGGAGAATAAATATGGCAGATAAGAAAGTAAGAACCAGATTTGCACCCAGTCCGACAGGCTTTATGCACGTCGGAAACCTGAGAACTGCTTTGTATGAATATCTTGTTGCAAAATCACTCGGAGGAGATTTTGTCCTGAGAATAGAGGATACAGATCAGGAAAGAAAAGTTGAGGGTGCTGTTGATGTTATATACGAAACAATGAAAGCAGCAGGTCTTAAACATGACGAAGGCCCCGATATAGGCGGAAATTACGGCCCGTATGTTCAGAGTGAAAGAAAAGATATGTATATTCCTTACGCTGAACAGCTTATCAAAAACGGTCATGCTTACCGCTGTTTCTGTACAAAGGAAAGACTTGACGGTCTTCGTACAAATTCTGAGGATATAGGCGTAGGATATGACAGACATTGCCGTAATCTTTCGGAAGAAGAAATTCAGGAGCAGCTGAATAAAGGTACTCCGTATGTTATCCGTCAGAAAATGCCGCTTGAGGGTACTACAACATTTGAGGATGCTGTATTCGGAACTATTTCTGTAGAAAATGAAGAACTTCAGGATCAGATACTTATTAAGGCAGACGGCTATCCTACATATAATTTTGCAAATGTTATTGATGACCATACAATGAATATTACCCATGTTGTAAGAGGAAGTGAATATCTTTCCTCAACCCCGAAATATAATCTTCTTTATGAGGCTTTCGGATGGGAAATTCCTACCTACATACATCTGCCTCTTATAATGGGTAAAAATGATGATGGTACAACATCAAAGCTTTCAAAGCGTCACGGTGCAACAAGCTTTGAAGATCTTGTTGCTCAGGGATTTCTGCCCGAAGCTATAATCAATTATATTGCACTTCTCGGCTGGGCTCCTAAGGATAACAGGGAAATGTTTACACTTCCGGAACTTGTGGAGAATTTCTCAATAGACGGTATAAGCAAATCGCCCGCAGTATTTGATTATAATAAACTGGAATGGTTCAACAGCGAATATATAAAGGCTATGACAGTTGAACAGTTTGCAGATGTATCAAAACCCTATTTTGACAAAGCACTCGGTGACAAGGATTTTGACAGGGTAAAGCTTGCATCAATTTTACATCAGAGAACTGTAAGACTTACAGAAATACCCGAAAAAATAGCATTTTTTGCAAAACAGCCCGATTATGACAAGGAGCTTTTTGTAAATAAAAAGAGCAAGACAAATCTTGAAAATGCACCTGCACTTCTCAAAGCAGGAATAGACGCACTTGAGGCTTTGCCTGTGTGGGATAATCAGAGTATACATGACTGTCTTATAGGTCTTGCACAGAAACTTGAGGTAAAGAATGGTACTGCTATGTGGCCTGTAAGAATTGCAGCTTCGGGAATGGCAGTAACTCCCGGCGGTGCTGTTGAAATACTTGATATTTTAGGCAGAGAAGAATCTCTTAAAAGACTGAAAGACGGTCTTGCAAAGCTGTCCTGATATTATGAAAGGTTGAAATATATGCAGTTCGTTAGTATTAAAAATGATGACGGCTGGATTCAGGTAGATTATAAGGCTACATGGAGATACGGCTATGACTTTATGCTTGATGCCGTTCAGGTAATTATAGATACGGATTTCCAAAGTGATGTTCAGCGTCTTGCGGTTGCTGAGATAGCAGGAGGCAACAATACTGAAATACTTACCGAAGCAAAACTGGTCGGTATGGATCTGCGTAATTGTGCGGCGGCTTCAAAAGAATGCGGTGCATTGACGGTTGCAGGTATCAGCAATATTATGGAATGTCCTGTGCAGATAGTATTTTTCAATCAGACGGACAGAGTGCGTCTTTTCTGCCCTGTTGCAGAATATTTTGAAAAGAACGGTGAAAGAGTATTCGATAATTATATGGATTCCGTTGAAATAAAGGCGTATTGTCGTGATACGGAAAGAAGGACAGTAAATAGACTTTCAAAAAAATAAATTCTTTTGTGTGAGGTGAAAATCAATGAATGTTGAACAGCTTAGAAAAAGTTACAGTGAAGGCAAAAAGTTTGAATATATTTTCTTCTGGGGACACAGACAGTCATCGGGAAAAATTACTAAATCCTGTTTAAGTCAGTGGTATGAATGTAAATTTACCGTTGACGGAAAAGAATATCATACAGCAGAACAGTATATGATGGCAAAAAAGGCTGAACTTTTCGGTGACAATGAAATACTGAGGGAAATAATGAAAGCTGATGATCCGTCAGAATATAAGAAGCTCGGCAGAAAAATAAGAAATTTCGAAAGCAATATCTGGAATGAAAATAAATTCAGAATAGTTGTGGAGGGTAATACAGCAAAATTTTCTCAGAACCCGAAACTCAGGGGTTTTCTCCTCGATACAAAGGACAGCATTCTTGTTGAAGCAAGCCCATATGATACTATCTGGGGAATAGGCAAGGATAAGTCTGAAGCTGATATAGAAAATCCGTTTACATGGAGAGGTGAAAATCTTTTAGGATTTGCACTTATGGAAGTAAGAGAAAAAATAAAGTGATTTGGAGGAATCAAAATGGCAGAGGAAATAAAAAATGAATCCACAGCCGGTAATTTCATTCAGGATTTTATTACTGAAGATATTGCAGAGGGTGGATTTTACGAGGGGAAGAAAGTACATACACGTTTTCCGCCAGAACCTAACGGTTATCTTCATATAGGTCATGCAAAGGCTATTTGCATAGATTTCGGTATGGCTGAAAAATTCAATGGTATCTGTAATCTCCGTATGGACGATACAAACCCCACAAAAGAAGATGTTGAATATATTGATGCTATAAAAGAGGATATAAAATGGCTCGGTTTTGACTGGGAGGACAGATTTTATTTTGCATCGGAATATTTTGACCAGATGTATGAATTTGCAGTAGAACTTATCAAAAAAGGTCTTGCGTATGTTTGTGAGCTTACTCCCGAACAGATGCGTGAAAACCGTGGTGACCTTACTACTCCTGCAACAAGTCCCTATCGTGACAGACCTGTTGAGGAAAGTCTTGACCTGTTTGAAAGAATGAAAAACGGTGAATTTGAAGAAGGTACCAAAACTCTCCGTGCAAAAATAGATCTTGCAAGCGGTAATTTTAATATGCGTGACCCTGTTATATACCGTATAAACCGTATACCTCACCACAGAACAGGCAGTAAATGGTGTATATATCCCATGTATGACTTTGCACATCCCATAGAGGATGCTATGGAGGGTATCACACATTCACTTTGCACCCTTGAATTTGAGGCTCACAGACCGCTTTATGACTGGGTAATAGATAATATAACAGCTCCCTGTAAACCCCGTCAGATAGAGTTTTCTCGTCTTGGCATAAATAATACCGTAATGAGTAAGCGTAAACTGCGTCAGCTTGTTGAGGACGGTTATGTTGCAGGTTGGGATGACCCCCGTATGCCTACACTCTGCGGTC
This sequence comes from uncultured Eubacteriales bacterium, assembly GCA_900315465.1. Lineage (GTDB taxonomy): Bacteria > Bacillota > Clostridia > Oscillospirales > Acutalibacteraceae > UBA1213. The sequence continues at coordinate 2,615 of OMZF01000032.1, read as the reverse complement.
TCAGAAGAAGAGGCTATACTCCGGCTTCTATCAGAAATTTCTGTGAGAAAATAGGTGTATCAAAGACAAACAGTGTGGTTGAATACAGTTTCCTTGAGCATTGTCTGAGAGATGACCTTAACGAAAATGCACAAAGAGTTATGTGTGTGCTGAATCCCATAAAGCTGGTTATTACAAATTATCCGGAGGATAAAACAGAAGAATTTGAAGTTGAAAATAATCCTCAGAAACCCGAAGACGGTACAAGAAAAATAACCTTCAGCCGTGAAGTATTTATCGAAGCCGATGATTTTATCGAGGAAAAAGTCAAAGGCTACAACCGTTTTTATCCGGGTAACGAAGTACGTCTTAAATCAGCATATATAGTGAAATGTACAGGCTGTGAAAAGGATGAAAACGGTAAAGTTACAACCGTTTTTGCGGAATATGACCCTCTTACAAGAGGCGGAGATACACCCGACGGAAGAAAGGTGAGAGGTACTGTGCACTGGGTAGACGCAAAGAATTATCTTGATGCACAGGTAAGACTTTATGATAATCTGTTTACAGACCCTGAACCTGATACAGGTGACAAGAATTTCCGTGACTATATCAATCCCGACAGCCTTAAAACACTTACAAACTGTAAAATAGAAACTTCTGTTGCAGGTATAGACGGAATAAAACATTTTCAGTTCATGCGTTTGGGATATTTCTGTACGGATAAGGACAGTACTCCCGAAAAGCTTATTTTCAACAGAAGTGTGTCACTTAAAGACGGTTTTAAAAAGAAATAACGGTGAGATCTAGGCAGATAAGCAGAATACACGCTAATCAGAAAAAAACTCTTGTATTTTTTATTATTGGTGCGGCATTATGTGTGCTGCTTGAATTCATCGGTGTGAACTCACTTTCGGTTGAAGAACTTGTAACTCCGCTTTTCGATATTCCGTTACCTGATATTATAGCTATATTTATTGTATATACGATTCTCGGAATTTCAGCCGGTATTGCTTCGAGAATAAAATATGAATCAGTTTTTCTCGGGCTTAGTGCAGGGCAATGTCAGTTTTTACTTCCTGTTATTATATATTTTATTACGAAACAAAGCAGTGATGTATTTATGCTGTGTGTACGTTCACTTGTCGGAATACCGTATGTTGCCTGTATTTCGTTTATGATTTTCGGAATAAAATACTTTTTTAAGCATAAAAAAAGAAAATGATACAAAAAGAAAGAGGTGTATTGATTTGAAACAAACAAGTGCTGTTATCCTTGCCGGCGGCGAGGGAAAAAGAATGAAATCCAACAGACCGAAAGCACTCAGTCAGGTAATGTTTCGTCCTATGATACAATGGGTTCTTGATGCTGTGCGTTCGGCAGGAATAAAGGATATTTGTGTTGTAACGGGAAGCAAAAGAGAATATCTTGAGGCTTATCTTAAAACACTTCCTTATGAAGTAGAAACAGTTTTTCAGCCTGAAAGACTCGGTACGGGTCATGCTGTGATGATGGCGATACCTTTCCTTGAAAAACACAGGGGAGGGGATGTGCTGATACTCAATGGTGATGCACCTTTTATCGGTACTGAAACTATAAGAAACGCTTTTGTGGTGCATAATCAGACAGGAGAGATCGATCCGGAAGTATTTGACTGGGAAGCCCCCAGAGAATCGGCTACAAACAGAGGCTGTACGGTTATAACAGCAGAGGTTGACGATCCTCACGGTTACGGAAGAATAGTATATGAAACTGATGCGGAAAATTACTTTCATCTCAGTACACTTAAGGCTATTGTAGAAGAAAAAGAAGCTACCGATACAATAAGAAAAATAAAAGAAGTAAATTCGGGGGCTTATTGGTTTGAAACAGATGTTCTGATAGATGTTCTGGGAAAACTTCAGAAAAGTGAAAAAACAGGAGAGTATTATCTTACAGATACTATAAAACTTATAAAGGAAAGCGGTAATGCTGTTATAACCTATAAAGCTAAAAATGCCGATTCCGTACTTGGTGCAAATGACTGTATACAGCTTGCACAGCTTAATGAAATAGCAAGAATGCGTATTATCCATAAGCATATGAAAAACGGAGTGAATATTATTTGTACTGACGGTGTAATGATAGGCAAAGAGGTCAATATCGGAGCCAATACCACTATTCTCCCTGCAGCTGTTATAAGAGGAAAAACGAATATTGGTTCGGGCTGCGAAATAGGCCCTGCTGTGCTTATTGAAAACTGTGAGATAAAGGATAAGACAAGTATTGCGAATACCGTTCTCAAAAATCAGGTTTTATAATGTACTAAAGGAAAGTATTTCCTTGTGCATAGTGAATTGAAATTTTTGATTTTTAATAAAGTTTTACACTAATGAAACAAAAATAAGTCAAAAATACGGTTTATTTGATAAAAACTTGATTTTTTGTCGAATAGGTATTAAAATATGAATTAAGAGAGCGGCAGGGTGCCGCTCGTTTAACCCAAATGGGCAAGAAGTCCCCCACCTCTAAGCGAAGCGTAGGCGGGGGATGAATTGCCCGTCAGCCGCAAGGCTGACTTATTATTGCTTGACATAAAAAATAAAAAATGTTATAATAGATTCAGATAAAATCGGAATGAGCCTGTATTACAATAG
>OMZF01000030.1 GCA_900315465.1 uncultured Eubacteriales bacterium | reverse complement strand
ATAAGTCAGCCTTACGGCTGACGGGCAATTCATCCCCCGCCTACGCTTCGCTTAGAGGTGGGGGACTTCTTGCCCATTTGGGTTAAAGGTGGTACATCAGGTGCTTCAAACACAGGTATGGAACCGTTCTCTGAATTCTATGCCGCACAAATCGCTGAAATTATGAATATCAATGCTATACAGTACAATTTATCCAAATGGAAAGGTGAATTATGCTCGTACTGCGAATTATTCACAAGCAAGGAATATTCCTATATGCCTGTCGGCAGGATAGTAAAAACAGGAGGAATGAATGCTGTAAGAAAATATTACGAAAACCTTGGCGATCAATTTGTAAACGCACTTAACGATATGATAGTATTGGATGCATTAATTTGCAACACCGACAGGCATTTCGGAAATTTCGGCTTTTTAGTTGACAACAAAACCAACAAAATAACAGTTCCGGCACCATTATTTGACCATGGAAACGCTCTGTTTAACTTTGTGGGGCGTGACGAACTGGAAAATTATGATAAATTCAAACAGTATGCTGATACACTTTTGCCTTGTGTTTATGATGACTTCATCGCAGAAGCCAAAATAGTTATGACTAAAAAACATAAAGACAGTTTGCGTCACTTACTGACATTCAAATTAAAAAAACATCCACGATATAATTTGCCATACAAAAGACTAAGATTTGTTGAAAATCAAATAAAAGAAAGAGCAGGACTTTTGCTTGAATAATAAGATTACCGCAGTCTATTGAAATAAATCAATATTCTGCGGTACTTTTTTAATTATGAAATTTTTATTTTAAGAAATCAGGCTTATATATACGTGTATCAAAACCGAAAGGTCTTTTTTCGGTAAGTGAACCCGGCTTGAGAGATTCATAATTTTCCTCAAAAGCATACATCTTCGCATCAAGATTATCAATAAAATGCAAAGCCATCGCCTCAGGCGTTGCCGGAAATGCTACTGCTCCCCATTCAAGCTGACCATGATGTGAAAGTATCATGTGTATAAGCATCTGCACTTTTTCCATATTGTAATTCTGATTATCGGTATATTTCTTTATAAGCGATGCACCAAGATACAGATGACCGAACAGAACTCCTCCGGAGGTAAATTCCGCTTCTCCGGTTTCATATGTTTTATACTCCCATATTTTACCAATATCGTGTAAAGCTGCTCCGCATATCATAAGCTCACGATCAAGAATACTGTATACTCCGCACACAGCATCAGCTGCCTGTGCCATACGATATGAATGATACAGAAGTCCCCCTCTGAGATTATGGTGCATTGATATAGCTGCCGAAGAAGTAATATATCTGTCTTTAAGGTCTTCAAGTATTTTGATCGTAAGATCAGCTATAGGAGTATATTTCCCGTCAAAATCATTTGCTGTGCTGCGTACCATTTCACAAAGTTCATTGTACATCTTGTTTATATCAACAGGAGGTACTTTTACAAAATCGTTTATAGTAATATCATTACCCAAATGCACAGATATATTGTTTACTGTAAAACTTTTTGCCCCCTGATATTCAGTGACTTTCAGTTCAACGTCCACAACACAGTTTTTTACAACACCCTTATTATCGGCAAGAGCTTTTTCTGTTGTATCAAACATTGTTGCAGTCTGTTCGGACTGACCGTCTTTCATTGTCAGTTTAACAAAGCTGTTTCCGTTTCTTGCAGTCATTTCATTTATTGCTGTTACAAGTACAGGTCTTCTGAGTGTGCTGCCTATTGCTGCTTCTGAGAATAATGTATATTTCATTGGTTTACCTCTTTCCAGATTTATTTTTGTAATACTATTATACATTATCCATAAAAAAAATCAATCATTTATTTTTTGCAAAAAGCATTTTATTGTACAAAAGCATTAAAACATATACACCCGTACAAACGTCATAAGACCGCTGTACAGGTGCATTTATTATTATTTTATTTCAAATCAGTTATAATGTCGTATTCATAACTCAACAACATTTCATTTCTTTGATTTTGCTAATATGATTGCAGCATCAAAGTAAAAAGTTTCAGCATAAAAAAATTTTCAAAAAATATTACAAAGCTATTGACAGCATATATAAAATGATATATAATGTGTATAATGTATATATACAATTTGGAGGTGCAGTAATGGACATCATTATCAGCAACTCTGCCGGCAAACCAATTTATGAACAGATAACTTCCCAGATCAAAGAAATGATAATGAATGGTACTCTGAAACAGGGAGACCCTCTTCCGTCAATGCGAAATCTCGCTCAACAACTCAGAATAAGTATCATAACTACAAAAAGAGCTTATGAAGATCTTGAACGTGACGGGTTTATTGAATCATTTACAGGAAAAGGAAGTTTTGTAAGCGGGCAGAATCAGGAACTCGTGCGTGAGGAGGGATTAAAACAAATCGAAAAACATCTCAGTGATGCTATAGAAAAATCAAAACAATTCGGTATCAGTTTTGAAGAATTATCAGAACTTCTTAATATGCTTTATAAAGGAGAATGAATATCATGGATTTCCAGAATGCTGTTGAAATTAAAGATCTTACAAAAAAATATGACGGTTTTACTCTCGATAATATAAGCTTCAATCTGCCAAAGGGCAGTATAATGGGCTTTATCGGGCAGAACGGTGCAGGCAAAACCACTACCATACGTCTTATGCTGAATCTTATAAAAAAGGACAGCGGCAGTATAAAAATGCTCGGTATGGATAATGTCAAAAATGAAAAGGAAGTAAAATCCTTAATATCTGCTGTATTTGATGAACTTCCGTTTCATGAGGTGCTGAATGCCGATCAGCTTTCCGTTATAATGGCAGGCTTATTTGATCAGTGGGATAAAAATACCTATTTTAACTATCTTGACCGTTTTTCTCTGCCAAGGAAAAAACAATTCGGAGATTTTTCAAAAGGTATGAAAATGAAATTACAGATCGCTGCGGCACTTTCCCATGGTGCAAGACTTCTTATTATGGATGAAGCCACTACCGGACTTGATCCTGTTGTAAGAAATGAAATACTTGATATATTCCTTGAATATTTGCAGGACGAAAATAACAGTATACTGCTTTCATCCCATATTACGACAGATCTTGAAAAAATCGCAGACAGCGTTACCTTTATCGACAAGGGAAATATACTACTCAGCGGAAATAAGGATGAAATTGTGGAAAGCCATGGAGTGATCAAATGTACAAATTCACAGTACAAGGATATTGATCCGAATGATATTATCAGTGCAAGACTGACAGATTTCGGTGCTGAAGTAATGATAAACAACAGACAAAAATCCGGAAAAAAATACAGCGGTCTGACCATAGACAACACTACCCTTGAGGAAATAATGCTGTTTTATGTACGCCGCAAAACAAAGGAGTGGAAATGATGAAACAGCTGATTTACAAGGACTGGCTTCTGTCACGCAAGACTACCACCATAGCAATGATATATTGTACTCTTGTTGCAGTTATTTTCCTTCTTATACGCATAAGTGCAAATTGCGGTAATCTTTCAAGTGACCCTATGTTTCTTGCCTCTCTTAAAAGAAATATGTATATGATGCGATATGTACCGTGTGCATTATTTTTTCTTGTTTTAGTGGATAATGAAAGTATTTCCAAAGATCTTAACTGCGGATGGACTCGTATGTGCCGTACAACTGCAGTCAGTACAGAAACTGTTGTTGCATCAAAACTTCTTTATAATGTAATAGTGATAACTGCTGCTATTGTGCCTGTAACTATATATACCATTGCTCTCTCAATTGCAGACGGCAGCAGCATAACTTTCAATATAATCAAAAATATTGCAACTACATACTTTTTTTCACTTATAATATCATCTGTTTATACCTTATTTTCTTTTATATTACAAAAACAATATTTAGTGCAGCTTATAATTTTAACTTTTATCGGAATAGCAGGTGCGGTTTTAACTATACATCTGTTTATTAAAATAGATGAATTGTCAGCAGAAGCAAATCCTGATTTTGATCTGTTTGATTTTTTGCGTACCGAATATGCTGAACCTCTCAGCAACATTTTTCCGATAATGATTATCGTTGTTTTAGTGACATTTGCATTATGCTTTTTTGCATCCGTAAAAATACTGAAAAGGAGAGAAATGCCATGATCGGGATGATTTACAGAGAATTTCTTATCCACAAAAAACAGCTTTTTATTATGATTCCAATAATAATTGTAGCTTCTTTGTTCCCTCTGATACCCAACCTTACAACACCCGATCTTGAAAGCTGGGAACTGCAGCTCACTCTTGCATTATCCACCATTATAAACATTTTAATATCCGGAATGTTTGAACAGGGATTATTTGAAAATGATGAAAGCAATATCTGGAGATCCTTTATTCTGTCCGTTCCCTCCGGTAACATCCGACAGATACTTACCAAATACCTTTTTGTTCTGCTTATCTCAGGTGCAGGTGCATTATTAATATTTACAATGTTCCATATAAACGGATGGATTCTGAAAACAGATGTTTCCATAAATATAGATATTCTTATGATACTTTTAGCTATCCAACTGTTGATACGCACATTAGAAATACCATTTATCGTCCGTTTCGGTCACAAGAACGGAAATTATTACAGAATGATACTGCTCACCATATTTGCTCTTGCCTGCATAGTATATGGGCTTTTCGGTGATCTCTCCATTTTCGGTTCTATGGATAGTTTGGTAAATTGGTTCAGAGATTTCTTTTCAAAGGATAATTCTCTGCTTTTCCGTTTGATGCCTCTCGCAATCTTGCCTGTGTATTTTTTGTCATTCCTGCTTTCCTGCACGATATACAAAAAATCAAGAAATATGGAATAAGCAGCCAACCGCCAATGTTATTAACTCAAATAAAAACTGTCATTTTGAGGAACGAAGTGACGAAGAATCTTTCACAAAAAACTGATTTATTTAAAAGATCCCTCACTACGTTCGTGATGACAGGTGAACATTCATATGTAATAGCCTTAAATTGACGACATTGATTTCGGCAGACCATTTTTGGGTCTGCCGCTTTGTTATATATACTTTTTGATTATTATGTGCTATAATATATTATATAAATATTAGAGAGGTGATTTTTTTGAAATACCGCAGAAAACTTTTTTCATATAAAGACGCTTTTGCAGTCAATGATACAAATGAATTGTTTTTAAAGGCTGTAAAAGAAAATTGCCTTTATCATTACAACCATTGCAAAGAATATAAAAAAATTCTCGATGGAATGAAATTTCATCCCGATGACCTAAAAACTATTGACGACCTTTCAAAACTCCCCTTTCTCCCTACCCTTATTTTTAAAAAACATAAATTATATTCCGTTCCTGCTTTCCGCACAATAGTAAAAGCTACTTCCTCGGGTACAGCAGGTATGAAAAGTGAAATAGGCTTTTGTGTGAGTGATCTTTATTCCGGACTGAAAATGGTTTTGAATGTTTCAAAACTTCGTGGACTATTTTCCCCTGTGCCCTGCAATTACATAGTTTTCGGCTATAAACCCCATAAAAGCAATAAAACAGCCGTAACTAAAACAGCTCTCGGTGCAACATTTTTTACTCCTGCACTCAGCCGTACATTCGCACTTAAATATAGTAACGGAAAATATAATGCCGACCTTGAAGGTATACTTAATGCTGTCATAAAATACAGCAAATCAAAAATGCCTGTGCGTTTCATGGGTTTTCCCTCTTATACATATTTCCTTATGAAAATGATGGATGAAAGGAATATCCGTGTAAAACTGCCGGCAAATTCAAAGATACTGCTCGGCGGCGGCTGGAAACAATTCTATACCGAACAGGTTGATAAATCTGTTTTTTATGACCTTGCCAAAAAAGTTCTGAATATTGACGATTGGAATATAATCGAATTTTTCGGAGCTGTTGAACACCCTGTTCTTTATTGTGACTGTAAAAATCATCATTTCCATGTACCTATATACAGCCGTGTACTTATTCGTGATGTTGATACACTTGATGTACTTGATAACGGTGAAGAAGGTCTTGTGAATCTTATCACTCCTATGGTAAAGGCGTGTCCTATACTAAGTGTCATGACCGATGATCTCGGCATACTGCATGACGGTGAAAACTGCAGCTGCGGAATAAATTCTCCCTACCTTGAAATTATCGGAAGAATAGGCATGAAGGATATAAAAACCTGTGCAGCAGGTGCAGCGGAAATACTGAAAGAGGTGAATTTATGATAATCGCCAAAGGGAAAATATATGACTCAAAACAACAGGATGAAATTCTCGGGAATGTCGAAAACGAAATAACAGAAACTCTTTCTTCAAAATCTATAGATACCGAAACAGTTATCTCCGCTGTTGAAAAACTATGCTGTAAACTTAAAAACGGTGATTTTGACGATATTATAAATTCACTCCCTATAGATGGAATTGACGAATATAAAAAATTGGCTATCCGGATGTTATCAAGAGAAAATATCATGCTCAAACTGAAAACAGAACTCGGTGAGGACTATCTTAAAACACTTGAAACTTCTCCTCCAGAAGATCTGCCGAAAATTAAAATAACAGCAAAGCCTCTTGGTGTTCTTCTTCATATTGCAGCCGGAAATATGGACGGTCTGCCTGCTTTCAGCCTTGCGGAAGGACTTCTGACCGGAAATATAAATATCCTTAAACTGCCGAGTGCAGATAACGGTCTGTCTGTAAGAATAATTGCAGAATTGATAAAATCCGAACCATCACTTGCCGATTTTATTTATGTATTCGACACACCCTCAACAGATATTTCCGCAATAAAGAAAATGGCAGAAATATCAGACGGTATTGTTGTCTGGGGAGGTGAAGCCGCTGTAAGTGCCGTAAGACAGCTTGCACCCGTTAATTCAAAACTTATAGAATGGGGGCATCGTTTAAGTTTTGCCTATATTTCCGGTTTTGCTGACAAGGAAAAAGAACTTTCCCAACTTGCCGAACACATAATAACTACAAAAGGTCTGCTTTGCAGTTCGTGTCAGGTAATATATATTGACACGGATGATTATGACGATGTTACAGCATTTTGCCGTGACTTCTTCCCCGTCCTTGAAAAAGCGGCTGACACACATAAGCCATCTTCAATCGACAGTCGTGCGGAAATAACACTCAGAAAATATACGGACAAATTAGAAAGTTTTCTTTCAGGTACTGAAAAAGCCCCGTTCAAAAGCGACCTGTGTTCTCTTGTTCCATGTCGGGACAGCGAACTTGAACTTTCCGATATGTTCGGAAGTGTACTTGTAAAACCCTTGCCAAATAAAAATATTATAAGTGTACTCGGACGCAAAAAAGGTTATCTGCAAACTGCCGGACTTATATGTTCCCCTGATAAAAGAGATCAGCTTTCTGATATACTTATGAAAAGCGGTATTGTACGAATAACAAAAGCAGGAAATATGTCCTCAGCATTTCCAGGTGAAGCACACGACGGAGAATATCCGCTGAGACGTTATATGCGTATCGTAAATCAGGAAATATGATCGGCAGAATAAACACTAATACTTCAATGTCATCCTGAGCGAAGCGAAGGAGCTTTAAAGATTCCTCACTCCGTTCGGGATGACAGAATGGGTAAAGACGTTTGTCGTTTACTATAAGTTAAAGGAGATTTTTATGATATATGTAATTTCAGATCTTCACGGTTACCCACTCGATAAATTTAAAAAACTGCTTAAAAAAGCCGGTTTCGGCAGCCACAGAGGAGATTTTCTTTATATACTCGGAGATGTTGTGGACAGAAACGGTGACGGCGGTGCCCAAATGCTTTACTGGCTCACCGAACAGCCCGATATTCAGCTTATCCTCGGAAATCATGAAGCAATGCTGATGGCTTGCGATTTTATTTTTGACGAAATAACTCCCGAAACTATCAAAAACCTTGATACGCAAAAAATGGAGCTTCTTGATAATTATGTCAAAAACGGAGGAGGGGTTACCATTCAGGGACTTGCTAAACTCTCAAAAGATCAAAGAATGTATATACTTGAATATTTGAAGGAATGTCCGCTGTATGAGACCGTATGCATAAAAGACAAGGATTATCTGCTTGTTCATGCCGGTCTTGATAATTTCAGTCCCGATAAAAAAATTGATGATTATACAGCAGACGAACTCATCTGGACATGGCCGGAAATAGACGATGAATATTATACTGATATTATGACAATTTTTGGTCACACTTCCACATCTTCATACGGTGAAGAATATATGGGAAAAATAATCAAAACAAAAACCTGGATGGATATTGATGTGGGTGCAGGTTTCGGCAGAGAACCTGTCCTGCTTCGGCTTGATGATATGAAGGAATTCAGATGAGAATAGACAAACAGCAATATTTCTGATATTATGGTAATGAAATATTTTAAGGAGATGATACTATGCCTGATGGAAATAAAAGATTCTGTGCGAATTGCGGAAAAGAACTGAATACTGAAGAAAAATTCTGCCGCCAATGCGGTTCTCCTGTTCAGCAAAATCCGGCAGTTCCTGTACAGACCACACAACCACCTCAGCCCGTTCAACAGCAATTAACTCCCCCTCCTCAGCCTGTACAACAAATCACTCCTGTTCCCCAGCAGTACATACAGCCCGTACCACAGCCGCAATATGCTTCACAACCTGCTTATGCGATACTGCTTTCCCTTGATGAGCATTACGGATATAAGAATCAAAGTTCAGAGTATTCTTTCCTATATCATGAAGAAGCCCTGCTAACATCATACTATTTTTTAATCCAAGCTTTTCACCTTCCGATGAAGCATAGAAGGCTGTTTCCCTACAATGATCTGCCACCGATTGTTCAATATTATTGTTATTTATATGTGCCGGTATTATAATAATCACCCCATATCATTCAATTCAAAAACCAATTATTCGGCAAAATCTGCTTTAGTTAACGAATGATTCCTGATAAACTTTACTTAACTACTATAATCTGTTTTGCATAAGCAAACTTCACATAAAGCACTTCATTAGTGATAAATAATTATGTATTAATTATAATTACTACAATAATTTGTACATCAAATTGTAATTCATAATAGTTACAATACCATAAAAAACTTGCAGAGAATGTTCGCTTTTCTCTTAGCAGGTTTTGCAGCACATAACAGACATTTTGAAAAATTACTTTACGAGATTATCAGAGAATACTTTTAAGAAAAGGAATGGGCTTGATTAAAGTCAGATAATAGTTTACAATTAGTTTGTAACCATATAGATTTACTGGAAGGTATAATTCGGTTTTGGTTTTGTACATTTTGGCAACACGAATAAATTTTATGTTAGTTTTATTATTGTAATATATATTTCGGAGGTAATTTAAAATGAAAAAAACTGCTGTTATAAGTATTATTATCCTTGCACTTTCAATATCATTTGCTGGATGTACAAATTCAAAAAACGATACATCCGACAGCACCTCAAAATCAGGTAACAGTTCTGTTGTTTCGATTGAAATTTCAGATAATTCCATAAAAGAAAATGAAGGTTCTGTTCAAAATTCCACTATAGAAAATTCGCCGGAACAGTTATCATCTGAAAGTATAGGCGACATAAGCAAAGCAGAAACTTCAGAATCATCATCCGTATCGGAGAATACCGAAAAATCTCAGGTTGAAACAACTTCAACAATTATACAGGAAAGTAAAGATGAGCTTCCTGTTATTACTGACTCGAAAACTCCGTCAGTTGAACCCGAATCAAAAGTACAGGAATCAAGTATTCAGCAGACGAGCAGACCAGATGCTCCAATAGCAAGCAAACCCGAACAAAGCAGTATTGTAACGAGCAGAGCTGAACAAAGTATTTCTCAAAACAGTTCTCCCGAATCTGATCAGCCAAGCTCCAAACTCCTTATATCAGAACCGGAAGCATCACCTTTGGAAAGCAGTGAAGAGGAATCATCAAAAATACAACACCACAGCAGAAGCCAATACGAAACTGAAATTATTCCTGTTCCATGATTTTTGTTGTAAAAAATAACTAAGTATGCTATAATTAAAATATCAATTTTCAGTCAGGAGGCTACTTATGAAAATCACAGATGATATTCGCTATGTGGGAGTAAATGACCACAAAATCGACCTGTTTGAAGGTCAGTATGTTGTACCGAACGGTATGGCTTATAACTCTTATGTTATAATGGATAACAAAATAGCAGTTATGGATACTGTTGACAAGAATTTTAAGCATGAATGGCTCAATAACCTTGAGGATGCTCTTGAAGGCAGAAAACCTGATTATCTTATCGTTCAGCATATGGAACCCGATCACAGTGCAAATATCCGCAATTTCTTGCAGACTTATCCCGATGCTGTAGTAGTTTCAAGTGCAAAGGCTTTCACTATGATGGGTAACTTCTTCGGTACTCAGTTTGAGGACAGAAGAATTGTTATAAAAGAGGGTGACACACTTTCTCTGGGTGAGCATACACTTCATTTTGTTGCCGCTCCTATGGTACACTGGCCCGAAGTAATGGTTACATATGATGAAAAGGATAAAGTGCTTTTCTCCGCTGACGGTTTCGGCAAATTCGGTGCTTTGGATGTTGAAGAAGACTGGGCTTGTGAGGCAAGAAGATATTATATAGGTATTGTAGGAAAATACGGTGCTCAGGTTCAGGCTCTGCTCAAGAAGGCTGCTGCACTCGATATTCAGACAATATGTCCTCTTCATGGCCCTGTTCTCACAGAAAATCTCGGCTATTATCTCGGTCTTTACAATACATGGTCAAGCTACGGAGTTGAAAGTGACGGTATATTCATTGCTTATACCTCCGTTTACGGCAATACCAAAAAGGCTGTTGAGATACTCGCTGAAAAACTCCGTATGAAAGGCTGTCCGAAAGTAGCAGTAAGTGACCTTGCACGTGAGGATATGGCTGAATGTGTTGAGGATGCTTTCCGCTACGGCAGAATAGTTCTTGCAACAACAACTTACAATGCTGAAATATTCCCCTTTATGCGTGAATTCATAAACCATCTTACCGAACGTAATTTCAGCAACAGAACAGTTGCCCTTATCGAAAACGGTTCGTGGGCTCCCTTAGCTGCAAAAACTATGAAGAAAATGCTTGAGGGCTGCAAAAACCTCACATTTACAGATACTACTGTAAAAATCATGTCAGCACTTAACGAAACAAGCTCCGCACAGCTTGAAGAACTTGCTAATGAACTCTGCAAGGATTACATGGCTCAGAACAGTGAAACTGCCGACAAAAACGATATGAAGGCTCTTTTCAATATCGGTTACGGTCTGTATGTTGTAACTTCAAATGACGGTAAAAAGGATAACGGTCTTATCGTAAATACTGTTTCTCAGGTAACAAGCTCACCTAATCGTGTTGCTGTTTGCATCAACAAGCAGAATTACTCACATCATGTAATTCAGCAGACAGGTATTATGAATGTAAACTGTCTTTCTGTTGAAGCTCCGTTCAGTGTATTTGAAAATTTCGGCTTCCAGAGCGGAAGAAATGTTGATAAATTCAAAGACTGGGAGCCGCTTCGCTCGGATAACGGACTTGTATTCCTGCCAAAATACATAAATTCCTTTATGTCACTCAAGGTTGAGGATTATGTTGACCTTGATACGCACGGTATGTTTATTTGTTCTGTAACTGAGGCTCGTGTAACATCCGATAAGGAAACAATGACATACACCTATTATCAGAACAATGTTAAGCCAAAACCCGAAACAGAAGGCAAAAAAGGTTGGGTATGCAAAGTTTGCGGTTATGTTTACGAGGGTGAAGAACTTCCCGATGATTTCATCTGTCCTCTTTGCAAGCACGGTGCAGCCGATTTTGAACCAATAGCATAATTTATATACAAAAGCCTGACTTCATTACGAGGTCAGGCTTTATCGTGCTTTGGAAATAATAAACATAGAAAAACAAACTTGATGTTTTGAGATAATCAATTATTTTCTCGTCTGTAATCATTGTACCGAAAATTTCCGCACTGCCGTCGGAATTTACAGTAATATCATTTTCAATGTCCGATACAAATACATATTCTGATGTATTAATACAGCAGACAAAATAGATCCTGCTGTCATCACCAAATATAAAATCTTCATATGCAAAGGAAAAATATTTTCCCGAATTTTTAATATCATCTGTTTTATATAATTTCTTATTCTCTGTCTGTGTATTTACAAGCTTTTCCATAACAGAAACTTTTTCTTCATAATCTCCAAAATGGTAATGTGAATAATCGTAAGGATCAGAATATACAAATATAGTGGTTGTCTTTCCTGAAACAGGTATTTCCACATCATCACGAATATAAATGGCAGGCTTTTCCCCGTCAATATAAATAAACTTCGGAGCTTCTTCTTCCGGTTTACATTCGCTATATATATCCTCCCATTTGTCTGTCCTTCCTATTTTATTCCATTGTTGTACAGCATAATTATCTGAAAAACAGGTATAACCTTTATGATAAACATATTTTTCTCCCATATATTCAAAGCTGCCTGATCCTGTGCTGCATATTTCAGGTATATAAGGATTTTGAACAAAGTAAAATATGCAGGCAGTTATTATCATTAACGCAAAAATAACTATCGACAGCACAAGTGAAATATATTTTGCTGCTTTTACTGATATTATTTTTTTCATGCTTTTTCCCTTTCATCAAAAAACTTTTGCAGCTCCATTTTGTCTTTTTCAGGCAGATATTGTACTGCTATCCTTTTTTCAGGCTCTGCATCTGTCATATACAAAACGATCAGAAATAACCATTCCAAAGGCTTCATTATGATATATACAATATCAGCCGTCAGGGGTTTCCTTATAAGCTTTGAAACAGGAAGTCCGTATTTATCATAAAAACTGCGTACTGCCTTATGAAATACGGGAGTTTTTTCCTGTAATATCTGCTCAAATGCATTCGCCACACAAAGCTGTCGGTTTACTACAATATCATGTCCATGTCGTCTGCCCATTCTTTGAGGTTTTACTATTTTTCTGTGACCTCCTGCTGCAACTGTGCAAAGATAATGACCGTCAGAATAGCTGCCTTCCCACACAGCGATAATATTCTTTGGTGACTCCCCCATTTCCGAAAGCTGCCAGTCACTTGTCTGTGTCCACATTTTTATTATCGAATCATGATCCTGACCTAAAAGCATAAGTATTCCTATTATAAACGATATAACAGGCAGAATCATTATTACACTGTAAAGCGGAAGCGAACAGGCACTGCGAAGGAATATTTTCATTTTTACCGTAAAAGACTTTTCATCTTTATTAAGCTCAGACCTTCTGCAAGATGAAAATTCGATCACCTTTCTTCTGATAAGTCCTGCCGATGCAATAATATAATTCAAAGGACATAAGCTTAATAATATATTCCTGCTGCACGTCTGTATCGACCATATTATCGAAAAAATACCGCCGATATATATCATTGAAACCGCTGTTATGAATAATAATGGCGGAATTTTTTCCATTTCAAAAAATCCTATTATCAGATACCCTGTTACCCCTGTTAAAATCATTACTATGAATGTACCGCAGTAAGGCAGTGAAACAGGTGTATGAACGCCATGCATCATCGGCTGATACCACTCAACAAATCCATCTTCACAATGAAACAAAAGAATGACACCTGTTAAAGCAGTATTTGATAAAAAAGACACCATTCCCGATAAAACACTTAAATATCCTTCCTTTTTTGTTTCAGGCATTTTTATAAGAAAGAAAATATTTGCACCAAATGTCGGAAACGACATTAACACAACCAAAACGGAAAAATACATAAACAAAAGAATAAGAACATCAAAGATCACATACATAATCTGCATAATTACCTCCATTATTTTTCATCTCCATATTTTTAAATATGCACACTTATTTATAAAATATTTTTCACATAAATTTCAACAAAATTCTTTTTACTGATTAAAATCATTTTTTTGATGGGCGGTATTCAAGTATATCTCCCGGCTGACAGTCAAGTGCTTCACATATTTTCGCAAGAGTGGAAATTTTTATAGCCTTTGCCCTGCCGTTTTTTAGTACGGACATATTCTGCAAGGTTATACCCACCTTTTCCGAAAGCTCTGTAACACTCATTTTTCTCTTTGCAAGCATTACATCTATGTTTACAATTATTTCTCCTTCCATTGTCCCTCTCCTTTATATAGTAAGCTCGTTTTCTTCCTGAATCTTTGCTGCTTTAAATACCAGATGCGAAAGTGCCGCTGATGCTACCGCTATGGATATTCCGATGAAGGTAATTATCAGTGATGCTATCATTATACCCGGATGACTGATACCCATAAGAAGATATATTATATTCATAACAAAGAAAAACAGGGTATCTCCGATTGTCAGAACAGATATTATTTTCAGGTCTTGTGCGTTTCTCAGCGAAAATGAATTATCATTGCCTATTTTAGTGCTTATACGCCATGTAAAAACCAAAACTGCATAACATGGTATTGCAGTTATCCACAGAAAAATAAGCCACGGATAATAAGCTCCCGAAAATTCGGGATATTCTGCCGACATATCCCCTCCGCAAACAGGCAGTACAATGCAGTATATCACAAGTCCGCATATTCCCATGCCTATCGTAATAAATTTGAGCCATCTTGAAAGTCCTTTTTGTTCCATATCAAAACCTCCGTATACTTTTCCTACATGATTTATTGTAGCACGATAAACAACCAATATCAATAACTTTTTATCGTAAAACGATAATATTTTATTGTTTGTCTTGCTGTTTGAATTTTCTGAATCAAAATTATGAACCATAACCAATACCGACATAACTCGTGCTGCAAATATGATATAATGCAATTCATAAATAAATCAGGAGGGGTAATTATGCAGCCGCGAACTTTGATAAGAAATAACCGTATCACTGTTTTTCTCTCAGGTGACATAGATCACCATACCGCCAGACGCTACAGAGAATATACCGATGCTCTTATTCAGGAAAAAAAGCCTTCATGCCTTGCACTTGATTTTTCGGGCGTAAGCTTTATGGATAGTTCGGGTATAGGTCTTATAATGGGCAGATACCGTATGATGCTTTTATACGGAGGTAAAGTCAGAGTCGTAGGCGTTCCTGCACAGCTTAAAAAAATGATGGAGCTGTCAGGTATAGGCGGACTTGATGTTTTTGAAGGGAGAGAAATTTCAAATGAAAACAACTAACGAAATGTCAGTAGAACTTGAAAGCCGCTCCGTGAACGAGGCTTTTGCCCGCACAGCAGTATCATCATTTGTTTCACAGCTTGACCCCACAATTTCAGAACTTAACGAAATAAGAACAGCTGTTTCGGAAGCTGTAACAAACTGTGTTGTCCATGCATATCGTGATAAGATAGGCAAAATATACATCAATGTAAAAGTGACCGAACCCGACACAGTGGTAATTCGTATTCGTGACAAAGGATGCGGCATTGAAAATATCAAACAGGCTATGGAGCCGCTTTATACTACCGATCCAAACGGGGAAAGAGCGGGTCTCGGATTTGCTGTCATGCAGAGTTTTTGCGATGCACTGAAAGTACATTCTTCCCTCTCCAGAGGAACAACAATAACTCTTACAAAAAGACTTTCTCCGAGGATAAGTGATGTGTAAGCGTGATGAAAAAGTATGTAAGAATATCGGTCTTGTTCATAGCTGTGCGGCACGTTTCAAGGGCAGAGGAATTGAATATGAAGACCTGATAAGTGCAGGATATATCGGTCTGATAAAAGCAACCGATAATTTTAATGAAGATTTGGGTTTCTGCTTTTCTACCTATGCCGTACCCGTTATAATAGGAGAAATAAAACGTCTTTTCAGAGATGGAGGTACTGTTAAAGTATCACGAAGCCTGAAAGAACTCGGTCTTAAAATAAGCCGATTGACAGAAGATTTCATTCTTAAATATGACAGAGAACCGACTATCTCCGAATTGTCACTTAAACTTGATAAACCTGCCGAACTTATAACCGAGGCAATATGTGCCTGTACCCCTGCCATGTCACTCACATCAAATACAGATGACGGTGATGAACAGAACGATATTCCTGTTGAATTCCCCGAAAACAAAATAACAGAGATAATGTCACTTGAAAATGAGATCTCCTCACTTAAAGAAAGTGACAGGCTTCTTATTAAATTACGCTATTTCAAAATGATGACTCAGGCACAGACCGCAAAAATAATGGGTACAACTCAAGTACAGGTATCCAGACAGGAAAAAAGAGTTTTATCATATCTTCGTGAGCGTTTGGCATAATAGAGAGAAATGGTGAATATAAATTCATAGAGATCAAAACGTAGGAGAGGATCAGCTATGGAATATTCACTGAGGCAGGAAAACTGTAATGTATGCGAAACTCTGCTCAAGGCTTCTTCGGAACAACCTGTAGATCTGGAACTCACACTTCCCGATCATTGTCCCGATATAGAAAGAATACTTAAATGCAGAATGGAACACGGCATAACCTCAGAAAGCATAACAGGTAACAGACTCGATATTGACGGAATCATTTCCATTCGTCTTTATTACCTTGACAGTAAAAAACAGACTATCCGTTATTATGAAAACAATACCCCTTTTTCATGTTCGTTTGAACTGAGAAGAACGGCAGATGATGCTGTCAGCCGTGTAAAGATAAGAAATGAATATCTGAACTGTCGTGCAGTAAGTCCGAGAAGACTTGACATTCATGGTGCTTTTTCTGTAAGTGCCTGTGTTTATTCTTCGGGGAATGTGTCATGTACCACAGATATTGAGGGAGACGACATACGCCAGAAAAAACATCCTGAAACTATAGGAGTTCTTTGTGGAATGGGACAGCAGCAATTTTCTGTAAATGAAGTCCTTGACCCCGGTGCAGGAAAAGCCTCGCCCGAAAGCATACTCCGTTCAGAACTCAGTATCGCACTTGATGACTGCCGTGCTATTGATGACAAGATAATGCTCAAGGGTGAGGCTACACTTAAAGTATTGTATATAACTGACATACAAAGCGGTGCTAAGGATCATATGTCATTTTCTGTTCCGATAAGCAGGGTTATTGATGTGCCGGGCATAACGGAAACAACTGTAAACGATATTTCGGTAGATGTACTGAATTGTGATGTTTCACTTCGGTCTGCATACGATTCGGAAAACACCCTGATAACACTTGATGCACGTCTTTCTGCTGTTGTAAAAGCTTATTCGGAAAAGAATATAGAGCTTACAGATGACGCATATTCTACAGATCACGAGCTGCAATTATCTTTCGGTAATATACCTGTCACCCGCCTTATAGATAATATTTCTTCCTCCGGCTCTGTCAAATGCAGTCTTAATTCTGACGAGGAAGGTATTACAAGCGTTACAGACCTGTGGTGTGACGGACTTTCCTATATGACCTTTGTTAATGACGGCAAGCTTACAGTTAAAGGAAAAATATGCTTCTGTATGCTTGCGGTAAACGGTAAGGGTGTACCGTTCTATACAGAAAAGGCGGAGGATTTTCTGATAGAATCAAGTTCGGACGAATATCCTGTCAAATGTGATGCAAATACAGATATTACGATATGTTCGGTGTCTTACAGAATTGCAGACGATAACACTGTTGAAGTAAAAGCCGATCTGAAAATGCGTGCGGCAGTATATTCCGACACCTCTCACAGAACTATAACCGGCTGTACGGGGCTTTTGGACAGAAAACGTGAAAAGGACACCACTGCCGCTATCACATTATATTATGCCGACGAAGGAGAAAGTGTGTGGGATATTGCGAGAATGTACTGCACCTCCCCTCAGGATATTATGGCTGAAAATAATATTATTGATGATGTGATACAGGCTCGCGGCATGATACTGATACCGATGTAAAAGGGGGGTTGAATATGGAAGAACTGAATATCTACAGAGAAATTTCGAGACGTACCGGCGGAGATATTTACCTTGGCATTGTCGGACCTGTACGTACAGGTAAATCAACTTTTATAAAAAGATTCATGGATACCCTCGTTATACCAAATATTGAAGATCCGGCAAGACGTGACAGGGCAAAAGACGAGCTTCCTCAATCCTCAGCAGGAAGAACTATAATGACTACAGAACCGAAATTCATTCCCGAAGATGCTGTAAGCATAAAACTGAATGATACGGCAAGCTTTCGTGTAAGAATGATAGATTGTGTAGGATATATCGTACCTGCCGCACTCGGATATATGGAAGAGGATTCTCCGAGAATGGTAAAAACTCCTTGGTTTGATGAAGAAATACCTTTCAATATGGCAGCGGAAATAGGTACAAAAAAGGTTATCACAGATCATTCCACTATCGGTCTTGTTATTACAACAGACGGCTCTGTGAGCGATATTCCGAGAGAGGAATACGCCGAACCCGAAGAACGTGTTATCAAAGAACTTAAAGAAATAAACAAGCCTTTTATTGTTCTGCTTAACTGTACAGACCCCACATCTGCAAAATCTGTTTCACTTGCCAAAGAACTCAGTAAAAAATATGATGTATATGTTGAGCCTGTAAGCTGTATTGACCTTGATGAAAGGGAAATAAAAAGAATACTTGCAAGGGTGCTGTTTGAATTTCCCGTCAAGGAAATAAAGGTCGATATGCCTAAATGGGTATCATCTCTCGAACAGAAACATCAGATACGAAGTACCATCTTTGATATAATAAGATCATCGGCACTTAATGCAAGAAAAATACGTGAAGTTGCTGATATTGCGGACAAGATAAGCGAATGTGAGTATATTGATCTTGCACAAACAAGCGAAGTTGATCTCGGAAGCGGTAAAGCAAGAATAAAAGTTGAACTTGAGCCTGATCTGTTCTATAAGGTACTGAGTGAAAAAACAGGTCTTTCTGTCAGCAATGAAGCAGCACTTATGGATGCCATGATGGATCTTTCGGCTATGAAAAAGGAATATGACAGGGTAATCAAGGCATATAACGATGTAAATGATACAGGGTACGGAATCGTTATGCCTGCTATGGAAGAACTTGGACTTGAAAGTCCCGAAATAATAAAGCAGGGCGGAAGATACGGCATAAGACTAAGGGCAACCGCACCGAGTGTACACATGATGAAAACCACAATAAAAACTGAAATAACACCAATCGTCGGCTCGGAACAGCAATCCGAAGAATTGGTAAACTATCTTATGAAAGAATTTGAAGATGATCCAACAAAAATCTGGGAGTCAAATATTTTCGGAAAATCACTCCATGACCTTGTGAATGAAGGTATGCATAACAAGCTTTACAAAATGCCTGTCGATGCAAGAGTAAAGGTGCGTGAAACAATTGAAAGAATTATCAATGACGGCTGTAACGGTCTGATTTGTATAATACTATAAAACAGAACTCCCCCGTCGTTCATTTCATTGCGACGGGGGAGATTTTTTTGGTGACAGCTAAATTATTAGATACTGTCATGCTTCATATATAATATCTCCGTTTATGATTATCTGTTTTATTTGTCTGGTATCAATAAGTGTTTTTTCCATTTCTAAGGTACGAATTGGTTTCTCACGATAAACGAATTTCATTTCCTGTTCAATTTTTTCTGCGGCAGGGCCACCACATCCTGCACCGCCGTGATATTCAAGAATATATGATGTGCCGTCCTTCATTATTATCTTTGAATTTCTTACAGGCTCAAAACAAAGATTACTATTTACATTTTGACTTTCGCCGGAAATGTTGATGGAAAATGGAGTAATCGTCATTTTAACATTATTTGTATCCTTTTTTATAAGGTGAGGTGCATCGGAATAATTCAGATCTTTTTTTATGTTTCCGTTATATCTGTAGTTCATTTTAAATGTAATTTCAAACGGCAGAGGATATTCCCTCCCATCTGACAAACAGTAAATAACTTCATCATCTGTGCATAATCTGTCACACTCTAATGGATTTATATTCATTTCCTCACACTTTTTCCTGAAGCTTTCCTCAACATCTCCGTCAATATGGTCTGAAATAAGGATGGTTTTGATATTTTTCCTTGCTATAAAGCTTGAACTTTTAATTGTTGCCGTGCCATCCCTAAGATCAATATTTTTTGTACGGGGTATATTGAGCCACATGAGAAGCTTTAGTGTTTTTCTATCCTCACTCAGATAATATCTGGTGTCTATAGTTGCATTTCCATTGTCCCTATATCCGACGTTGTTTCCGTATCTGTCCTTACATACTGCCTGAAGACCATAAAATGTTGCTATTTCGGAAAGATATTTGTCAGGAGTGAGACCTGAACCGCCGTCTATTGATTTTCTGTAATCACTTATTTTTTTATAATCTGTTGCGGTGTCAGGATTCATATATCCTTCGTCTGTAAAGGTACTTCCGTCCTTTTTGGTTGTTTTAATAACAGCAAATACCTCATATTCATCCCCCGTAACACCAAGAAACTCTACATTAAGATTAGGATCACCACTGATTATACTGACATCTCCGCCATCATACAGACCGGCTGAATTCATACTTCCTCCGAAAAACTCCTCAACAGCTATCTGAATATCGCTCTTCGCATATATGACAGTTGAAAATATACCTATAATTACTGCTATTGAAGCTGCAATCATCGTAAGCTTTACAACTTTTCGGAATGTAAGCTTTTTCTTTTGGCAGCCTGCTTTTGAAAGAGTATTTTTCTTTATCAGTTCTTTTCTGATATTCGTTTCTTCATATACAGTATTTTCCGGAATATCAATAAGGTCATCATCAAATTCAAGAAACAGATCTTTAAATGTTGTTTTCATAGGTTATTCCCCTTTCTATAAGTTTTATTTTAATTTTTTCCCTTGTTCGTCTTAGCTTTGATTTAACGGTATCGGAATTCATATTCATAACACCTGCAATCTGCACAATGTTCTGGGAATAATAATAATATCTGATTATTATTTCCTTATCCGTCACATTCAGCTCAGATATAATATCACGAAGCTGCTTTGCAAGCTCACGTTTTTCAAGTTCTGATGAAATGGAAAAATCATCCTCAGGATCATAATCATCTATGTTCAACACGATATGTTTTTTTACCGATTCTATCTTGTTAAGAGTCTTTGTTTTTGCAATACAGCAGATATATCCTTTAAGCTTGTCCTCGATAATATTATCTGTATTGTTCCACAGTGCAACAAAAACATCTGCAACTGTTTCCTCAATATCCTCTCTTGCAAGACTTCCCTTTGAAACATTTCTGATTATACCTGCAACAAGCGGAGTGTATTTATCTATAACTGCCTCAAATGCTTTCTGATCTTTTTTCTTTAGTCCCGAAGTTATCTGATGATTATCCAATTTTTCACCTCCCTATATATTTTTGAAGATCTTCTATTATATATAACCGTCAAAATCGTTTTAAGGGTGCGGATTTTCCGGAATATTTTCTTTGAAACCGCGAAAAAGCCGATGAAATAACTTCACCGGCTTTTTCGGTTATATTATCTTTTGTTTACGAAACATTAACTTTGCATATGCGTTCTATGCTGCCGCAGCTTATTTTTATTTCTGCTGTGCCTGCATTTTTGCCTATGTATGTCATATCAAGCGTTTCCTTGTCAATATGTACGACTTCTACAATATTTACATCCGAAATATCATACTCCACACTGTAAAGATCATCTATCCCCTTCGTTTTTATGTTGAGTACAAATGTTTCACCCTTTTTTATTGATACATTTTCGGGAGCTATCGTAATATCTGCCGTTTCGGACTGAATTCCGGCTTTTGCGGAGCTTTCTGCTTTTCCCTCGACAGTTACCCTACAAGTGCGGACTATATCATCACAGTTTATTTTTATTTCGGCTGAACCTGCCGATTTTCCTATAAATGTCATGGCAAGTGTCTTTTTATCAATATGTATTGCTTCAATGACACTAATATCCGAAATATCATATTCCACCTTATACAAATCGTCAATACCCTTTGTTTTGATATCAAGTTTAAATGTTTCTCCCTTTTGTAATGTGACGCTTTCGGGTGAAATAGTTATATCAGGCTTTTCCGGAGCTTGTGAGCTTTCCTCTTTTTCATTCATAAGAAGAACTACAAGGTCACTTCCCTTTTCGGCTGTAAGTCCTGCGTGAGGTCCTTGTGCAGATACCCTGCCTTCTTTGTACGGGTGGTCATCATCAACGTATATCAGCAGATTAAGTCCTGCCTGTTCAGCTTTTTTATCCGCTTCCTCAACAGTCAGACCTATTATATCGGGTACAGTTACTACAGAACTGCCGGAATTTACAGTAATAAGCACCTTTGTGCCGACAGCAATTTCACTGCCTGCCGAAATACTCTGTTTAAGTACGATACCGTCAGTTTTGGTCTTGTCTGTGTCATAAACAGTTTTTCCGCATATTCCTGCATCTTTTATAAGCTTTAATGCCTCGTCATATTTTTTGCCCTCGACATCAGGCATCCGGACTTTCGGTCTGCCTTTGCTTATAACTATATTTACAGTATCATTTGCTTTTGCATTTACTCCTGCTTCGGGACTTTGTGATATTATAAGTCCCTCTGCAACAGAATCACTTTCAGATGATGTAAACTCTGCTTTAAGGCCGCAATAGTCTATCATTCTTTCGGCAGCTTCCTTATTCAGCATTTTTACATCGGGAACTACAATAATGTTATTTGCAGTCGTCACCACTACCTTTACGGGTTCTTCCGTACTTTGCACTGTTCCTGCCGACGGATACTGCTGAACTACTGTCCCTTCGGGTTTTGTATCGTCATATACCCTTTCCGCTACTTCAACAGGAAAATTATTGCTTTGTGCAGGAGTAGTTGCATTTTCATAGCTTTGTCCTACATATTCCCTGACAGGCTCGTTATATTCCTCTTTGCCCGATTCCTGCTCCGGTTTCGGTTCAGCCCCCTGAGAAATTACTATATCTACTCTCTGCCCTGCCTTAACTTTTGTATACGGAGTTACACTTTGCGAAACTACACAGCCTATACTTATATTTTCATTGTACTGTGAAGTGATGGCATAATTCAGTCCTATATTTTCCATTACATCGGTACAGCTTTTTATATCTATACCAAGGAAATTCGGCAGAGTGAATTCTCCGCTGTGAACATTCACAACCACGCCTACAACAGTGTTTTCTTCAACAATACTTCCCTTTTCTACCGATTGGGAAATTATAAGATTTTCCTGTTTTTCATCATCAACATTTCTGCCCTCTATTTCAAGCAGCAGTCCTGCTTTTTTAAGTTCATCCGCTGCCGATGATACGTCATAATTTATAATGCTCGGTACTATCGTCTGTCCGACTGACATTGTTTCGGTAACTTCTTCATTTACCTCCTCAACATTTCCCGACATCATTTTAGGTATAAATATTGCAGCTGCTATACCTAAAACCAACAGTACAGATGCAGCAGGGATAGTTATTTTCGCCCATAGCGGCAAACCGCTGTTTTGTTTGCTTTTCAGTTCAACTTTTCTTCCTCCGGAAAGTTCCTTTATAAAGGTTTCCATATCTGAAGTACGAAGAGACGGTTCTATTGCGGATGCGTTTATAAGTGCATTTTCCTTTGACTTATCATTTTTAAAACCGTATGCAGACGGCTTTTTCAGAATATCCTTATGTTTCTTTTCATATACTTTTACCCTTTCGTTACCATCAGGCAGCTTTGCTCCCATAAGTGCATACATTATCATTGCAGCGGAAAACACATCATTTTCGGGAGAAATATCCACCGTATCCGAATCTCCATATCTTTCAGGCGGGAAAAATGCAATATTCTCCCCCATTTTCGCACTGTCATCATTATCCGCCATGTTGAAGAACATATTACCTATGTAATTATTCAGAATAAGTTCATTTTCATCACTCAGGATAAAACTGTCAGGCGAAAATCCTCCGAAAATGAAGCCGTTGTCATGCAGCTTATCAATTGATCTTAGCATCGGCAGCATAAGCTTTTCGGCATGATCATATCTGAGCTTCGTGCTTTCCTTCAGATGTTCGGAAAGAGGCTTTCCTTCAGCATGATCTGTTATAACATATGCTGTATTGTTCTTTTCAAAACATTCGCACACATTCACAATATTATCAGGAATGTGAGTTTCAGATAACAGCTGTGCCCTTTTAAGCAGCACAGACATGAATCTATAAAACGGCTTTTGCTTTATGATATTAAGCTGCACATTTCCCGGTTCTCTTACAGCATACCGTGCAGGATGATATTCATTTATTGTCACTTTCCTGTTTGTAAGTGCATCCCACCCGATATATCTTACCATCCAGCCGTCTATTGATACAGGCATACCCACAATATACCTGTCCGCAAGAACAATACCCGGCTCCATACATCGTGAATCTGTGGGTAATGTACCCTCCTCAAATCCGCACATGGGACATATATTATAATCATCGCTATACTGCGACATACATTTCATACAGAATTTCATAATATCCCTCATTTGACCAAAAGGCGACAATTTACAGCTTTTTTATGCTGATATGCCGCCTTTATTGTAGTTTTATTGTTGTGTATCATCCTCTTGCAAAACCTGATGAAGTATAGCTTTGAGCAAGTGTTGTATAGTTTTCGTATTCTACCATGCTTATTTCATATGAAATATCCATATTTTTCAGCTGCCAGTAAACCGAATCATAGCCTTCACTGACAGGTTTTCCGTATTTTGTTTTAGCCTGATCTATAAGTACACTTCTGTGATAGCCTTCTATAAGTTCATAGCGTATCATCATAAGCTTATTCTTTAAGAAATAAAAATCAATGGACTGAATTTGACTTTCTGTATTATACGGAGAATCTATCGGTATATAAAGCACCTGATATTCAACTCCGTCAAGAGCATAAGAATCGGATCTGTATATATCCCCTGTTTTATTATAAAGCCCTGCGACCTGATTTTCATTCATAGAGAAAAGACTGTTATCCACCACAAGCAATTCTCCTTCAAATTTCAGTGTACTTCCCAGATCGGGGTATTTAGTTACATTTGAAGTTTCCTCTTTCGATGACTGTTCCTTGGATGATTCAGCTTTTGAGGATTCCTCTTTAGATGACTGTTCCTTGGATGATTCAGCCTTTGAGGATTCTTCTTTTGATGACTGTTCCTTGGATGATTCAGCCTTTGAGGATTCCTCTTTTGATGACTGTTCCTTGGATGATTCAGCTTTTGAGGATTCTTCTTTCGATGACTGTTCCTGTGAAGACTCAATCTTTGAAACAACATCAGATACTTCTGTTTTTGTGCTTGCCTCAATAATACTTTCGGGTTCTGAAACATCCTCTGATTTGTTTCCTCCGAGAACAACCGCTGCCGTGACTGCTCCACCTATTACTGCAACTGCCGCAACAGCTGATATAATAATCATAGGCTTATTTATGCCTTTTTTCTTTTTTTCAACTGTAACGGGAGTGTTACTTTGTACAGATCTTTTTTCAGGCTTATCATCTATTTCATGCGGAACGTATTCCGAAAGACGTACATCATCATTATTTGCCGGCTTATTTTCGGTCTGTATATTGTTTACTGTAACGGGATCAGGTTTTGACTCGTTTTTTGTGTCAATATCTATACCGGGGACAGCATTTAACTCCTCAAGAAGTTCATCAATACTTTGTATTCTGTCCTCCGGTTTTACCGCAAGACCATGAAGAAGAACTTTTTCAAATTCCGGTTCAACAGGTATTCCGAGCTGTGACGGCATCTGTATACTGTCATCAAAAACTCTGTCTGGGGCATCGGGAGGAATTTTTCCTGTCACACATTTATACATTGTGGCACATATGGCATAAACATCAGTCCATGCCCCCTGAATACCATGTCTGCGGTATTGTTCCATAGGTGCATATCCATGTTTGAGCATTACTGAAAGACTTCTTTCATCGGCAAATTCTCTTGCCGCACCGAAATCCAAGAGTTTTATTTTTTCATCACAAAGCATGATATTATCGGGACTTATATCTCTGTGAATAAGCTTTTTTTCGTGCATCTTTCCGAGTGACAGAAAAACCGGCATCAAAAGACATACCGTATTATTCGGTGACATTGTTCCCACCTGTGAAAGATATGCTTTAAGAGTAATACCCTCCAGATATTCCATCACGATATAAACCGTATGGTTTTCCTCAAAAAAATCCCTTACCGAAACAATTCCGGCTTCATTAGTAAATTTAGCAAGTGTTCTTGCCTCACGAAGAAAATTATCACGGCTTTTTGAAAAAATTTCCTTTGCCGATTCTGTGGTTATGCTATGCACTTCATTTGATACAGTATTATTTCTGTTTACCATACCATTAGGAAAAAATTCCTTAACGGCTACACGTACCTGCAAAAGAGTATCAAGACCGATATATGTTATACCGAATCCTCCCTCACCAAGAACACCGCCGATAAGGTATCGGTTATTAAGTATTACACCTCTCGAAAGTGTATGGGGCTGCTGCTGATATTCTGCGGAATTTTTACCGCATCGGGAACATACCCCATCTTTTTCTCCAAGTTCATTCATACAATAAGGACAATATATCATCAGCATCCACCTCCGATCAATTTATGATAAATAATTTTTACCATGCAAATTTTTCACAGCAAAGCGGAACAAATACCAGATCTGTTTCACCTGCTCTTATAATATCATATGCTTTCAGTTCACGATGATCTAAAAGCATTTCCTTATTCACATATATGTATGTTTTTCCGCCTGAACTTGTCAGGAAAAATTTCTTATTAAGAGGATCATATACAATAACTGCCTGAGCACCTCTTGATACTGCTCTATCGTTTTTAAGGTCTATATCGACTGCATTAGGCTGATCAGCTCTGCCTATCGTACATTTTGCTGTGGTTATCGGGAATACCTTTCCTTTTGATGAAGTATTCTTTACAACAAGCCATGCAAGCACAAGCCCGTAATCAATTTCATCAAATATTACCTGTGTAACACCGTCATCATCCTGAGGTTTTGTTCTGCTTTTTGCTTCCTCCATAGTACCAGTGAATCTTGATTCGTTTATAGATTCGGTAAGAGATTTTTCCTCTTTCACCTCTGCTTTTGGCTGTGGTGCGGGTTGAGGCTCAGGCTGAGGTGTTGGCTGTGGTACAGCTTGAGGCGTTGTCGGCTGAATCTGTGCTTCAGGCTTCCTTTCGCCGCAATCATAGCAAAATCTTCCTGTATTTACCGTTCCGCATTTACTGCATTTCCATGTCTGGTCTTCCTGCTTTAGCGGTTCGGACTTTTGCGGTTCGGGTTTCGGTGTACCGCACATAAAACAAAATCTGCCGTTATTTTCAGCTCCGCAATTACATACCCATGTATGCTGTGAAGTCTGCTGAACAGGCTGTGGTACGGGTTGCGGAGTGGGTTGAGATTCAGGCTGCGGTACAGGTTGTGGTGTGGGTTGAGGTGCAGGCTGCGGTACAGGTTGTGGTATCGGCTGCGGCTCAGGCTTAGGTTCAGGCTGCGGTGCTGGTTCCATTACCGGCTTAGGCGGTGCCGGTTCTGCTGCAGCATTACAATGCGGACATTTGTCATATTTATCACCGTCATAATAATGTGAATTAGGACAGCGTTTAAGTTTCATGTTTTTCCCTCCGTTACATCAAAATAGATAAGAGCAAGAGTGGTATTATCAATAGACCCTTCAGATCTTTTTACTGCATCAATAAGTTTATCTGCGATAATTTCTGCACTTTTATCCGAGGATATTATATCATATACGGATTTTTCAGTCAATGTCTTATAAAGCCCGTCTGTAACAAGCAGAATCTTATCTCCGCTTTTAAGTTTCAGCGGTGCAAGACTCACATCAACTATATCAATTCCTCCCATACCGATAAAACTTGCAAGATGACCACCCTTTTCTATTTCCCTGTTATATGCGTGTTCATCAATGATCCCGTTCTTTCTTCTCAAATCAAGAACATATTTGTATGTATGGTCGGTGGTTATCTGTTTTATTCTGCCGCTTCTTATTATGTATATGCGGCAGTCACCAACAGAAAGCCAATACAGCTTATTACCTGTGATAAAAGCAGCCACAGCAGCAGTACCGCTGTTTTTGCCGAAATTTTCAAATACTTCGGCATCTATCCTCTCGGCAGCATCTGTAATAAATGCAGGGAAATTCTTTATATATTCATTACAAAAAAGCTCAATAAACCTGTCTGCCGCAAGTCTGGAAGATGATCCTCCGTCGGCACGGCTGCCTATACCGTCACAGACAACAGC
The DNA here is from genome assembly GCA_900315465.1 of uncultured Eubacteriales bacterium. GTDB lineage: Bacteria > Bacillota > Clostridia > Oscillospirales > Acutalibacteraceae > UBA1213. Next base: position 12,412 of record OMZF01000030.1, on the reverse strand, counting down.
AAAAAGACCTTTTTCATTTTCACAAAATGCGGCATGATCTTCCTGAACCGACCTTGTACCGATAAAAGATCTTATTTCGCATACCACTTCAGGTCACCCCTTTACTGTTACTGCTATTGCCGTATAATTATCCATTGATTTGCCGCTGCTGTTTTTAACTGCAAGCTCCGACATTTTTTTAAGCCATTTTTCAGGTGAATTACTGTTTTTAAGTAATCCGGTCATATCTTCTTCCGTAACAGGCTCCCAGAATCCATCCGAACAAAGCAGAAATGAATCCCCGCTTCTTACCTCAAAGCAAAATATGTCATGTTTTATTTCTTCCCTGTCATCTCCGATGGCTCTAAGAAGTTTATTTCTGTCCGGATGTGAACGTATTTCAGACTTATCCATTTCCCCCATACGCACAAGAATCTGAGGTATACTATGGTCTTCCGTCTGAAAAATAACTTCGTTGTCCCTGAACTGATACAAGCGTGAATCTCCTGTATGAACAGATATTCCCCTGCTTCCATCAAATGCAAGTATAACAGCAGTAGTTTTCATTTTGTCAACAAGTCCGAGTTTTTTCTGTTCGTTTATTACAGCATTCTGAACATATCCGATAACTCCTCTTGCAAAGGAATCAATATCACTGCATGAAAGAAAATATTCCTTTATCTTTTCCACTGCAATGCTTGATGCTGCATCACCCTTCTGATGTCCTCCGAGTCCGTCACAAACAGCAAAACACCATGCATTGCCCTTATGCACAAAACCTGCACTGTCTTCATTTACAGGGCGGTTTCCCTTATTGGTAAAAAGACTGTATTCCGTCTTCATTTACATCACCATATTATTCCTGGTTAGGATCACGGTTAAAATCACCCAAAGAGTGATCTGTTTCTCCGAAAACCTTGCGGCAGTCCTCAAGTACATCACACATCGTCCCAAGTATATCCTTTATTCCGCCGATATTTGTTCGTACCTTTCCGGCATCTTCAAAAAATATATCAGCAGCAGTTCCTTTCCAGTTAGGCTTTAATTGGTTGATTATAGCATCGTAATCAGAATAAAGCTCATCATATCTCCTTATAAATTCATCTTTTTTCTGAATACATTTGTCAAATACACGTGTATCAATGCTATGGTATTCATCATGGTTAATTTCTGCCATTATAATTGCCTCCTTTAATCAGCTTTTATTATTTTGATTTTTTTAAGGTCATCAGATTCAATATCGTAATAATAACCGTCTCCTACAGAACATCTTGCATATTCGCTTTTAAGTTCTTTCGGATCCATTTCTCCGAAAACGGAACGGCTGCCTCTGTCTGAAACGAATTCCGAAATATTATCAAGCAGAAATGCCGCTGCAATGCTGTTATTAAGAGATGATTCAGTATCACGGTCATTATTGCCGACTTTGCGAACATCGGAAAAGATAAACCAGAAGCCCTTTTCCTCTGCACTCGCTATCATTCTTGGAAATACATTTTTGAGAAGCTGAGCACCGTTTGCCTGAAACAGCATTTTATTCTGCAAAACAAATACTGTTCCGAAATTATCCTTTTCAACAAAATCCTTATTAATGACTCCTCTTTCCATTTTTGCAAAATAGCCTTTACTGTCAAGAAATTCGCTGAATTCATCAAGAGAAGTGATATAAGTACCTCCTGTTTCCTGATATATTTCCTCGAGCTCTTTTCGTCCGTCATCGAAGAATATAAAGCGGTATTCTGGATGTGATCTCCTTATGGAACGGATAAGCACTTTAAGAAGATTTGTTTTTCCGAATTTTTTCTTGCCGTATATTGCAACAGAATGTATATCGTGCATATTTACTGTAACAGGCAGATGATCGTAATAATCAAGTCCCACAACGGGATTTTCCGTATCTATTTCTTCCTCAATACTATCCGCTATGAATTCAAAGAAATTATCCTCTGTCAGATCTCCGTCAAAACCTTTCAGGTGCTGAGTGAGAGTTTTTATTTTTAATGTATTTTCCGTAAATTCAGGAAGTTCCTTTTTTTCATCCATGAACGGCAGAAATATTTGTATCTCCCTTGGTTTTCCGTTCACTATCGTTACACCTCTGCCCGAATTACGCATAGGCTCACTTACTCTTTGTCCGAAAATATCAACATATTTATCAGCCGAGCCTTCAAGGGCAAACTTCATCTCAAAACTTCCGAGATAACGTGATACGCCTCCCGAAAGGTCTGATGCCGTAAATACCACGCTTACACCTTTTGAAAGACCTTCTCTGCATAATTTTATAAGTGTGTCATGGTATGTTTCATATCTTTCATCAGAAAGGAAAGAGTTTACATTATCTATTATCAGCATTATATGTGCAGGTTTTTTCTGTTCGTCACTGTAATAGACCTCCTGAAACTGTCTTGATGCAAGTATTTTTACATTCTTCTCTACTTTGTCTTCCACAGTTCTGAAAATACGCCTGATATTTTCTTCATTGGAATTATCAAAGCAGGCTGACACAAGATTAAGTCCTTTATACTGTCCTAAATTTCCGCCGAAGTCAAGGATATAAATATCCGTTTCAAGTGAAGGATCAATATTTTCATGCATATGTACAAGCAGAGTTTTTATGAATGTCGTCTTTCCGCTCATATGACCGCCGAATACTATCATATTGCAAAGTGCAGGATTTACATACATAACCGGCTGTGTCTGATTATCAAGGTCATCATATATTCCTATAGCAAGATTTCTCATTCCTTCACCTCCCTGACAACTTCATATTTACCGTCTTTTTCTTCATATATCTTGCCGTCCCTGTAAACAATTTTTGCAGGCAGCGGCTTTTCAAAGATGATATGTACTTTAGGATATTTGTCTTTATTCTTATTATAATATGTCTTTATCGCACCTACTACAGCATTGAGCTGTGTTTCAAGCTTACCCTGTGCCTCAAGCTCCTTTTTGCGTTTTATCGCATCAGTATTATCCTTTTCGGAACGGTAGAATTTTGTATATACTCCCGATTTTGATGCCTCTACTATTTCCATCGGAAGTTCAAAATTCTCCTCTGCTACTGCTCCTGCATAACCTGACTGGAAATACTCAAATTTTGAGCCTGTACCAACAAGCAGATATGCACGTCCGTGTCCGGGCATTGTTGGACTTGCCGCAAGGTCATTTCCTATCATTTCCTTTGATGCCTGTCTGGTCGCAACTTTAAGACAAAGACGGGATTTTGAGTTTACTCTTATATCATCGGTTATTGCACCCTCAATATTCTGTGAAATAAGTATGATATGAAATCCGAGGCTTCGTCCTACTCTTGCGATAGTAGTTATTTCGCCTATGAAATCTATATCATTGCTTTCACTTGAAAAACGCTTGAGTTCAGTAAATTCATCTACTACAAGTACAAGATGTGCAAGACAGTCATCTCTTGCCTGATCTCTTATTGCTTTTTCTTCCGCTTCTGTGAGAGGAGGCTTGTCCTCTCCTCTTAGACGGTTATTTATCTTCTTGATATGGGAATCAATACTGCGGCAAGCTGCTATATACTGATTTATGCTGTCAACGTGCATTGAATTGAACAATATTTTTCTTCTCTTTATTTCGGAACGAAGTGAATCAAGGAATCTTGCAAGCATATATTCCGCACCTGTACCGTTTTCATCACCGTCAACATCGGTAACAGATCCTACTACATGAGGAAGTGTGCCTATACGTTTGATAAATCCACCGCCCTTCATATCCACAAGCATCATATTGACTTCATCAGGTCTGAAATACATACAAAGTCCGAGAAGATATGTTATTATCGTTTCAGACTTACCCGAACCTGTTGTACCTGCCACAAGCATATGCGGGCCATCAAAGTTTTCGTGCAGGTCAAGGCAGGTTATTCCGTTTTCTGTCTTGCCTATGGGAACGGAAAGTGTTTCTATTACATTTATTCTGTTTTCTGAATCCCAAAGTTTTCCTATATCAAGATTATTTTTTGAATAACCGTAAAGTTCAAAAAGACTTACGGCTGACGGAACTTTACCATTCTGTGATATTTTGGAATAGCAAAGAGATGAAAGTATTTTGGATGTATTATATATTTTGGCATTCCATTCCGGTGAGATATTGAAATTGAATTCTCTTGCCAAAAGGTCATCATCATGGGGAACTATCTTTGCTGTATGATCTCCGGAAAATGTTATAACATCATTACAATATGCCGGAAGATGTTCTTTATATACCTTGGGGAAGATAAATGTTATTCCGAGAGGATTTTCATAAAGCTTGCCCGGTTCGGGTTTTTTAGGCAGATACTGTGCAAAAGCGTGTTCCTTAATACCGTATTCGTGATATACAATGAATACTATATGCGGAAAATGCACTCCCTGTCCTGCCATTGCAGAACGCTCACCCATTACACTCAGCATTGAGCTGAATACCATACCGGCATTTACATCATCAAATACAAACTGTGAACGATCCGAAAACAGATCTCTGAAATGCGGCATAAATTTGAAATTACTTATGCAGCTTTCTATCTTATCGGGATCATCTGTCGGTTCAAACAAAACAATAAACTGCAAATCGTCGGGACTATGATAGAAACAAAGGTCAAATACCATACGCTGTATAAGTCTTTCATAAAAAACACTGTTCGGTGCAATTATACCCAATGCACCGCAGTTCCGCAGTGAAAACAGCATTGCCGCACGTTTCATATATCTGTATTTTTCGGCTATATGGTTAGGAAGATTTGTGAGATAATACGTTTCATCTTCCTTATTGTCATAATCAGCATCATCGGAGATATAAAGCTTCACTTTGTCAAATTTTATCCTGAAGCCTTCCGAGGAGAATATAACATCCCTCTTGCCTCCTTTGATTTCAAAGTAATTTTCAACCATATCGGAAGTTCCGAGCCTTACTGTAAGATAATCGCTGTCTTCCTGACAACGGCTGAAAATACTTCCGCAAACTCCGTATACACTTTTTTCGGGTTTGCTTTCGTCAAACAAATCATTTATATCAGGATAGGATTCATCGAGTTTTGCGGCATCCTTTTCCTGTCTTTCGAGTATTTTTGAAATAGTTTTGTCTATATATTCTTCGTATTCATTCCGCCATCTTTCAAGATCTTTTTTGTACTTCTTATTCTGACGGATAAAATTTATAACCGAAATGACTACAGTTACAAGGCTCATTATTGAGCTTACAAGCACCATTCCGATTGACCCGCTGCCGCTTGTCATTATTCTTGATATTATTGTGACGGAAATGGTGATAACTGTAGGCAGAAGCATCATTAAAATATTTTGTTCCGGCTTCTGAGGAGGATTTGACGGAGGAATTATTTCAACCGGTGTATCGTCAAATCTGCTGAGTTGTCTTGTACTTATGTTGTAATCAGGGAAAGAAAATCCATCCTTCCCGTTTTGAGCAGGATTAAAGGCAGGTATTATAACAGAGGTATTTATTTCATATGAACGGTATGATTCCGTGGGGTCGAATACTATTCTTGTGGCAGATATGAAACCTGCCTCAACAAGTGTTTTTTTCATATCCGATTCTCTTATAGCAGCCCTTACTCCGTTTACTTTTTCGCTTAAAAGTGCATCATTATAGGAGGTCAGAGTTATTCTTTTATAAAGTCCGCCTGCATCCGTTACAGATACACATTCATTAAATATCTCACGGCATCTTTTATAAAACTTATCTTCACCCTTTTTGATAAGACCATATTTAATACCGTCTATCAGTTGTCTGAGGGTGAGATCACGAAGTACGATAAGCTCAAACACCAGACTTTTATTATTATTTCTCGGATCAACAAACTGAACGCCTATAAGCAGTTTATTGCTTTCCATAAACTCACCCTTTCAGATAACATTTCTTAACAAAAAAGAGGAACGCAAATCGACACCAACGGGGCAATTTACGTTCCACTCAAATAATCATTCCGATTCAGTGTCTGCACAGCCGATTTTTTATATCAGGTCAGAGTTCACCCTTTAAAGCCTCGATTATATCATTATAGTATGAACTGAAATCGGGCTTCGGAGGTATTTCGGGGTATTTTGGTATTTCTGCCTTTTGCGGTACGGGAAGTACGGTTATTGCCGGCATAGCTGTATCGGTTACTGATACAGAAAACTTCTCCGCCTTTACTTCTCCTAATACGAATGAATCAGAGTTTATCGCAGTTTCAGGCATATTTTCACTTATGCTCACGCTTACAGTACCTGCAACTTTTAAATCATCGCTTACAGTAAACTTTTCAATTTCGGGAACGGCTGCCGAAACTTTACCCACTTCAAAGGCTTGGATTGCCTTTGCGGTATATGACGGAATATTCTCCTCATATTTTGCCGTTTCGGGAATACTTACTTCATAAGCAATGTTTTCCGGAACTTTAACATTTACATCAGGCACTTCAGCTATATTGACAGCTTTTTCGGGAGCATCCGCTTTGACACCAGAAATACCCGAAAATACAGGAACTTTTGGAACATCAGCATTTACAGATGCCACAAATTCTCCGAAAATTACCTGTTCTGCCTTTTTCACTTCAGGCACTTCAATACCGCTTACACTTACCTCAAACACATTTTCAGACGGTGCTATTTCTTTCACTTCGGCAATTTTTGCTGCCTTAACACCCTTTACTTCAATTTCGGGTGCTTCAAAACTGACCTCAGCTTTTCCGACTTCCATTTCAAGATACTCGGAAACGTCTTTTGCCTTGAGGGCTTCTGCCTCGTTTTTAAACATCAGCAAGACCTGAGTCATTTCATATTCAAACTGTTCTTTTTTTTCTTCAATGTCAATAAGCTCCTGCTCACCCGACATTGATTTTTCGATATTATCCATATAGCATCACCCGTTTTATATTCAGGTTTTTATCAGCCGAGAGAGGTCGGTATATTGTCAGCAAGCTGCTGGTCTGCCTTCTCCATCTGATCTGCATTAGCCTTTATAAGCTCTGCAAGTGCGGTAACGATACCGGGAACGGTTGTACCCATATATTCATTTACAGCACCTGTAATAAACTGTGTAAGCTTATCCTTACTTGCACCTTCCCAGTCCTTTGTAGCGTCTGCAAAATCGGTCTGGAATTTCTGTGAAGCTGCCTTATATCTGTTTGATATATCCTCTATTTTGGAAGCGGCATTTCTCATTTCATCAAATTTAAAAACTATATCAGCCATAACGGTTTACTCCTTTACTTTAATATTTCATTTATATTACTGCTGGGGATTTCTGTTTATGTCACCGAGCTGCGGGTCAACAGTATCAAGAAGTGTTGTCTTTACAGAATCAAGCATACCGTTTATACCTGCTGTGATAGAACCCTGCGGGTCTGTAAGATTTGCAACGAGAGCCGGTGTAGCCTTTGATGTAAAGAATTCTTTGAAACCGTCTGCCGAATCTCCCATAAAGCCTGCGGATGTGAGGGTATTTATAACGTTCTGAAGCTCGTCATAAAGTCCCTGTGCAGTTGCAACATATGATGTAACACTGCCTTTTGCGTTTGTAATAGTTGCGTTTGAAAGTATTGATGCCATAATTGTTTTTCTCCTCTCAGTTATTTTTATTTACGGTTATCTTTTTAAGATAACATCAGTCGCTTGAATTGATCGTATTTACCAGATCCCTGTATTCATCAAATACAGACTGATACATACTTTTAGCAGTCAGAAGGTTTTCTGCAATATGCTCAATTACGATTATCTGCTGATTAAGCGGCTCACACAAACAGTCTTTATAGGAATTATAAAATATCTTTCCTGCCGGTGTATCAAAACCCGTTTTAATTTCCTCATTAAGCTGTTCTATATCCTTGAGCAGTGATTTTGCCTTTGCTGCCAGCTCCATAAAATCATTGTGAGCTTTCTGAAGTTCTTCTTCGTCTATAAGTATTTCAGACATTCAGCTCACCCCTTTCAGCTTTCTCCCTGCTCCTTGCGGCATTCATCAACATACTGTACAAGAGCCGCTTTATCAGAATCAGTCATAAGCTCGGCAAGTTCAAGAGCCTTATCGAATTTGCCGGTTTCGGCATACATTCTGGTACGGAATATAAGTGCATATGCAGAATCCTCATTTGCTTTGAGCATCTGTGCACGGAAGAATGCCAGTTCTTCCTGATACTTTCTGTCAGCCTGTTCTTTTGTGAACTGCTTACCCTGCTGTGCAAGCTTTTTGATAGCATAAGCTTCGGAATATCTGCCGAAGAATGAATAATATGTGTTATCGGGAGTATTCTTTACCAGGCGTGCATATTTAAGCGTCTGCTCATAATCCTCTTTGAAAGCATAGCAAGTAAGTAGCGTGAAATTGACTTTTGCTTTGAATACTGCCTTAGCAATTCTTTCATCCTCTGCATCCTGCTCTTCAAGTGCCTTCATATCAACGCCTTCAAATTCGGGCAGCTTATAACCGTTTTCATCCTCACCGAATATGCCGTCAGGATAATCCCTTACAGGATTGCCGTTTTCGTCATAATTCACAGGAACATTGTCACCCAGATCTTCACTTATCTCTCCGGATGCTACCTTTGCTTCCATAGCAGCAAGCTGAGACGTCATAACGGCATCTACTTCTGCAGGATCAGCTTCAAATGATAATTCACCTGCAGGAGCAGCATCTTCTTCTGCTGTCTCAGACTCTTCGGTAAGCATCTGCATAAGCTGGATTGCTTCATCTACCTTTTGCATTGATATGCAAAGTTCACCAAGTGCGAGAACCAATTCATTCTTTTCTTCGGGTGAACCGTATTCGCTGACAACAAGCTGATTCATAAGTTCATATGCCTTGTCGTTGAAATTACTGTCCTTGTCGATCTCAGTTCCGGCAGCCGCAGCATAGAAATTCGCCCTGCTCACATCTACTGCATACTGCTCTTCCGGAGATTTTACAGCATATTTCTCGGCATCATCAAGAGCAGAAAGTGCCTTATCATACTGTTCCTCTGCCATAAGCAGATTGAAATATACTATATAGCACCTCAGATCAGACGGTGCGAGTGACAGCCATTTCATCGTATATTTGAGAGCATTTTCATAATCCTCAAGCTTGATATACAGACTTACTCTTTCTGCAATAACTTCTGTATCTATTGCTGCCTGACCTGTTTTGTCTGCATCTTCGTATTTCTGATAGTTTACAAGTGCATTGCTGTAATCCATTTTTATGGAACACATAAGAGCCATCTGATAATAAATTCTTGCCTTTACATCATCAGAACATTTTTTTATCTCAGCCTGTGTATAATATTCCATCGCTTTGGAAATATCACCCGAGAAGAAATATGCATTTGCAAGATTAAAGAGGTTATCACCGTTTTCCGGGCCTGCTTCAACTGCTCTCTGGAAATATCCGAATGCTTCCTCAAATTTACTGATCGAAACAAGTGCTGTTCCTGCTTTTGAGAGAGAATATTCATCATTCGGTGCTTCTTTCAGTGCTTTATCATACCATGATACCGCATTTTCAAATTTTCCGTTGGCAAATGCTATATCGGCATTGCCTACCGCTTCCTTATAAGCTTCAATATCCAAATTTTCCACCTCGTTTATTAAATAATTTTTTATATCTATAAACATCGTCTTTTTTATTTTTGCCCGATGTTTATGGAATGCATTTTTATTTATCGCTTGGAATGTTTATATCCGGTACATTTATTTTATCCGGAAAAACTACCGGATTTCCCACCGGTTTGAAATAGTTGAAATTAATATTCAATGTATCTCCCATCAGAAAATTCGCTGCTCCATCAGAAGTATATGCATGATTTATAACAGTACCTGTTGTCGGGATTGTATAACTTGCCGCTATCTGCATACCACTCGCTCTGAACCCTGATGCTCTTGTACTATCTAAAATGAACGGATTGTTCTGCCATGGCATAGAATTGAATTTTATAGTAGTGCCATCTGCTGTTTTTGTTACATCATTTATAAAAAATTCTTTAAGATCCGGAAGTTTAAATCCCTGACCCGGCTCACGTACAACAGCCGTTCCGTCCGGATAAATATCCACAATTTTACCGAATGAAACCTCAGAACCTTCAACATAAGCAATATTACCTTTTATCGACGCTTGGGTTCCTTCAACATAGACAACACTATTTTTTATCGGTGCTTCAGAACCTTCAACATAAGCAACACTATTTTTTATCGATGCTTCTGTTCCTTCAGCAGAAGCAACATTAGCGGGTGCAGGCTTATTACTTTTGAATTTCTGCATAAACTTTGAAAGATCCGGCATTTTCCATTTGCTGCCTGTTACAGCAGGTGTAGTACCTTTCAGCACCGGAGTAGTAACTGCTGCATCTTTGACAGCAGCTGTTTTTGAAACAGCCGGAGCATTTTTTATTCCCAAATCTTTTACTATTTTGAAAATGCCTTTTTCTGAAAGTTTTGATAACGTAGGTATGGTAATTCCTGTCTGAGTAAGTTTATATGCCATTCCCATACCTATTAAATCGCCTGCCATTTGTAAAGCCGTGCTTATTGCAAAATTATTCTGGAATTTAGCATTCATAAATTTATCAGTACCAGCCGTATCTATGACATGACCTGTAAAAGTTGCAAGCATACTGCCAAGTGATCTTACAGCAAAAGCTGACACATTCTGTGAAAGAGTAGCTGCCGTATTAACGGCAAGATAACCGCCTGCACCGGCAGCAGCACCTCCGGCTAAGATATATCCGCCTGCTCCGAATGCCGCACCGCCTATCGCACCGAATAACATTCCGTCTGCCATAAGAGCCGTTACCTGTTTGAAGCTTCCTCCGCTCAACAATCCAAAGCCGGCTCCCATAGCACCTCCGACAAGCATCATTGTCAAGGCACCTTTTGCCATCATACCAAACAGCACAGCAGCTGCTCCTCCTGTAAAAATAGAAAGTGCTATCAAAGCTGCTACCACCACAACAGCAAGAACTATCTTGATTTCTGTAGAATGCCCACGGACAAACTTCACAGTGCTTTTCCAGGCACTTTTTACTGCTATCTTTATATTTTCACCAAGTGACCTCATATCAGCTGTTCTTGCCCATTTATTTATTTTATAAAATTTTATATTTTTGAGCTGAATCTTTACAATTATCTTTGTTTCGGTTTGAAGGGCATTTGATAAAAAATCTGCGATAGCCTGACTTTTATAAATTATCTGTTCATTAAGCTTTTCTTCTTTGTATTGTATACGGTCACCCAGAAATTCATGGGCTTCTGTAAGCTCACCCAATCCTCCGTTGACGTTGCACAGTGCATTATTTACAGCAACAAATGCATCTTTTACATTTGATTGCATAGCCAGCATTTTTGGTAAATATTCCAATGCACCGCCTGCAGCAAACGGATGAAACATTTCATCACCGTTGAAATTTACTTTAATATTAATTCTCAATTATCATCACCACTGATTCTCCGATCATAGTCTTATGTGCGATAAGATCGATGATATATTTGTATTTGTGGATTTGGTAAAATTATCGGCTTTACTCACAGCATCCACAGCAGTACCGAGCGTTTTTGAGAAACTGCTTCCGCATATTGAACTTATTGCTTTACTGCCGCTGTTTCCGAAGATATGGGATATATTCTGAACGGGATTAGTTGTTGCAGAGCCTATTATTTTTCCGAGAGTTCCGCTGATACCGCTTATCTTACTTGTATTTATTCCAAATGAACTTCCAAGTTTATCCGCAATATTTGAAACACCTGTACCGACATTTATTTTTCCTATAATATCGGAAATTGAACCTATACTGCTTGTAACATCCTTGAATTCACCGCTGATATGACCTATCGCATTGCTTATACTTTCAGTGAAACCTGATGAAGTTGATTTTATTTCGTCAATAATACCAGTCACTTTCTGATAACCGCCTGCTACTGCTTTACCGAAATCACTGTTTACAACACTGTTCACAGCATCACCTACCGCACCGCCTGTCAGGTTGTTAAGATCATTCTGAACGAAATTACCCACTTCACCCTTTGCATTGCTTACAAGGCTGCCCAATGCTCTGTTTCCAAGTTCCTTTGCAAAGCTTGACGGATCTTTGAGTTTTGCGAGGTCACTCCATGACAGACTGCCCACAAGGTCTTTGCCGGTTTTTGTAACAATATTTGTAAGTGCAGGTGCTTTATCCTTGCAATATTCATAAGCCTTTGTAAGTGAATTTACAAGCTGTGAATTGCTCAGTCCGCCGAACTTATCTTTCAGCAGCTCAAGTCCTTTACCTTTGAGATAATCTCCGCCTATTGATAAAGCAGACAATCCTGCTTCCTTGAGTATTCCGTAGCCTTTTTTGTCCATAAATCCCTTAAGATTTCCGTTATCTATAAGGTAGGACGCACCGTGGGCAAGCATTTTGCCTGCCGTATTCACTCCGACTTCTGTGAGTTTTCCGAGTACCTGTGAGCCTGTTGCTGATGCT
>OMZF01000100.1 GCA_900315465.1 uncultured Eubacteriales bacterium | reverse complement strand
TAAGTTCGTTTGCCATTGGTTATTACCTGCCTTTCTTTTTGTGTCATATTGTAGCTCAGCTTTCAATTGGTTCAAGCAGATCATCTGTTGTACATTCAAGTACCTCTGCAAGCTTTTTCAGCATGACTATATTCGGTCTTCTTGCACCGCTTTCCCACTGAGTTATACAGTTTGGTGTTACGTTTAACTGCTTGGCAAGTGCAGCCTGAGTCAACTGCTTTCTGAGCCTGTATTTATATAGTGCAATTATTTTAATCACCTCTTTTCTCACAATATGTTATAATTATAACTCGTAATTTGTTATAAGTCAATAACGCTTTAACATTTCGTGAGTTTATACAAAATGTTATAAAATTATTTGAAAAATATAACAGAGCGTGATATAATAGTAACGAAAGAGGTGATATTATGTTTGCCGATAATTTAAAACAATTAAGAAAAGAAAAAGGTATGACACAAACACAGTTTGCTTCTGAATTTAATATTGCCACAGGAACAATCGCAATGTGGGAAACAGGGAAAAGAATCCCAGATACAGAAACACTTAAAAAAATAGCAAGGTTTTTTAATGTTTCCATTGATTTCTTACTTGATAATGAAAAAAGCTCCTCAAATAATGTTGAGGAGCTACCGGAAGAATTAGTAATATTAAATCGTAATGCAAAAAATACAACCCCTGAGAATAGAAAAAAACTGTTGGAAATGGCAAAAATAATGTTTGGGGAGGACTGGAATGATTAATTTCCCTGATTACATAAAAGCTACAAATGCTGCCTATGATGTTTTAATTCAATTTGGTGAATTTTCTTTGCCTATTTGTATTTTTAGTGTAATTAAGCAGATTAAAAATATCAGTTTGCACAGGTATACAGAGTTAGCTAAAAGAATGAATACTTCTTTTAATAAATTAATTACTGAGGTTGTTCCCTCTTTTCATGGTTTTACAACCTTTAATAAGTCTAAAAGTCGTTATATTATTTTCTACAATGATTTAAAAGACCAAACAACAATACGTTTTACATTAGCACATGAGTTAGGTCACATTATTCTTGGACACACGAAAGATGGAGTTACAGAAAATAGGGAAGCTAATTGTTTTGCGAGAAATTTTTTATGTCCAGTTCCGATCATAGAAGAAATGAACTTGTGTAGCATATACGAATACACTGAAAACTTTTACATAAGTGAACTAATGGCGAAAGTTTCAATTAACTTTAAAGACTACGATTTAAAAAATATAACAACAAATCGTTTTAATGCTTATAATAATTCTGTTATGTTTGCAATGAATGGATTCACTTCATCAGATTTATATGGATACAGCTACTAATTTTTTTGAGGCAAAAGTGAATAATGGTTTCATAATTAGTTAAAAAGAAAGGTTGTGTAAAAGTGGGATTTTTTGATATTTTTCATGCAAGTGCAATAAAACAAGAAAATGAACAGCTTAAATCTCAGATTGCTGAATTACAATCATATAATGATAATCTTAAAAAAAATCTAAAAGACCTTAGTGATGACCGATTTCAATTAAAACAAAACTTTGATGAACTTCAGAAAACAATATCAGGAGAGACTCAAAGAAAATTGCAACAGGATATTGATAGCCTTAAACAGCAAAAAAATAATGCCTTAGAAGATTTAAAAGCAACTGAGCTGTTAAAACAACAAGAAAAGGAAAAACTACAAAACGAATTAGATAACATTTCAAAATCAATTATTATAGAACAAGAAAAGTATGACAAAAAAATTGATTCTGCAAAATTAAAAGTTAAATCAATTAATACTACTCTAAAGGCTATTCAAAAAGCAATTGATGCAGATAGAGATAACAGATATAATACATATAACCTTGTAATTGAAGCAACTTCTCTTGTAAAGGAAATTGACGAACTGCAGATAAACTCTCTTGATGTTCCTGCATTAAGAAAATTAATATCCAATAATAGAGAAAGTGTTAAAAATGTTATTGATAAATACGAAAATAGATATACAACTAAGAGTAATAAAGCTGTGTATCAGCTTATGGTGCTTGCACTTGAATCTGAACTTCAAAATGTACTATTGAATTTGAAACTTGGTAAAATTGATGATGCAAAAAATAAAATAAAAGAATTATTAGAAAAATACTATAACATTTCTTCAAACGGAAATCAAAGTATAGCACCAACAATCAAAAAGTTTATTTTAGAAATGGAAACTTTGTATATTGAGGCTATAGAAATAGAATATGAATATTATACACAGAAAGAACGTATTAAAGAAGAACAAAGAGCAATCAAAGAACAGATGCGTCAGGAAGCAGAGGAAAGAAAACAGCTTGAACAACAACAGAAAAAATTAGAAAAGGAAGAAGCAAAATACAAAAACGAAATGGATAATGTCAGATTGGCAATTGAAACCGCTGATACTGATGAGATGGAAAAACTCAAAGCAAGACTTTTGGAACTTGAAACAATGCTAAATGCTGTTGAAGATAAAAAAGAGCAAGTTATCAATCTTCAGAATGGTCAGGCAGGAAATGTTTATATTATCAGCAACATTGGTTCTTTCGGTGAAAATGTCTTTAAGGTAGGTATGACACGTCGTTTAGAGCCTCAGGAAAGAATTGACGAACTGGGCAATGCAAGTGTTCCATTTCCTTTTGATGTTCATAGCTTTATATTCTCAGATAATGCAGTTGCTCTTGAAAATCAATTACATAAAATACTCGATGCAAGACGTGTAAATAAAGTAAATAAACGTAAGGAATTTTTTCACGTATCATTAAAAGAGTTGGAACAACTTGTTCATCACATTGAACCTGCGGCAGAATTTCATATGACAGCTTTGGCTGAACAATATACAATATCAAAGAGTAAACCTGATGGAACTATTGATTATTCAGCAGCAACACTAAATAATTCATTGAATCTGAAAACACCAGAAACTAATTCTGTTTCGGATAATGAACCTAATATTATAAATTTATTAGATCAAATAAAACAAATTCTTGTCAACTTCCGTACACAGGAAGAAGCAGCTCAGGATTGTTTAAAAATCCATGTATACCAAGATAATCGCAAAATCGGAATCGTAAAAATTTACCCTGACAATACAGCAGAATTTAAGATACCCGGACAGAATGCAGTAAAAATCAACAATGTTGAAGATCTGCAAAAATGTCTGAAATAAAAAATCCCTGCCGGTATTACCAGTACCGACAGGGGTGAAAGAAGGAGTTTTTTTTTGAAAGCAGTAATTTATGCACGTTATTCGTGCGACAGGCAGAATGAACAGAGCATTGAAGGGCAGCTAAGAGAGTGTTATGAATACGCTGAAAAACATGGGATAACAGTAGTCAAAGAATACATTGACAGAGCTTTAAGCGGAAGATCTGCGGAACATCGTACAGCGTTCATGCAAATGATTAAAGACAGCGAAAAAAAGACATTTGATGCTGTTATAGTATACAAAATAGACCGTTTTGCAAGAAATCGTTATGATAGTGCTATGTATAAAGCAAAATTAAAGCGTAACAATGTTTGTGTGCTATATGCAAAAGAAGCAATTCCAGAAGGCCCTGAGGGTATAATACTGGAAAGTCTGCTCGAAGGTATGGCTGAATACTATTCCGCTGAATTATCCCAAAAGATCCGGAGAGGTATGCGTGAAACATCTCTTAAACATAAATCGACAGGTGGAAATCATCCTTTCGGATTTAAAGTTGATAATGATGGACACTTTGTGATTGATGAACAAGAGGCTGAAATTGTCCGCAAAATTTTTACCGATTATGCAGACGGGAAAAGTATTAAACAGATTGCTGATGATCTGAACAGTAAAGGTATAAAAAATGCAAGAGGCAATAAATGGAATAAAAACAGTTTTCATCGTATGTTTCAAAATGTAAAGTACATAGGCACCTATAAAACAAAAAGCCATGAACAAGCAAATGTTATTCCTCGCATTGTTTCTGATGAACTTTGGAATAAGGTACAGGAGCAAATTAAATTTCATACTCATGCACCGGCTGCCGGAAGAAAAACCGTTTATCTGCTTACCGGGAAAGCCTACTGTGGTAAATGTGGTGTAGGACTGACAGGCGAATACGGAACAAGTGAAACAGGAGTAAGACATTATTACTATAACTGTTCGGGTAAAAAACGTTTTAAAAATTGCAATTTTAAAAGTATATCTAAAGAAAAATTGGAAAATATTGTTATTGATGTAACAGTGGAATATATTCTTCAGGATGATGTCATAGATTTGATTGCAAAACGTTGTTCTGAACTTTCCGCTGCAGAATATAGTAATGACTCTGAAAAACAAATAATCACATCTCAGCTCTCAAGTGTTAAAAAATCTATAAACAACATTATGAAAGCTATAGAAGCAGGAATCATTACTTCAACAACAAAAGAACGTATGAATGAACTGGAGTGTCAGAAAGAAAAACTGGAGTTTGAACTTTCAGAACTTGAAGTATCACAGCCGAAACTTACCGAAAAACAGATCCGCTATATGCTTACTCAATTTCAGGTTGATAAAGATGTTGTTCTTACAGAACAATACAAAAAAGATCTTATAGAGTGTTTTGTAAATGCTGTTTATGTCTATGATAATAAGATTGTCATAACATACAATCTGCTTCAAAAAGAAAAAGCCGAACTATTCAGCATTGAGCAAGCTCTGAATAGTTCGACTTTAATAAGCTATGGTGGAGGCGAGGAGAATCGAACTCCTGTCCGAAAAGCACTTACAAAGGTTTTCTCCGAGCGCAGTTTATCATTTAGGATTCCCCCGGCACAACGCCGATAAACAGGCTTTGTGTTTCGGTAGACCTAAGATCATGACGAAAGTCAGGTCACTCCTTCGTTCACGTTCACCACTAATCGACGCCCTCTTCCGGTCGTGGTACTCCGAAAGAAGACGCTTGCCTAATTAAGCGGCAAGGGCAACAGGATAATTGTTGTCGTTTATTATTTAAGATTTACGGATTTTATAGTGGTTCCGCAAAGCCACTGCTCGCTTACCTATGCTCACACTCCCCGTCGAAACCATTACGCCCCCATGTGTGACAACATAAATATTACCTATTCTTTATTTTTACAGCTCTTTCAATATCACGCTTTGCGGCTTTTTCCGCCATATCATTACGCTTATCGTAGAGCTTCTTACCTTTGCAAAGTCCAAGATTTACTTTGACCCTTGAACCTTTGAAGTATAATGAAAGAGGGATAAGTGAATAACCCTCCTGTTTTACAAGACCAAACAAACGCATGATCTCCCTTTTGTGCATCAGAAGACGACGCACACGCATAGGATCACGATTGAATATATTTCCCTGTTCATAGGGACTTATATGCATACCTTTTACCCAGAGTTCACCGTCTTCTATTGTACACCATGCATCCTTCAGGTTAACCTTGCCCTGACGCAGAGATTTTACCTCTGTTCCGCAAAGCTCTATTCCTGTTTCAAAGCTTTCGATTATAAAATAATCATGTAATGCTTTTTTATTCTGAGCTATTACAGCGGATTTTTCCTTTGCCATCAGTTAACCTCCATCATACGAACACCTGTTTTTTATAGACCTTGCGATAGTAACTTCATCAGCATACTGCAAATCTGCACCGACAGGAAGTCCCAGACCTAATCTTGTTACTTTTATACCAAGAGGACGTATCAGCTTATTCAGATACATACCTGTTGCATCTCCCTCTACTGTCGGGCCTGTAGCCATTATCACCTCTTTGACTTCATCATTGTTCAGTCTTGCAAGAAGTTCTTTGATGTGGAGATTTGCAGGTGATATGCCATTCATAGGAGAAATAAGTCCATGTAAAACATGATATGTTACATTGAATTCCTTGGTTCTCTCTATGGCGATAACATCCTTCGGCTCTTTTACAACTATTATAATAGATCTGTCACGCTCTTTGTCAGCACATACAGGACAAATATCCTTATCTGTGAAATTACAGCAAACCTTACAGAAATGGATCTTCTTCTTTGCCTCAACCACTGTATCGGCAAATTTCTGAGTTTCGGTCTCAGGGAGAGACAGCATATAATATGCAAGTCTTTCCGCTGATTTATGACCGATACCCGGAAGTCTTTCAAACTGTTCTATAAGCCTTTCCAGTGACGGAACATTATATCCTGCCATGATCAGAACAAGCCCGGAACATTAAGTCCGCCTGAGATCTTATCCATAGTTTCTGCCTTTTCATCTCTTGCCTTGCGGATAGCTTCATTTACTGCCGCAATAACAAGCTCTGAAAGTGTTTCAATATCCTCAGGGTCTACAACATCCTTGCTGATTTCTATTGACTGAACCTCAAGGCTGCCCTTTACCACTGCTGTAACAACTCCGCCGCCTGCTGCTGCGGTATATTCCTTTTCATCCAGTTCCTTGCTTGCTGCATCCATTTCTTCCTGCATCTTCTGTGCCTGACGTGCAAGCTGCTGAATGTTTGTATTTCCTCCGCCGTTACTGTATCCTTTAGGTAATCTTGCTTTCATTTTATTTTTCCTCCGTTATGAATTATTTTTTTTCTTATTATCTTCAACAGGTATCCCTGCTGTTTTTAATTCTTTTACAAATTTTGACAGCGGGTCATCTTCCGCTTTTCTTTCATCAGGATATGAATATCTCCCGAGCAGATAATTCTGACCCGTTACCATTTTTACAGCATCACGCACCTGTGTGCGAAGTCTGTCATTACTTCTGAGCATATCAAAGCATATATTATTTGTCGAATCCACAAGCACATACTTACCTGATATATATGCTGTACTTCCGTCAAAGCTTGTACCTACGGTCTGCGAATGTTTCTTTATCTCTTCCACAACTTCAGGCCACTGCGGCATTGGTACGGCATTTTTTCTCAGCTGCTCCATAAGCTCAAAATCAGGTTTTGCCACAGGCGGAGGCACAGGTGATGAAGAAACAGGTCTCGCAGACATTTCACGCGGAAGATCTCTCAGGTCAATAAGAGCCTTTTCTATCCTTGCCACACGGTTTGCAAGCTCGGGGTCGATCTTCTGACCTGCCTCGTCAGAACATAATCTGACCGCTGTCATTTCCATTTCTATCCTTCTGTTTGAGCTGCGAAGCATTTTTTCATGTGCCTCGTTAAGAATATCTATAGTCCTTACAACATCACTAAGAGAAATTGCCATAGCCTGATCTGTTGCACGGTTGAAATCTTCATCGGACATTACCAGTATATCACGGGGCTTTTTTATTGTTTTTATAAGCATAAGCTCCCTGTAATGCTCAATAAGCTCTTCACAAAGCCTTGCCATATCCTTTGAATCACTGTACAGCTGATCTATAAGAACTATTGCAGCCGCACTGTCCTTATTGCGAAAAGCCTCTGTCATTGAAAACAGATGACTTTTATCGGCAAGTCCTGCGGTAGCTCTTACCAGATCTTCAGTGATATGCTCCCCTTTGCCCATGCACTGATCAAGCAGGGACAAAGCATCACGCATTGCTCCGTCTGCTATTCCTGCGATAAGCAGTGCCGCATTATCATCTATCTGAGCTTTTTCATTTTCACACACAGTTTTAAGTCTCAGTGCAATATCTGAGGTGGCTATACGGTGAAAATCAAATCTCTGACATCGTGAAAGTATAGTTGTGGGAAGCTTATGTACCTCTGTTGTAGCAAGTATGAATAACACGTGCGGCGGCGGTTCTTCCAGTGTCTTTAAAAGTGCATTGAATGCACCTATAGACAGCATATGCACTTCGTCAATGATATATACCCTGAATTTTGCAGCAGCAGGAGTAAAGGCTGCTTCCTCTTTCAGTATACGTATATCGTCAACACCGTTATTACTTGCCGCATCTATTTCAACTACATCAAGTACAGTACCTTCATCTATCCCTCTGCATATCTCACATTCACCACATGGGTCGCCGCCCTGAGGATTCAGGCAATTCACTGCCTTTGACAATATCTTTGAACAAGTGGTCTTTCCTGTTCCTCTTGAACCTGTAAAAAGATATGCGTGAGCCAGACGGTCACTTTTTATCTCGTTTTTAAGTGTTTCGGTAACATGGGGCTGACCTATTACATCAGCAAAAAACCTCGGTCTGTATTTTCTGTACAACACACGATACATTCAATGCCGCCCCTTTCACTTATCTGCACTACACAAAAAAACAAGACAGACCGCTTAGTGCGTCACACACTTGGAGATACGGGCGAACAGACTGACTGTATCGCACAAAGGTCCCGCTTAATGCTGCTCGGTTCCCCGCCTGACATGGTTCACGATGCTCTGTCGTACAGGACCTGTCCGCCCGCATCTCCCAATGCATGATTCTGTCTTGTTTTATTACTGCCATCAGCAACATGATAATTATACTATATTCCGATAAAAAAATCAATAACTTTTTATAAAAAATAATATTTAAAATGTATAATTTAAAATCCTATGATTTTGTCCTTGAATACTTCAGTAATTCCGAAAAACTTGTAAATGCATCAAAGAGTAGAAACAAAATGCTAATATACCAAAAGGTGAATACTTGCTTGTTGATTTGTTAAAATAGAATAAGGAATAATTGAACCCGACATCGTTATCAGGTTAATACTTGATAGCGGTGTCGGGGCTTTTTATGCCGGAACGTCCTCTAAATTGGCTTTTAATTCGTTGATTTTTTCTAATGGCAAACCTGTATATTTTGCAATATCCTCATTTGAAAGCTTACCGTCACGGAGCATTGCTACTGCAATCCCTACTTTCTCACGATATCTTGTGTCATTAACTGTTTCTTCCATAATTTTACACATACGATCCACTCCTTCCTGTGTTTCTTTGAAAAATCTGGTTTTGTTTGCAAATGGCGGCAATAACATATCACTTGCCTGATTACATCTGAAATCATGTACCAGCTTTGCAAGATCAGATGAATCGCTCGGATCGTCATAAGCACCATTAACATAAATTATATGCTCACCATCATCAAAAGGCTCACCTGTTATTGTATCCACTCGTTCAACTGTATGAATAAGATGCCCAGTGCCAAAAACGTCATTTTCTGTGAAGAATATCACAAATGTATCCGGTAAGTCCTTGAACTTTCCTCTTGCCTCAAGGTTATCAACATCCATAGCAGCTGAATGATACCTTGCCCTTTTTCGGTCTGCACCATCATCAGCTTTCCGGACTTCACAGTCATACTGCTTGCCGGTACTATCAATGCCAAATACATCCAATGTTACAGAACGATTTCCTAATATGTATTTGAGATCATACTGTGTTTCTTCTTTCGTGAGTATCAGATCTGGTTTTGCAAGAATTATACGCAGCATATATTGCAAGCTCAAGGTCGTTTCTGAATAATTCACGCATGAATGTGTCATCAATCGGTCTGAGTGTTTTAAGAATTTTCAGACTATTTTGACGGCGTTCTTCCGGAGTAAGCGGCATTTCATTGATATTCATCCGCATCACATTTCTTTATTGTATGTTTCCTTTTCTTAATTATACCATGTGGAATCAAAAAATCAAGCTATTTCTGCGAGAAGTAAAAATAGTAAAAATAATATTCCCTTGTACACTTTTTTGCATATTATCATTTGTTTTTTAAAAAAGGTATTGTAATTGAACATATATTTTTGTATAATGAAGAAAGCAAAATTTGGGAGGTCGTTTTATGGACTGGGAATTTAATATACTTAATCACATTCAGAGAAACATACGAAATGATACTCTCGACAAAATAATGCCTCTTTTATCTCCTATGTATGTTTTAGGAGGCATTATGCTGCTTGTCGTTATCGTCACTTTTTTTATTAAAAAAACACGGAATTTCTGCCGAAGTCTTACGATCACCCTTATAACAGGGCTTATCCCCTGCAATCTGATTTTTAAACCCATAGTCGCAAGACTGAGACCTTATCAGCTGAATACAAACATCAAACTTCTTGTTGCCCCCGAAATCGATGCTTCCTTTCCATCAGGACATACCTTCTTTTCATTTGCTTTTGCTACGGTTTGCTTTCTGTATAATAAAAAACTCGGTATAGCAATGTATATTTTAGCCTTTATCATGGCGTTTTCTCGTCTTTATCTTTATGTCCATTTTCCCACAGATGTTATTTTCGGGGCTTTGCTCGGAGTTCTTACCGCTGTCATTGTATGCCGATGCGAAAATATGTTTTTTAAAAAAATGCTGTAAATATAAATTGAGCTGCCGCTTTAAGCGACAGCTTGTTTTTTTAAGTATTTTTATCTACCTGATGAAATGTTTTAAGGTTTCCTGTTTTCTGACTTCTTTTTGCAAGCTCTGCCATTACCTCGTCAACAGTTATTCCCTGCTGTGCCATCATTACAAAAAGATGATAAATAAGATCTGAGATTTCAAGCACGGTCTCCTTATTATCACCGTTCTTTGCAGCAATTATCGTTTCACTGCATTCCTCTCCTACCTTTTTGAGTATCTTATCAAGACCCTTTTCAAAAAGATAACAGGTGTATGAGCCTTCCTGTTTTTCTGTCTTTCTGCTTATTATAGTCTCGTAAAGGTCATAGAGTTCATTCTGATTTTCCATTTTTATAATCCTCCCATATATTATTGAAAAAACACGAGTGACTTCCTGTGTGACACGCTGCCCCTGTCTGCTCGACTATTACCAACAAAGTGTCTTTGTCGCAATCACCCTTTATATCAATTACTTTCTGAAGATGTCCCGATGTTGCCCCTTTATTCCAGAGTTCCTGTCTTGAACGGCTCCAGAACCATGTATAACCCGTTTCAAAGGTCTTCTGCATTGATTCTCTGTTCATATAAGCAAGCATAAGCACCTGTCCTGTTGATTCTTCCTGAATAACAGCAGGTATCAAGTCGGATTTTTTAAAATAATCTTCGATAAAATCAAATTTTCCCATCAGAGATTTGCTCCTTTTCCGTTATGCTTTGCCATATGGGCAACCTCTATTGCCTGTGCAAGATCAAGTGAACCGCTGTAGATTGCTTTTCCGCATATTGCTCCGTATATATCAAGGTCTGTCAGATTGATTATATCCTTTAAAGTAGCAACTCCGCCTGATGCGATTATCTTACATTTCACTGCAGCTTTAAGCTCGTCAAGCATTGTAAGATTCGGGCCGCTGAGCATCCCGTCTTTTGATATATCCGTAAATATTATATACTGAACTCCTATTGCCTCCATCTGTTTTGCCAGATCAATAAAATTGATCTCGGATGTATCTGTCCAGCCCTCAGCTGATACAAAACCGTTCTTTGCATCTATGCCTACAGCTATTTTCTCAGCATATTTATTTACTGCCTCTTTTACAAATTCAGGATTCTTTATTGCCGCTGAACCTAAGATTACTCTGTCAATGCCGTTTTCAAGATAATATTCAACGGATTCCATTGTGCGTATGCCTCCGCCGACTTCTATCTTTATATCACAATTTTTTCTTACATCAAGTATCACTTCGGAATTAAGTCTTTTTCCTTCCTTAGCTCCATCA
Source organism: uncultured Eubacteriales bacterium (assembly GCA_900315465.1). Classification (GTDB taxonomy): domain Bacteria; phylum Bacillota; class Clostridia; order Oscillospirales; family Acutalibacteraceae; genus UBA1213. The sequence continues at coordinate 6,715 of OMZF01000100.1, read as the reverse complement.
AGGTCAACCATGTGCATGAATTTTGCACCTGCTTTTTCAAAGCTTTTTGCTGTATCAAGGATATTTTCCGCTACCTTTTCAGCTGTGGAATAATCTCCCTTCATAAGTCTTACACAAGTACCATTTATTATATCAATTGCGGGTAATACTAACATATATATCTACCTTCCATAAAAGATTTGTTTTTGTTATTTATTATATTACAATACGCCTTTTGTCGAAAGCGGCTTATCGTCAGCTGTCGGCATTACTGCAAGTCTTAATGCATGGGCAAAGGCTTTATAAAGTGCCTCTGTCATATGATGCGAGTTCTTGCCGTAAAGACATTTAAGATGCAGCGTTATCCCTGCATTAAACGCAGCGGCACGCATGAACTCTTCCGTCATACAGCTGTCATAGCTTCCGATTCTTTCTTCGGGGAATACAGCATCAAATACAAGAAACGGTCTTTCGCTTATATCAAGTGAACAAAAGCCCAAAGCTTCATCCATCGGTACATAAAAGCTTCCGAATCTTGCTATTCCTGCTTTATTGCCCAAAGCCTCCCTGAGAGCTTTTCCAAGTACGATGCCTGTATCCTCTATTGTGTGATGACAGTCAACCTCAAGGTCTCCCTTTACTTTGAGCTTCAGACCAAAGCCCCCGTGAACTGCAAAGGCATTCAGCATATGATCAAAAAATCCTATGCCTGTATCTATCTGTACCTCTCCTCCATCAAGCGATAATTCAAGATCTATGCTTGTTTCCTTTGTATCCCTGATGATATGTGCTGTACGCATAAACTATGCCTCCTTCCGTATTGCAAAAATAGTATAGACTATTTTGCAGGGTTTGTAAATACATAATAACAAAAACTTAATCTTTTTTGGATAATATACACACCGTCAAATTTTTAACGATTTCTTTTTAGTACGTTTTTTATAATATATTGCTCAAATTGTACCAGCAAAGCCTTATTCTCTTCCTCTGTACCGCTTGTTATCCTCAGTGCAGAATATTTACCGAAGTAACGTACAGCAATCGAATTTTCAAGAAGATATTCAAATATATCCTTTGCCCTTTCAGTTTTTACAAATACAAAATTCGCATACGTTGAATATATTTCAAACGGCAGACTGTAATTTTCCGTTATCTTGCGAAGTCCGCTTTCAAGAGCTGCCGTATTTTTTATTATATCATCTCTTCTCTGCTGTAAAAGTTCCTTATGCTTGTATACGCATTCCCCTATCTTCTGAGAAAGTGTATTTACATTATAAGGAGATTTTACTGCCCTCAGTGCCTTTGTTATCGTCTTGTTCGCTACCGCAAAACCGAGTCTTATACTTGCCATTCCTACAGCCTTTGATGCTGTTTTAAGCACTATAAGATTATCATATTTATCTGCTTCATCAAGTATTGATTCATTCCAGAAATCCATATATGCTTCATCAAGCACCACAAGGCAATCTCCTGCACCCTTTACAAGCCTTCTTGCATCTTCCTTGTTTATTCCTCTGCCTGTAGGATTGCACGGGTTTGAAAAAATCACCATGTCAGCCTTTTTATCATTTATAAATGATATAAGTTCATCAACATCTATTTCCAGATCATTTTTCTGATATACCTCTATCTGATTTTCGGACAAAAATGAATAAAAAGCATACATTGAAAAATCAGGCTCTGCTACTACTACTTTACTTCCCTTTTCAAGCATTGCCGATGCCAAAAGATAAAGCATTTCATCCGAGCCGTTTGTAGCTGTAACAAGTTCGGACGATATACTGTAATAATCCGCAAATGAGTTTATAAGTCCCGATGCAAGCGGATCGGGATAACGGTTAAAATTTGTTTCATCTATTATCTTTTTTATTTCTGTCTTTATTTCATCGGGCATATTATAAAATGATTCATTCGCATCAAGTCTTATCTTATATTCCCCTTTTATAGGTTCATACGGCTCAAGCTCACGAACCTTTTCACATAAATTATACGCCATACTATATTCCACCCTTTTTGAGTAAATTGAATGTTTTTCAACCCCTCCGGCAGCGAGCCGCCGCCGTGCCGGGCAGCGTGTCGCTGCACCCTATTGACGCTATGCGAATAATGCTTTTGTAGCAAATCAAATTCATTTTTAAAATAAACTTTGTGTAGCGGTAATCGACACCGGCGGCACGCCGGCTGTCATTCTGAGCGAAGCGGAGGGGTTTTAAAAAGACTCTTCATCGCTACGTGTCCAAAGAGCATTTCCTACGGGCACACCTCAGAATGACAGGCTTTTTATTCTTCATCAAAACGGACAATTATCGAATTAGCGTGAGCGGTAAGTCCCTCAGTATTCGCAAAGCGTACTATATCATCCTTATCCGATCTGAGTGCAGATTCCGTATAATATATAAAGCTTGATTTCTTTATAAAGCTGTCAACCGAAAGAGGTGAGAAAAATCTTGCTGTGCCGCTTGTGGGTAAAACATGATTCGGGCCTGCAAAATAGTCTCCCAAAGGCTCGGGGGAATAATTTCCTAAAAATACCGAACCTGCATTATCCAGTTTTCCCACATATTCCATAGGATTCTCACAGCATACCTCAAGGTGTTCGGGTGCAAGGCTGTTTGCCATCTCCACTGCTTTATCCATATCGTCACAAAGAATTATTGCACCGAAATTCGTAAGTGATGCATCAATGATCTCTTTTCTTGAAAGCTTCTGCATCTGACGGTCAAGCTCTTTTACTGTTTCCTCTGCTATACGCTTTGAAGTCGTTACAAGTATTGCGGAGGCAAGTCTGTCATGCTCTGCCTGAGACATAAGGTCAGCCGCAAGAAATACAGGATTTGCACTGTCATCCGCTAAAACAAGTATTTCGCTCGGGCCTGCTATCATATCAATATCAACTGTACCGTAAACAAGCTTCTTTGCTGTGGCTACAAATATATTTCCCGGGCCTACTATCTTATCTACCTTCGGAACGCTTTCTGTACCGTATGCAAGTGCTGCAACAGCCTGTGCTCCGCCCATAAGGAACACCCTGTCAACTCCTGCTATCGATGCCGCAGCCATTATGTCGGGATTCGGCTTGCCGTTTTTAAGAGGAGGAGTTACCATTATAAGCTCCTTTACCCCTGCTATCTTTGCCGGTATAGCATTCATAAGCACTGATGACGGATATGCTGCTGTACCGCCCGGAACATAAAGTCCTACTCTGCTCAGACCTCTTACCCTTTGTCCCATTATGACACCGTTTTCCTTGGTTGTAAGCCAGCTCTGCTGAAGCTGTCTTTTGTGGAAATCACGGATATTTGCCGCCGCCTTTTGCAATGTACTTATAAATTCCGGATCACATTCATTTACTGCCTTTTCGATCTCACTTGCAGGTACTTCAAAAAATTCGGGAGCTTTTCCGTCAAATTTTACTGTATATTCCATTACAGCCTTATCGCCGTTTTTGCGTACATTATCTATAATATCATTTACTATAGCTGATACATCCCTATCAGTGCTGCTGCTTCTTTCCCTTACCTTTGCAAGATATTCATATTCAGCTTTTCCATCAGCTTTTACTGTCTTTATCATAAACTTTTCTTCCTTTCCTTTTCCATCTTATCAGCAAGCTCCTCTATCTCTGCTTTCCTTAGTTTCAGGCTTGCTGTATTTGCAATAAGTCTTGCCGAAATAGGTGCTACATTATCCTCTATTATCACAAGACCGTTTTCTTTTAGTGTTGAGCCTGTCTCCACTATATCAACTATCGCATCCGAAAGTCCGAGAAGCGGTGCAAGCTCTACCGAGCCTTCTATCTTTATTATGCGTATATCCATTCCCTTGCCCTCAAAAAAACTGCGGGTAACATTAGGATATTTTGTTGCTATCGTTATTGCCTTATAACCTGAAAAGAAATCTGTTCCCTCTTTGCCGGCAAGTGCAAAACGGCATTTCCCGAAACCGAGATCAAGTATTTCATAAAAACTTCTTCCGTTTTCCATGATAGTATCCTTGCCTACAACTCCGAGGTCACATACACCATTTTCAACATATGTTATTACATCTGCCGCCTTGGCAAGCACAACTTCAATATTAGTTCCTTTTATCGGAAGAATAAGCTTTCTGCCCTTTTCACGAACTGCCGTACAGTCAAATCCTGCCGATTCAAGCAAACCTATCGTATCTTTTTCAAGTCTTCCCTTTGTAAGTGCTATTCTCAATGGTTTCATATTTTTATTCTCCCGTATTCATTGTCTTTATTTCTTCCCCGACAATTGTCAGTTTCCTTATTCCCTTTTCCCTTGCATATGCCATAGCCTCTTCAAGTGTTTCAAATACACTGTTCTCTGCAAAAACTTTTGCTTCGGAAAGTGCATTAGTATATTTTATTGCCTCTATCTCAAAACCGGGTTCACTATGTACAAGAACAGACGGTTTCGGTTTTTGAGGAACATTTCCTCTGTTAAGCATTACCGATGCAAGTGCATCAACATTTATTCCGAATCCTATTGCCGGTGCAGGTGCATCAAAATTGTCAAGAAGCTTATCATATCTTCCGCCGATAAGAACAGGCTCGCCCGATCCGCTTACATATCCGCTGAAAACTATATCACTATAATAATCATTTCTCTGCACAAGTCCCAGATCTATCATAAGTCTGTCACCAAGACCAAGCTTTGAAAGTGCATTATATATCTCTCTTGTATAAGCAAGTCTGTCAAGTGCTGCCTCGTCATCACATAATTTACAAGCTTCGTCAAGTACCTCTATTCCTCCGAAAAGTCGGGGCAGTCTTCTTATCACACTTACTGCCTGTGTCTGTTCAAGTGTATCAAGCAGGGAATTCAATGCCGAATAATTTTTTGACTCGATAAGCATTCTTATTTCTTCTCTCAGATCATCGTTTACCGGCAGACTTTTTGCCATTATTCTGAAAAATTCCGCATTTCCGAGTTCTATTCTGTAATCAGGCACACATTTTGACAATGCCTCTATTGCTGTGGTTATTGCTTCTAAATCTGCCCTCAGACCCTTAGCTCCGATAAGCTCGATACCTGTCTGCATCACTTCGTTGCTTCGTCCTGTAAGTCCGGGATTATACCTGTATACCCTCTGATTATAATAAAGTCTCAGCGGATGTTTTTCGTGCATAAGTCTTGTGGCAGCCATTCTTGCAATAGGAAGCGTGGAATCCGGTCTTACTACCATCAGTCTGCCTTTTGAATCACTCATTTTGAACATATATTCCATAGGTATACCTGATTTTTCCTCTGCAAAAAGGTCATAAAATTCTATACCCGGTGTCAGCACTTCATGGAATCCCCTTTGTGCAAATACTTTTCCGAGTGTAGTTGAAACCGTACGATTTGCCATACATTCCTCAAACAAAAGATCTTTTGTTCCTTCGGGAGTTATGATCGAATAATCCTTCATAATTTTACCTCTTTTTCCTGTTATTTAATGGTTGCCGTATGTTATTTACTTTATTGCGGTAAAGTGATAATATAATAGCGTAATAACATAATAATAAGATAACATATTGCTGTCACCTTGTCAAGTCTCTGAACAGACTTTAATTATTATATTATATTCCATACAAAAAGTAAAGAAATAATCCTTGTAAATTATAAAACCTGCCCTTTTATCAGGAGCAGGTTTTCAAAAGGCTTTTATGTATAATTCGTGAATAATATGCATATATATCCGTTTTACAGACATATCAACTTCTCTCCACACCGATAAGATCATAAAGATTACAATCCAATACCTTTGTTATTTCATAACTCAGTGACAATGAAATCGGCTTGGTATTTCTCTCTATCTGCGACAGCGTACACTGACGAATACCCACCATGGATGCCAATTCTTCCTGTGTAAAACCCTTAGCTTTTCTCAGATTTTTTATGTTTTCACCTATGCTCATTTCTGTTTCTCCTCCCGAAAAAATAAAATTTTAATTTGAATGGTACGCTTTTCTGAAAATATTTGTTAATTAAAAATTAAATATCTGTAAATGTGGAAAAATGCCTCTTGTAATTATTCATTTTCTGTGGTAATATAAATATAAAGAATATTGCTATGGTAATATTTCCATGATTACCATATTATATAGTATATCTCACTTTATTGAATAAATCAATATTTTCTGACGAAAAAAAAGGAAAAATTTGACAGTGTTTTTTTAGCAAGTTTCACAACAAAGGAAAGGAGGTAAAACTTATGTTTTGGGAGAGATTTTATAGCCTTTGCAAAAAAGTAGGAAAAAAACCAAATCCCGTTGGAAAGGAAATAGGTCTTTCTTCGGGTATCATAAGTAAATGGAAAGCCGGTGGTATACCGAACGGGGAAACTCTTATGAAGCTTTCCAAATACTTTAATGTATCAGTAGACTACCTTTTAGGAATCAGCTCATCAGTAGAAATTAAAGAAACAGATATTGAACCGTTGTACTCAGACAAAGAAATGAAGAACAGAATTTACAGTAATCTTGAAAAATTGAACAGTTTAGGTTTAGCTAATATCGCAGAATATTCAGAGTACCTTACATCAAAATTGAAATATCAAAACGACGAAAACATAATCAACTAACAATTAGCAGCTGATTTACAGCGTTGACTCCACTTAGTTCCTGTTGTGCTTATCAAAAAGTACAACAGGAATTTTTTTCGCCGGCTGTCATTCTGAGCGAAGCGAAGAATCTTTATACAAAACTAATTCATTCAAAAGATCCCTCACTTCGTTCGGGATGACAGAG
>OMZF01000074.1 GCA_900315465.1 uncultured Eubacteriales bacterium | reverse complement strand
TCTTTTTCACAAAATCGCCTTCATCGCAAAGATTCCTCACTTCGTTCGGAATGACACAAGAGTTGAATCTCCTCAAAATGACAAAAAAGGCTGCATTATTATTTGAAAATTGATTTCCATGCGGCGAGCCGCCGGTCCCATAACGCGGGGTTCGCTGCACAAACGCTCCGCTCCCGTAACGCAGTGGTCGCTTATGCTTTACTGCTTGCGTGTCAGGTTTTTTGAGCGTTTCAAACCTTTTTATGACCTTTGATATTATTATTTCTGACTATAATTTTAACCTTACCGATGAGTCATTGATCCCGCTTGTCGGTTTGTCAGATAAGAGATATACAAAAAAACAGACAGGAACACAAATTCCTGTCTGTCTATTGGCGCGCCGGGAGGGACTCGAACCCCCGACCTACTGGTTCGTAGCCAGTCACTCTATCCGGCTGAGCTACCGGCGCACACCGTCTTATCAGACTGCTTTAATATGATAACATATATTTGTCCAAATTGCAAGTAAAATTTTAAAAAAATTTCCTGATTATTCGGAGATAATAATTGTAACTGTTGTTGATTTTTCCCGACTTGAATAGTTATAAAAATTATTCCGGAGTTTGATTTGATGATAAATTGTTTGTTTTGTCAAAATTAACAATTTATCTATATAAAAATCTGTGAATATTTGGTATAATAATTATAGATCAAATTTTGAAAGAAGGATGTGAAAATATGAATTTATTTTATCTTCTCAAACCCAAATCTACAGTTTCTTATCTCACAAACAAACATACCATACGCCAGGGACTTGAAATAATGCGGGCACACGGCTATACCGCAATTCCTGTCATAAACGAAAACGGTGAATATATCGGTACTGTCAGCGAGGGAGATTTTCTGTGGCATATTCTGAGATTCAATGACCGTGATATGCGTTCTCAGGAAAGATACAGTGTTATGGATATCGTAAATGAAGAACGAAATCTTCCTGTTAAGACAGATGTATCCATGGATGATCTTCTTCTGAGAGTAATGGATCAGAATTTTGTTCCTGTAATAGATGACCGCAATGTTTTTATCGGTATAATCACAAGGAAAGACATCATTCGCTATTTTTACGAAAAAGAAACCGGCAAGCCGCAGACCACATAATGTTAGTAAATCTTTTAAGCGGGAATTATCTACATAAATATGCACCGCCCACACGGTGATAGGTTTGTCGTGCGGACGGTGAGTTTTTATGGATTATTCAAAAATATAGCTGCAAGAATTTTATCCTTCGAGTGGTTTGTATCCACACTCTGCAATAAAAGTATCAGTTGAAGCTGAAACTGTTGATTCTTTGCTGTTTGTAACTGAATCAGCTGAAACCAGGATTGAACTCATCATCGCTAAACTTAATGTTAAACCGACCACCAGAAAGGCTTTCTTTTTTATCTTCATCATCCATAGACTTGTACACACTGTCTATGAGCGAAATCAAAGGTATAGATGACAGCCCGTGAACATTACCGCTTAGTGATAATTTATCTGAAAATATTATAAAACACCTTTATTACTATTGCAATAGCTTAGGAAAAAACGGTAGGTGCGATTACAATAATCACTTCTGTATCTGTAAATATTTACCATTTTTATAGGATGTTGTTTAAGTTTTGCTCCTTTGAACGCAGTTGATTTATAACCCAAAAGACCGTGGTACACACTTATAACGTAAATTATGCTGGGCAGAGGTATCCTTAAAAATACTCGTTTTATTCAGGATGACAAGTTGTATAGCACATATATTAAATTGATTACAAAAAGGTTATAGTTGTGACATAGTTTTTGGTTTACTTGATGAGATTTTTGTTTTATAATTGATTAGATGAACTACACTTACAGAGGCATAGATATGGGATATATTTTTGATACACATTCACACTATGATGATAAGGCTTTTGACGGGGACAGAGATCAGCTTCTTGAAAGGCTTTTTGCTGGAAACATCTGCGGTATAGTGAATCAGGGAACAGATGCTGATTCTTCAAAGCTTTCTCTTGAGCTTGCAGAAAAGTATGACGGAATGTATGCGGCTGTGGGACTGCATCCGGAATGTCTTGATGAAAAAAGCCTTGGTGATATTGATATCATTCGTCAGCTTGCGGCTCACCCGAAAGCAGTTGCTATAGGTGAGATAGGGCTTGATTATCATTATAATGTTTCGAGAGAGCTTCAGAAAAAAGTTTTTTCCGCTATGCTTGAGCTTGCGGGGGAGCTTTCTATGCCCGTCAATATCCACGACAGAGAAGCTCATGGGGATACGCTTGAGATGCTGAGAAAATATCATCCCCAGGGAATACTGCACTGCTTTTCGGGCAGTGTGGAAATGGCAAGAGAGGTAGTAAAGCTCGGTATGTATATCGGTATCGGCGGAGTTGTTACCTTCAGAAATGCAAGAAAAACCGTAGATGTGGTTTCCGATGTGCCTATAGAAAAAATTGTTCTGGAAACCGATTGTCCGTATCTTTCTCCCGAACCGAACAGGGGCAGGCGAAACGATTCGGGTAACATAATGTTCACTGCCGAAAAAATTGCAGAGATAAAAAATATGAGTGTTGAAGATGTACTGACTATTACGGCGGAAAATGCCAAAAATGTATACGGTATAGGTTTTTGACTTATTATAATGTAGAAAAGTAAGGGGGGGAAAGACTATGAAAGCTCTTGTTACGGGCGCAAGCTCGGGTATAGGCAGAGATATTGCCAGGGCGCTTGTGTGCAGAGGATGGGATGTGGTCCTTGTTGCGAGACGTGCCGACAGGCTTATGGAACTTAAAAAGGAACTTGGCAAACATGCAAGCTGTGTTCGGTGTGATGTTTCCCACTATGATGAATGTGTAAAGCTTCACGAGGTTATGCAGGGTCAGGATATACAGATGGTCGTGAATTGTGCGGGCTTCGGAGTGTGCGGATATTTTACCGAAACATCGCTTGAAAAAGAAATGGAAATGATAGACACAAATATAAGAGCAGTTCATGTTCTTACAAAACTCTTTTTGCAGGATTTTATGCTTGAGAATAAAGGATATATTCTTAATATTGCGTCTATTGCAGGATTCTTTTCGGGACCGCTGATGGCCACTTACTATGCCACTAAAAATTATGTGGTAAGTATGACAGGCGCTATATATGAAGAACTTAAAAGAAGAGGAAGCGATGTCAAAATAAGCGCATTTTGTCCCGGACCTGTGGATACGGAATTCAATAAGGTGGCAAATGTAAGATTTTCTTCTGCTCCTATTGACAGCAAAACAGCCGCTACTCAGGCACTTGACGGTCTGATGGCAGGAAAGCTTTACATTATACCAACATTAAAAATGAAAAGTCTTAAATTTGTAAAGCATTTGCTTCCGGATAAGACTATAACCCATTTCTGTTACAGTTTCCAGAAAAAGAAAAGATAAGGAAAGAGATGATGATATGCTCAAAGCGGAAAGAATAGAAGTCATGAATCTGCATAATGCAATGAGGGGAGCGCGTAATCCCCTTAACAGCTGGGCAAGATCTGACAGCAGCTTTGATGAAGACGGTAATTATATTCTGGGAGAGAATGATCTTTCTCTTGCAGTGCGTCTGAGAAAGGCAGGCAGCGATCACAGAAAATTTCTTCGTCAGGTATTTGTTACCGTTGATATAACCGCGCCGCTGTATTGGTGGAAGGAATATGACACTTATAAGGTAGGTACTGTTGCTAATTCCACAAGCACTATGCACAAAATTGCCTCTGCCCCTTTCAGCATGGAACAGTTCAGCTGCGACAGGATGGACGAGGAAACCAAAAAGCATATGCAGGCAGTCATAGACTATCTTGAGATTCTCCGTGTAAAGTATCTTGAAACAAAGGATAAGCAGCTTTGGTATGATATGATACAGTTTCTGCCCTCAAGCTATAATCAGATGAGAACCTGTACAATGAACTATGAAAACCTTATTGCTATGTACAGATCAAGATGTCACCATAAGCTTGATGAATGGCATGTTTTCTGTGACGAGTTTATAGCTTCACTGCCCTATGCTAAAGAACTGATAATCTGCGATGATCATAATTGACAGCCGGATTTAAGAAAAACGTACATTATAATATAATAGATAAAGCAGGAGCTGCATTGTTGTAAATCAGTGAGTTCCTGCTTTTTTTGTCCGGATAGGTCTGACTTTTGGTTACAAAGTCGTAAAAACTCTATATTTCCCGTAAAAATATTAAAAAATATCATTATCCGATACTCCGCTGAAAAAGCCGGGTCTGAGCAAAAATGTGATCGGACTGTATTTCCCGAAATGTTGCAAAAAATAGATGTATATGTAACAATTTTAACAAATTAATATTATTTGGTCATGACCTTTTGTATTATTATATCGAGAAATGGCTGTTTTAAGGACTTTTTGCAATGATTTTTTTGATTGGTAAAATTATACAGGTTACAAACAGTATTACATTTTTGTAATAGTTCAATTCTACTTTTTGCACATAATTTTTAAAAATAGTTTCTTTAAAAGAAAAATAAATAAGAGTAAAAAGAAGGAAAAACCGATAATTTGGAAATTTTTTCGTCAAAATAGACAAGTTTCAACAACTAATTTTGTTTGACGATTTCGGGATCATGGATTATAATAACGACAGTACAAAACGAAAGCCGATGTGATAATTCAGGCTGAAGATCAAGGAGATTAAACGTATGAGCAGACATCAGAAAGAAAAGTCAGCAGCATTCAAGAGAATATTATCTGTTGTACTTATGGGTGCCGTATGCCTTACAGCGGCAGCTACTGTTGCAGCAATGGCAAACCCCGTTGAAGTAGTAGACGTAAACCTTGTAGAAGAAAATGAAAGACCTGACGGAAAGAATATACCGGTTGAAAAGCTGACTATCGGCGATCCCTATGAAGATAAAACAATGAAAGCGTTCAAAATGGACGTAAAAAAGAATGATTCTCAGGCGCTTGCCGAGAAAGCCGAAATGAGCACAGAGCCTAATGATATAGAGTGGCGCAGCATAAAGCTCGACCTCAGAGGCAAGAAAATGAATAAGCAGGTACCTGCAGGTACTGTTGAAGATGTGCTTGCATATCTTGATATAGAGCTGACAGAGTATGACAGCATGAATGTATATCTTGACTGGGAAGTTGAAGACGGCGATGAGATAATCATAACAAGAACAGTTGTGCTTACCGTTGAAGAAGAGCAGGATATCAAATTTGAAACCATCAAAAAGGAAGATAAAACTCTCTACGAGGGCGACAGTATAGTAAGAAAGC
>OMZF01000183.1 GCA_900315465.1 uncultured Eubacteriales bacterium | reverse complement strand
TATTATCATCTCATATACAGGGTGTTTCTTCTTATCGTTGCAGATATGCTTGTAGTAATCTGCTATCCGTCTATCTGCCCTTTTCTGCTTTGCGTTATAATCTTCAACAGCCTGTCCGAAAATTCTCTTGTATGCGTCTTGCGGTTTTTCGTCTTTCCATATTTCAAAATTACCGCCCTGTTGAATATGCGGTTCTTTGCTTGTAACTTTCGGATTTCTGATGTTGTGTTCTCTTGCTACCTGTGAGCCGTTATGGGTGCTGATTGTCATTGCCATTGCTTTCACTCCTGTTCGGTGTTGTATGGGATAGGTTAATGGAATAATCATACATCACTGCACGAAGTTTGTCAATGGCAATAACCCAATATTACTTTTGACACATTCGTATCAAAAGTATATTGGGCAAGGGCTTTCCCCCCCTTGACCTCCCTTTCAATATCCGCATTACTTGTATAATATTATATTATTACCTTATAACAATAACGAATGGTAACTGTATAACATTACTTATATAACTATATTTCATTACTTATTTAAGTAATGAAATAACATTACTTTAACAATGCTATAACATTACTTTAATTATCATAAAATTATATTACTCCTGTAATAATATGATATTATTTTCTTGTAACCTTATTATATTACTTATATAATTATATAGTATTACTTATAAGTAACAATATTGTATTACATAAATAATCTTATTTTGTTACTATTTAAGTAATGATATTTTATTATTTATATAATATTATTTAATTATAGGTGAAAAATAATCATGTTTTATCAAAGTAATATTATTTCTTAATATAAGTAATGTTTTTTTATTATTAACTATTGACAAATCAGAAATAATGTTATATAATTATTTATGCAATCAAATAATATTACTCAAAGGAGAACAAAGACAATGAAAGCAAAAAAAATCAACCTTTCGGCAGATTATTTGACCGCACTTTCAACCGCAGATTTTACCACCTATCACTACAAAATCCTGTTATTGCTTGCAGTTCAGCCAATGACACAAGCACAAATAGCGGACTTCTTGCAGACCAAAAAGCAGAATATCAACAAGTATGCGTCTGAACTGACGAAGTTAGGATTGTTGGAAGTTGATAGGATAGAGGGCAAAAACAAATTTCTGAAAGCGGTCAACTCATTTCCGAAAGCCAACGAGCCGACTAACAACATAGACCAAATGACACTGTTTGACAACTGAAAGGAGTAAAGTATGGAAATAATTGAATTTAATGACTATGCAACGGTAGCAACCGCAAAAGCGAAAGACGAACCACTTATGGCGGTAATTGCGTTTGATGGCTCAAAAGCGTATGTATGCCACCTTGATGACGGTGTAGAACATCATATTTTGCTGATGAAAGTTGGATATACAGGTACAGAGATAGACAAATTTTTCAGAATTATTTTTGACCAAGAGGGAGCAGATTGGACTTTTATATGCCCTCCCGATTACAAGAATATCAAGTACAGGGCAAAGAGAATTAAGCAGTTCTACAAAGACGGAATAAGTGCAATATCAGAGTTTCTTGCGGATTTCGGATATTTGTGTGATATAAAAATTCCCAAAAGATACAGCCGTCACCTTAATGCAATGTTGGAAGATGAATATTAAAACTTGGAGCAAGGCAATAAACCGCCTTGCTCATTTTTCTTTTTTCTTCTCTGCCCTGCACATTTTGTTTGAGAAAGTGATTAGTATATTAATCATACAGTGATTAAACCTTGATTGAAATATAATCAAATATGATTGACTTAAAAATAAAATACTTATGCACCCTACCTCGTTTTTTCGTTTTTTGGTATTCTGAAACCCCTATAAGAAAATAAAAGAAGAAAAAAAAAGGTAAAATTTCCAATTTTCCTTGAAAACAAGCGGTTTTTAAGGATTTTGGACATTCTATATTTTTATGGGGGAACATTCTATATTTTTATGGGGGAACATTCTATATTTTTATGGGAGATAATTCTACCTGTCAAGTAGAATGTTTTTTTAAAATTTATATTGACTTTATTCTACTTATCAACTATAATAGAATTGCTATTAAGCAAGTAGAGAAACTTGCAAGCTATATTATAGAAAAACGCTATTGAAAGGAAGTTAATTATGGCTAAAAATAACCACAAAAAAGTTTATTATGAACATTCAGAAGAAAGTATTGTTGCTGATGAAAGCACAGGAGAAGTTGTCAGTCATAGCCAAAAGCGTGTTACTTCTGCCAAATTGCCCGATGAACCTCCGTTTGTCAAACTCTACCTTGATTGTTTGTGCAAATTTAAGGATATGCAAATTAGTTTTAATCCCATTCTTATTGAATTTTTGAAAAATGCAAGTTATGCAGACGCAGATAGCGACAATGGCGGACAGGTTATCTATATGAACAAAATGCTCAAAGAAAATATCGCTAAAAAATGCAATGTCAGCTTAAAGAGAGTGGAACAAGCAATAACCGAATTTGTAAAAAAAAGCATAATGCGTAGAATAGGTGTAGGAACTTATCAATTCAATCCCAATTTGTTTGGTTTTGGAAGATGGTCTGACATCTACAATATCAGAGCTGTATTTGATTTTGGAACAGGACAAGCTGTTGCTCAAATTGTCAAAAATGAAGAAGAAAAAATGAATACCGTAACTGATGAAGTCGCAAATCAAAGTGCAGAAGAAATCGAAAGAATAAAAAAAAACGAGTTCAATCCTTTATCTCAAATGACTGCCGAAGAATTGGACAGAATTGAGAGAGAAATGATAGCCGACATTATGGCAGGTGCTTTATGATAAACCAAGAAACGATTAAACAGGCACGACAGACGGATTTAGTGGCTTATCTGACCGCAAAGGGCGAGGAACTGAAACGGATCGGAAACAACTACACGCTGAAAAAACACGACAGCCTGTTCATCAAGGGCAATATGTTCTGTTGGTATTCAAGAAGTCAACAAGGCAATGCGGTTGACTTCCTAATGTACTATTACGGTATGACTTTCAAGCAAGCTGTTGAAGAACTCACACAACAAACATTTCCGAGAGTATCAGAAGTATCAGACCAACCACCAAGGCTGTCACAGGAGCCGTTACAGACGCATACAAGGGCAGAAAACGAAAAAAGGGTAATAGGATACCTTTGCAAGAAAAGAGGGCTTAAAAATAGCCTTGTATTCACTCTGATAAAGCAAAACAAGCTGTATCAAGACACTAACGGCAACTGCAACTTTGTTATCACCGATTGGAAAGAAAAAACGATAGGTGCGGAAATTGTCGGAACAGGTGATACCCGATACAAGCAAATCACCACACACAGCACATACGGCTTTCATATCAGCGTTGGAGAAGTCACCGACATTCTGTATTTTGAAAGTGCGATTGACCTGTTAAGCTGTTATCAGCTCTATCAAGACAGGTTTACACATCACTTATTCGTCAGCTTGGGCGGTCTAAACGGCAATATCGTATCTGAACTGTATAAACTGCACTCCGACAAGAAACATTGGCTATGTGTAGATAACGACCAAGCAGGAACGGACTTTATCCAACAGAAAAAAGAAGAAATTGAAATGCTGCATACATTCAGACCGCCAACAGCTTTCAAAGACTGGAATGATTATCTTTGCAATGGCAGCAAGTAAATAAATGAGCAGGGCAGAGAAGAAAAAAGAAAAACAACTGCAAAAACAGCGTGTTACAACACAAACACGCTGTTTTTTATGTGTTACATTCCTAAAAGTCCCATTTTTTCGCCTTGCTTGCGTGTATTACATCAAATTACAGCGTATTATATGATGTATTACATTTTTTTATAAACTGAAACGGTTTTTTCTTGTTCTTGCCTTGTTTTGCTCCTGTCGTTGCTGTTCCTCCCTTTTGTCCTGTTCTTCTAATCGTTGTGCTGTCTGTTCTATCTTGTCGGTAAGTCCCAGCTCCTTAATTGCCCTGTTGGTTCTCCGTAGTGCCTTGTCTGATTGTTCCAAAGTGCTTACTTGACCTTTCAGCCGTTTCACTTCCGCTTGCAGTTGGTCTATTTCTTTGCCTAATCCTTGATTGATGTTGCTGACTTCATAAGCGTAATTTTCCGCTTTATCAGCTATTTGACCGCCTTTTTTTATTAACTTTTCAACTTTGCCAATCAGAGCTTGCAGAGTGTCTTTGCTCATTGCGTATTTAACCGCATTTTGTCTGAATATTTCATCAATATCCATAAACACCCACCTTATTTTTTCTTCAAACACATCATAAGCCGAACTTTTTTCGTGTTGCCATCTGCTCAAAGCCTGTTCGTGTGCCTGTTTCAAAGATTGATGTACTTTTTCAAGCTCCTGTTGTGTCTGATAAACCGCTGTATCAAGATGTTTTCGCCCCTCAATAAGTGGGTGAGTAACTTCTATTCCCCTGTTCAGACACAGGCTTTCAAGGTGTGCATTTTCTCTCCGTTGCCATTGAATTTGCTCCGTTTCTTTGCCATTGTGGGTAAATCCCTGCTGTTCCAAAGCCTTAACAAGTGCCGATTGCGTTTCCAATCCCCTCTTGTAGCCTGTTGCAACGGGAATATAATCGAGGTGTGCGTGTGGTGCTCCTTGCTCATCAGCGTGATAGTATGCACCTATAAGCACTAAATGGGGGTTTCTCTCCTGCCAACCGTCAACAAATTCACGAAGAATAGATTTTGCCGTTTCTTCTGTCAATCTTCCGTCTTTGTAATCGTTTCTATCTCCAACGGTTATTATCATCTCATATACAGGGTGTTTCTTCTTATCGTTGCAGATATGCTTGTAGTAATCTGCTATCCGTCTATCTGCCCTTTTCTG
>OMZF01000062.1 GCA_900315465.1 uncultured Eubacteriales bacterium | reverse complement strand
GTTCAGAATCACGGCATACTACCGATACCATATATTCATTTTGTATCAGACGTATATTCTCGTCAAACGTACCGAAAAGTGCGACTGCCTGTTCCATACGGTCTATATTTATGACTTGTTCTATCATTCTATCACCTGAATATGCCTTATGAATTTTGCCTTTTGTGCCGGATAAACCGGCAGTGAGTATTTTCTCACATTTGTGGTGCAAAAATGAAAACATTTTCGCATTTTTACCTATTATATCATAAAAATAGTAAAAAGTCACTATATTTTTTTGAAAAAATATAAATATTTTATAGAATAGTAGAGCTGTTGAAAATGGAAACGCTTACCAAGTTATATATTGTTATTTCTGATTTGATTTTAGATGTTTTTAGTTGATATGTTAATGTTGTTTTTTTCTGTTGACAAAACGGAATATATGTAGTATAATGTGCAAGGAGTGTAAAGGGTTAGGCTTTACACAAAGTGAAACGAGTATGTTTGATTACGGGGGTTTTGAAAATGGCAAAGGATATGCGTGTGACGCTTTTGCTGGATTTTTACGGAGACCTTCTTACCGAAAAACAGCGGGAAGCTTTGGAACTTTATTACAATGATGATCTGTCTTTGGGAGAAATAGGAGAGGATTTCGGTATTTCCCGTCAGGGTGTCAGGGACAATATAAAGCGTGCTGAAGCTATACTTTTTGAAATGGAAGAAAAACTCGGTCTTGCCGAAAAATTTTCAAAAATACAGCAGAAACTCAGTTCCATAAGAACTCAGATAGATATTATCGACCAGAAAAATATAAAGATATATCGCTCAAAAGAAATAAATGAAAGTATAAAGGTAATACTTAAAGAGTTGGATGAACTCGATAAGCTTAATGAATAAGGAGTGAGGAAGATTGGCATTTGAAGGACTTTCGGAAAAGCTCAGTGCTGCATTTAAAAAATTACGCAGTAAGGGCAAACTTACCGAAGAGGATGTAAAAGCTGCAATGAAAGAAGTACGCATGGCACTTCTTGAAGCAGATGTAAACTATAAAGTTGCAAAAAACTTTACGGCAAAGGTTACAGAGAGGGCTGTCGGAGCGGATGTTATGAAAAGCCTGACACCCGGTCAGATGGTTATAAAAATAGTTAATGAAGAACTTACTTCTCTTATGGGTTCGGAGGAAACAAAAATAAGCTATGCTTCAAAACCTCCTACAATAATTATGATGTGCGGTCTTCAGGGTTCAGGTAAAACTACACACAGTGCAAAGCTCGCAAAAATGTTTAAAAAACAGGGACACAGACCACTCCTTGTAGGATGTGACGTATACCGTCCGGCAGCTATCGAACAGCTGAAGGTCGTGGGCAATCAGGCAGGTGCAGCAGTTTTTGAAATGGGTCAGGGAGATCCTGTGGAGATTGCTAAAAAATCAATTTCCTATGCGAAGGATTATGGTCACGATATAGTTATCCTCGATACAGCAGGTCGTCTGCATATAGATGAAAAACTGATGGATGAACTTAAGGAAATCAAAGCTCAGGTAAATCCGGCAGAAATACTTCTTGTTGTCGATTCAATGACAGGTCAGGATGCAGTAAATGTTGCGAAATCATTCGACGAACTTCTTGATATTTCAGGTGTTATCCTCACAAAGCTTGATGGTGATACCAGAGGCGGTGCTGCACTTTCGGTAAAAGCTGTAACAGGAAAACCGATAAAATTTGCAGGTATCGGTGAAAAACTTGATGACCTTGAAGTATTCCATCCTGACAGAATGGCATCGAGAATTCTCGGAATGGGCGATGTGCTTACTCTTATCGAGGATGCAGAAAATCGTCTTGATCAGGAAAAGGCTCAGGAAATGGCAAAGAAATTCCAGCAGAATAAATTTGACATGAATGACCTTTATGAACAGCTTGCTCAGATAAAACGTATGGGCAGCGTAAAGAATATCCTTTCAAAGCTCCCGGGAGTAAATGATCAGATAAAAGATATGGACTTTGATGACAAGGCTCTTGACAGAATAGCTGCAATGATCTCATCAATGACGAAAAAAGAGAGGGAGGATCCTTCTATTATAAATCCTTCCAGAAAAAAACGTATCGCAGCAGGAAGCGGTGTCAAAGTTGAGGACGTAAACCGTCTTATGAAACAGTTTGAGCAGATGCGTAAGTTTATGAAGTCCATGAACGCAAGAGGCAAGGATGGAAAGAGAAAAAGACTTCCCGGACTTGGCGGAATGCCCTTCGGAGGAATGCCGGGTATGGGAAAAATGCCTAAGAAATAAGGCATATATTCAATTTGTTTTTCCCCAACATAAGTTGGTGAAAATATATATAAGCGGTAAAACCGTTAAAAATTTGGAGGTAAAGAAAAATGGCAGTAAAGATCAGACTTCGTCGTATGGGTGCAAAGAAAACACCCTTCTATCGTGTAGTGGTTGCAGATTCAAGATATCCTCGTGACGGCAGATTCATTGAGGAAATAGGAACATATAATCCTATGGTTGATCCTGCTGAATTCAAGGTTGATGCTGATAAAGCTAAACAGTGGATCGCTAACGGTGCACAGCCCACAGATACTGTAAAAGTTCTTTTTAAGAAAAATGGTATCATCGAGTAATAAAATTACCTGCGGAGGAAACCCATGAAAGAATTGCTTATTTCCATTGTTTCGGGTCTTGTAGAAAAGCCCGAAGAAATTACTGTTGCGATGGACGAAAAAAATGATGACGGTGTTGTTGTATATCATCTTCATGTTGCTGAGGATGATATGGGCAGAGTTATCGGCAGACAGGGAAGAATTGCAAAGGCTATTCGTACTGTTATGAGAGCCGCAGCAGCAAGAAACGATGAAAAAATTCAAGTAGAAATCGAGTAAAAACAGAATGTAAATCGATGACGGGACTGCCCCGTACAAAAAGGAGGATCGGTCAGCGATTCTCCTTTTTTAAATTTATAATAAAGGTGTTGAAAAAATGAAAAAGAAATATCTTGAAGCGGGTAAGATAGTAGGGGTACATGGTTTGCAGGGTGAAGTACGTATAGATGCTTGGTGTGACAGTCCCGAATTTCTCAGCAATTTCAAAAGACTTTTTGATAAAAACGGAAATGAAATAAAGGTTAAACGTGCAAGACCGCACAAGAATGTTGTAATAGCTAAGCTTGCAGGAACAGATACTCCAGAAGCCGCTGGAGAACTCAGGGGTACTGTTTTATATATAGACAGGGATGATGTTAAACTTCCCGAAGGGGTTTATTTTATTCAGGATATAATAGGTCTTGAGGCTGTTGATGCAGACAGCACAGAGCTATACGGAACTGTTACCGAGGTTTTTAAAACGGGTGCAAATGACGTTTATCAGATAACAAACGAGGGAAAAAATTATCTTATCCCCAAAATACCGGAGGTAGTGACAAACATAGACCTTGATGAAGGGAAAATATATATTAATACAAAAACTATAGGCGGGTTGTTTGAGGATGAGGATTGATATACTTACTCTTTTTCCTGAAATGTGCGAGTCTGTAATGTGTGAAAGCATTATAGGCAGAGCAAGGGAAAAAGGAATAATTGAGATAAATTGTCATCAGATAAGGGATTATGCATTTGATAAGCATAAGAGAGTTGACGACAGCACATACGGCGGAGGAATGGGTATGCTTATGAAAGCAGAGCCTATTGCTTTATGTTTTGAGGATATATGTAAAAGTACGGATACACGTCCGTATTTTATATATATGTCTCCAAAGGGGAAAACTCTTACTCAGAAAAAGCTTATCGAATTGTCAGAATGTAAAAATATAGCTATTCTTTGCGGTCATTATGAGGGTGTGGATCAGAGACTTATTGATGAATATATCGATGAAGAAATCTCTATAGGTGATTATGTTCTGACAGGTGGAGAGCTTCCGGCTTTGGTACTTGCGGATGCTGTTTCAAGGCTTATTCCCGGGGTTCTTTCCGATGATGTATGTTTTTCGGAGGAAAGCCACTATGGTGGTCTGCTTGAATATCCTCAGTATACAAAACCTTCTGTATGGAGAAACAGAGAAGTTCCCGAAGTTCTTTTAAGCGGTCATCATGCCAATATTACTGCATGGAGGAGAGCACAATCTCTGGAGGAGACATTTTTCAAACGTCCCGATCTTCTGGAGTCTGCCGAACTCACTGAAAAAGACAGAAAGTTTTTGTCAACATTGATGCGAAATGCAGAAAAAAATCTTGATGACACAACATGACATAATAAACCAAAAATGTTATTATTGTGCTAAAAATGGCCAAATATTAACAAACTGTGAATATTTTCGCAAATTAATAGTTACTGTACAAATTAAACAGTATTTTTAAACTTGATTGGAACAATCAATGAAAAAACCGTCATTATTTAGTTGAAAGATGTACGAAAAACGAACAAATATCACGCCGATATTCATTTTTTACATTATGGAATAATATAGCAAATTGTTAATACTGATAAATATCAACATTTATTACAGGGTTTAAAAGTATAAGTCTACAAAATTTTCAGAAAAATTCTCCAAAAAATGCCAATATCAATAAAGAAATACTGAATAAATATACAAATTCAACTAATATTTATACATTTTCAAAAAATTGAGGCGTTTGGATCGTATTGACATGGCAATAAAATGTAATTTTTTTGTCATATTGCACAAAACAAAACTGATTTTTACCTTTTGAAATCGTTTAAAGCTCAAAACTTTTCAATAAAGGAATCAAAAGTATTGACCACAGTCAAAATTGTGTTATAATTACTTTATAAACAAGGCATGAATATATGCCGTGTGGGAATTCTAATTTTTGGGTATACTTTTTGAGGAGGATTCAGTTATGTACGTAAAGGAAGTTATGGTTCAGAACCAGGTTGGTCTGCACGCTCGCCCCGCAACATTCTTCATCCAGAAGGCTAATGAATTTAAGTCATCCATCTGGGTAGAGAAGGAAGAGAGAAGAGTAAATGCAAAGAGTCTTCTCGGTGTTCTTTCACTTGGTATCGTTGGCGGCACAACTATCAAAGTTATGGCAGACGGCTCAGACGAGGAAGCTGCTGTTGAAAGCCTTGTGAAGCTCGTACAGTCAGGTTTCTCAGAATAATTTTTACCGTATTTTTTAAGAAGGTGAGAGGGTGTATTATGTTATTCATAATACACCCTTGTTCTTTTTTCTGAAACCGCCTGCACAGGCGGAGAATATTGCTCGTGGTGGATTATGGATAAAAAAGAACTCAGGGAAAAATCTATGAAGCTCCCTCTTTTGCCGGGAGTTTATATAATGAAAAATAAAAAAGGAGAAATTATATATATCGGTAAGGCAAAGGCACTTAAAAATCGTGTCAGTCAGTATTTCGGCTCAGACAGAAATCATCCCGAAAAAGTTAAGAAAATGGTGGCATCCGTAGATCATTTTGATTATATTATCTGCAAAAGCGAATTTGAAGCACTCGTTCTTGAATGCAGCCTTATAAAACAGCATAAGCCCCATTATAATATCCTGCTGAAAGATGATAAGGGCTATAGCTATATACGGATATCAAATGACGAGTGGAGACGCATAAGCTTTGAAATGCAGCAAAATGATGACGGTGCGGAGTATCTTGGGCCGTTTATGAGTGCATGGTATGCGAGAAATGCCGTGGAAGAAGCACTCAGGATATTTAAGCTGCCCGATTGCGGTAAAGTTTTCCCTCGTGATATAGGAAAGGGCAGACCCTGTCTTAATTATCATATAAAACAATGCAATGCACCTTGTGCCGGAAAACAGACGCTTGAGGATTATAACGAAAGTGTTGATGATGCAATACATTTTCTTCGAGCCGGCGACAGCGAAAGTATACGTCTTATGACGGAGAAAATGAATGAAGCAGCCGAAAATCTTGAATTTGAACTTGCCGCAAAACTTCGTGACAGGATTACGGCAGTAAAAAGAATGAAAGAAAAACAGACCGTTGTAGAGGTAAATATAAAGGAACAGGATGCTGTTTCGGTAATAACCGAGAATGGAGAAGCCTGCTTTGCAGTCATAAGATTCAAGGACGGCAAACTGTATGACAAGGAAGATTTTATCATACATGATATAGGTGATGATCCCGATCTGCCATCTATGCGGACAGAATTTTTACAGCAGTATTATTCTGTAAGAAACTACATACCTATGGTGGTTTCTGTTGACGGGGATATTGAGGATGAAGAACTTATATCTGACTGGCTAAGCGAGAAAAAAGGTAAAAAAGTGAAAATAGCACATCCTCATAAGGGTGATAATATGAGGATAATTGAAATGAGCCGTGAAAATGCAGCGGAACGTCTTGCACAAAGTCATGGTCATTTCGGACATGAACTTACTGCCCTTGATGAACTTGCAAAACTTTTAGGTCTTGAAAAGCCGCCCCACCGCATAGAATCATATGATATATCCCATACAGCCGGAAGTGACAATGTTGCCGGAATGATAGTGTATAAGGATGCAAGACCGTCAAAAAAGGATTACCGGCGTTTTGCGATAAAAGGCTTTACAGGACAGGACGATTATGCATCAATGGCAGAAGTGCTTACAAGACGTTTTGAAGAATATCAGAAGGAAAAAAGTACAGGTGAGGGTTTCGGAGAACTTCCTGATCTTATACTTCTTGACGGTGGTAAAGGACAGGTGTCGGCTGTTCGTCCCGTTCTTGAAAAATTCGGACTTGATGTACCTCTTTTCGGTATGGTAAAGGATAATCATCACCGCACAAGAGCTATTACGGATGAAGGACACGAAATATCCATAAGCTCAAAAAGAAGGGCTTTTACACTTGTTTCGGGCATACAGGATGAAGTACACCGTTTTGCGATAACCTATCATCGTAAAAAACACAGCAAAAGAACATTTTCTTCCTCTCTTACAGAAATCGAGGGTATAGGGTCTGTAAGGGCAAAGGCACTTATGCAGAGGTTCAAAACTCTTGCAAGAATAAAACAGGCTGATATTCAGGAACTTATGACGGTAAAGGGGATGAATCTTCCGGCGGCAGAAGCTGTTTACGGATATTATCATCCAAATGATGCATCTGAAAACAATGACAGTAAAAAATAATATTTTTTTAAAATGATATTCAAAAAGCTATTGACATTTTAGTCGATATTTACCATAATTATATGTGTGGTTTTTTTGATTGTTTGTTCCGGAAGGATGTAATTTATGAGAGTTATTACAGGTTTGGCAAGAGGAAGAAAACTTGAATCTCCGTTGGGTGATGATGTACGCCCCACAACAGATTCAGTGAAAGAATCCGTTTTCAGTATAATTCAGTTTTATGTTGAGGGCGGAATATTTCTTGATGCTTTTGCAGGAACGGGACAGATGGGGATAGAGGCTCTCAGCAGAGGTGCAAAAAAGGCATATTTTCTTGACAGCAGTAAAAAGTCTATGCAGGTCATAAAGAAAAATATATCGCTTTGCGGACTTTCAGAAGGTGCTGTTACTTTGACAACAGACAGCATTTCATTTATGGAACGAACAGATGAACGCTTTGATATAGTTTTTCTTGATCCTCCGTATATGACAGGACTGCTTGAAAAAGCTCTTGAAACTTCCGTGGTTATAACGAAGCCTTCGGGAATTATTATATGTGAGCATCCTAAAGAGGAAAAACTTCCTGAAAAAGTGGGAGAGTTCAGTCTGAAAAAAAGCTACAGATACGGAAAGATAATGCTTAGTGTCTATACAGTTCCGGATCGGGATTAATATACACTTTCTTACAGAATAGGGGTGCTGTTTATGACGATAGCAGTTTGTCCCGGAAGCTTTGATCCGGTGACTTACGGTCATATCGATATAATAAAACGTGCTGCAAAGATATTTGATAAAGTTATTGTGGCAGTTCTTGTTAATATGGAAAAAAAACCTTGGTTTACCATTGAGGAGCGTACAGATTTTCTCAGAAAGGTCACTGCTGATATACCAAATGTCGAAATAGTGGGCTTTGAGGGTCTTCTTGTTGATTTTGCTGCTGCCTGCAATGCAAAGGTAATAGTAAAGGGTCTGAGAGCTGTATCTGACTTTGAGTATGAATTTCAGATGGCTCTGACTAATAATAAACTTAACAATAACATAGAAACAGTTTTCCTTACAACAAGCTCGGAAAATATGTATCTGAGTTCGAGTATTGTAAAACAGGTCGGACTTCTCGGGGGAGATATTTCCCCTTTTGTTCCCGAATGTGTAAGGGAAGGCATATTACAAAGAATTAAACAAAGGAGTAATTTGAAATGAAAATGGAAATGCTTATAGAGGATCTTCAGACTTTAGTGGATGACGCTTTTACTCTGCCCCTCAGCGGAGGAAAAACTTTTGTAAATACAGAACGTCTTAAAGAAATTATCGAGGAAATGAGAAGCAATCTTCCTGTTGAACTTAAACAGGCAAAGTCTATTGCAGCTGAACGAAACAGAATATTCAATGATGCAAAAAGTGAGGCAGAACGTATCGTTCAGTCGGCAGAGGAAAGAGCAAGAAATATGGTTCAGCAGAGTGAAATAGTGAAACAGGCTCAGCATAAGGCAGACGAGATAATTTTCAATGCTAATCAGCAGGCAACTCAGATAAAGACAGCAGCTAACAGCTATGTTGATTCTCTTATCAAAAAGTCTGATGACGAGCTTTCAAGAAATCTGGCAGATCTCAAGAAAATACGCAGCAGTCTTAAAGCTTATTCACAGAAAAACAATAATAACAATAATAACAGTAACAGCAATAAATAATTTTGTTATACTATATTGACAGATTTGCAGTTTTGCTAAAGGCAGCAGAGGGTGATTTTATTGCGAAGAATTTTGTCCCGTATACTGTTTACTATGTTTTTCGGTTTTACGCTGACTTTGATAGTGTGCTGTGTATTGCTTGTAGTCAATAATTTTTCGGGTAACAGAAGTCTTTTTGAGGCGGTCAGTATTGACCCAAAGGAAGAAATAAGCACGGTATACCGTAAAATAGACGACAGCAGTATGTCAGAAAACAAGCAGGCAAAGTTTATATGCGATTTCGGATACCAGAGTCTTGCGGATCAAGGTGAACGGCAGCTGTATGAAAAGCTGGGACGAAATCTTTATTATATTACCGACAAAGTAGAGGACAGCGGCTGTTATAAAACCGAAAGAATTACAATTGAAAATGCTCAGGTAAGTGAATTGGGGATAAGACGTGCATTGGGAGCATTTATGTCGGATAACCCTCAGGTGTTCTGGATAAATAATATATTCGGCTATGCATATGACAATGATGATACGGTTATAGAATGTTATTCGGTATTATCAGCGGACAAGTGCAAGGAATATATAGACATCATGTCTTCAAGGATAGATGAACTCCTTGAGGATGTAGATAAGACAGCAGATGATTTCCACAGGGAAAGACAAATACATGATCTTCTTCTGAAACAATGTGTTTATGCCGATAATATCACATCAATAAATGACGGTTGGGAATACTTTACGGCTTACGGTGCAATAGTGGAAGGATCTGCTGTATGTGAAGGATACTCAAAAGCCGTGCAGCTGATGCTTATGAAGCTCGGTATACCCTGTTATGTGATCAGGGGAGATGCTGACGGAGTAAAGCATATGTGGAATCTTGTGAAGATCAGCGGAGATTGGTATCATCTTGATTCTACTTGGGATGACGGTGATACGAATATAAACTATGAATATTTTAATCTCAGCACAAAACTGATAGAAGAAAATCATATTATTTCTTCGCTTATTACAGGTGGTGAAGAAAGTGAAGAGGATCTGTCAAGTCCTAATTTCTTTATTCCCGACTGCAATTCGATGGACATGAATTTCTATACGGTAGACGGCTATACTATAAATGAATTCAGTAATGCCACAGATCAGCAGATGGTAGCTTATATTCTGAAATGTGTGAATAACGGTGAATGTTATGTTCATCTGAATGTAGGCAGCGATCTGGAGTATCAGGATTGTATAGACATACTTTTTAATTCTCCGAGCCACAGACTTTATCATTATATCGATCTGGCAAACGGCTATCTGCCCAGCGGCAGAAGCCTTGATAATACAGGCATGATGCTCCTCAAACACGAGGACAGGAGAACTTTAAGAATAAAACTCAGATTCTTATAAAAAACATATACGACTGTTGTACCAAAAGTGCAGCAGTCGTAATTTTATTAATATTGATTTTTACAGTATAGGCAGCAGCTGAGGTTCTCTTTTTTCATAGACGGTGAAATGGGTAAATCCGCATGATGCAAGCATTTCAAGTCCTTCCTCAATCCCTGAGCCTATATCTCCCCAGCGGTGAGCATCAGAACCGAGCGTGACATATTTTCCTCCCAGCTCCCTGAATCTGCGTATAACATTTTCATCAGGCAGAGTTCTTCCAATGATCTGACGCAGACCCGATGTATTTATTTCAATAGCTTTTTCATTTTTTATGACAGTAAGAAGTACATCATCAAGCATATCAGAAAACATTTTCATATCAGGATGTATGCCTGCATTTCCTATGATGTATCTCAGCGGATAATCAAGGTGTGCAAGTGAATCAAATATATTCTGCTCGGCAAGTTCTTTGAGTTCTCTCAGATAATGCGTAAGAAAAAGTCCTGCTGTTTCTTCTGTATATTCAAGAAAATAAAAATCCTGTTCACCTTTAAGATTATGCAGTGAACCCAGAACAAAATCATAATTTCCGAGCAGAAGTGCCTCCTGTGCAGCTTTTGTATCCTGAGTAGGCTGACCGAGTTCTATTCCTGTATAAACTTTCAGGCGGTTATGGTACATTCCTCTTGCACGGTATATATCTGTTACCGAACGGGATATGTCCTCCCGTACATTTTTTTCATAATATTCATTACATTCACAGTGGTCGGTTATAGTAAGACTGTAAAGCCCTATACCTGCTGCCTGTTCACACATCATCATCACACCGTCATTTCCGTCAAATGACCGCTCACTGTGTGTATGGCTGTCCGAAATAAATTTGTGTTTCATAATGACTCTCCCTATATTTAATCCTCAATGATTATAACACATTTCTGTCATTTTTTATACATCAATACTTATTGAAAATTATTGTCGTCAGCGGTTGAAAATTGGAGAAAAAACATAACTTTAGTACGAAGATGAAACAAGTTCGTTATTATTCGGTTATTTTGGATTTTGGACTTGACAATAACGAAATAAAATAGGATAATTATTATGTGTTAGTATTTTTAAAATACAGCATAAATGAAACGGTTTGTTTCCGTATCATAAAAGTGAAAGGGAGGAATGAATTATGAATGCAGTAATTACGGTACTCGGCAAGGATAATGTCGGTATTCTGGCGAAGGTATCAAATGAATGTGCCGCTGTCGGAGTAAATATAATCGAGGTTACCCAGTCCGTTCTGCAGGGAATGTTCGCAATGATAATGTTTGTGGATATAACAGCCTGCACAGTGCCTTTTTCGGAGCTTGTCGACAAGCTGACGGAGGAAGGAGAAAAAATGGGGGTAAAAGTCCATGTTATGCATGAAGACATTTTTAATGCCATGCATAAGATATAAGCCGGAAAGGATGAATTCGTATGATAAATTCACACGATATACTTGAAACCATCAATATGATCGACAATGAAAACCTTGATGTCAGAACTATCACAATGGGTATTTCGCTGCTTGATTGTATAGATGATGACATCGACAGTGCCTGCACAAAGATATATGACAAGATATGCAGATATGCAGGTGATCTGGTGAAAACCGGTGAGGATATAAGCAAGGATTACGGAATTCCGATAATACATAAAAGAATATCAGTTACTCCCGTAGCCATGCTTGCGGCAGCCTGCCCGACAAAAAGCCCAGTTAAGTTTGCACAGATACTTGATAAAGCTGCTTCCGAAGTGGGAGTGAATTTTGTCGGAGGTTACAGTGCTTTGGTGCATAAGGGTTTTGCACAGGGCGATTATGCACTTATCGAGAGCATACCCGAAGCCCTTTCTGTTACTGAAAGGGTATGCTCCTCAGTAAATATCGGAAGTACAAAAGCCGGAATAAATATGGATGCTGTTGCAAAAATGGGTCATGTTATAAGACAATGTGCCGAACTTACAGCCGACCGTGACTGTATCGGTGCGGCAAAGCTTGTTGTATTTTGCAACGCACCCGAGGATAATCCGTTTATGGCTGGTGCATTTCATGGGCCGGGCGAACCTGACTGTGTTATCAATGTCGGCGTATCGGGCCCCGGAGTTGTAAGAGCAGCTCTTGCAAAGGCAGGAAACTGCAATATAACCGAAGTAGCCGATATAGTAAAGAAAACCGCATTCAAAATAACAAGAGCAGGTATGCTTGTTGCCAAAGAGGCTTCAAAAAGACTTAGTGTTCCTTTTGGTATCGTTGACCTGTCCCTTGCACCTACACCGGCAATAGGAGATTCCGTTGCACATATCCTTGAGGAAATGGGACTTGAACAGTGTGGTGCTCATGGAACGACAGCCTGTCTGGCACTTCTCAATGATGCCGTAAAGAAGGGCGGAGTTATGGCTTCTTCCCATGTGGGAGGACGTTCGGGTGCTTTTATTCCTGTTACAGAGGATGCAGGTATGATAGATGCCGCAAGGAGTAAAGCTCTTACCCTTACCAAGCTTGAAGCAATGACAGCGGTGTGTTCTGTAGGACTCGATATGATAGCAATTCCCGGCGATACTCCGGCTGATGTCATTTCGGGTATTATTGCAGACGAGGCAGCTATCGGTATGGTCAATTCAAAGACTACTGCCGTAAGACTTATTCCTGCTATCGGAAGACAGGCGGGTGACGAGCTTAATTTCGGTGGTCTTTTGGGTTCAGGGCCGATAATGGATGTAAATCCTAAATCCCCCTCAAAATTCATTGCAAGGGGAGGCAGGATACCTGCTCCTATGCAGAGCCTTAAAAACTGATCTTTCATATTATGGAGGTGAAAGTATGGAGGACATGATTTCCAAAATCATCGATATGGATAAAAAAGCCCGTGATATGACAAATGCCGCAAGGCAGAGTAAAATAGATTACGAGAAGGAAATTATCCATACAAAAGAAAAAATTAAGAATGAATATCTTGAACGTGCAAATGAACGTATAAGGATAAATACTCAGGCGGCACAGAAAAAAGCCGATGAAAAGCTGGCAAGGATAGAAGAACAGAATGAAGAAGTTATCCGTAAGATGAACAAAACCTATGATGACTATAGGGAAAAATGGGTGGAGGATATAGTCAGCCGTGTAACAGGCTGATCATACCCCGTAAAAGAGGTGATAGATCATGTCATCAGCAATGGCTTCAAATGCGATACTTGCAAAGGCTCGTGCGATGTATGGAAAAAGTCTTTCGGAAACGGATTATAAACAGCTTATGGATTGTCGTAATGTTCCGGAAGTTGCGGCATACCTCAAATCACGCACCTGCTACAAGTCAGCGTTGACAGGGCTTAATGAAAGCGATGTACACAGAGGTCAGCTTGAGCCTATGCTTCGTCAGGATATATATTTTGACGTATTTGCACTTTCACGCTACGCAAAGGATAAAAGTCTGGTATTCACCGATTTCATAATATCGGAAATGGAAATAGAACAGATAATACGCTGTCTTACTCTTCTGAATATCGGCAGACCTGATGAATATGTGTATTCAATGCCGCTTTCTCTCGGAAAATATGCAAGGATAAGTTTAGATAAGCTTACAGCTGTAAGAAGCTTCGATGATATTCTTTCGGCACTTGCAGGGTCAAAATATGTTCCTGTGCTTAAAAAATTCCGCCCGAAAGAAAGCGAAAACGTTAATATAGCCCTTCTTGAAGCAGAACTTAACAACCTTAACTATGGTATGGTCATGCAGGCAGTTGATGAATCAAAAAAAGGCAGAGATCGTGAGGAACTGAAAGAGGTTATTTCTGCTATGCTTGATTTCAGGAATATTTCCCGTATAATCCGTCTGAAAAGATATTTTAAATATACAGGGGATATGATAAAGCCTTTTCTGATACCATACGGCAAACTGTCAAATAAAACAGTGGATATGCTTTGTAATGCAGAAAGTGCAAAAGATGTGTTTGAACTTGCAAGGTCAACCTATCTTGGAAGGCTTATGTCAAAGCTTCAGTATAACGATACCACACAGATGGCAAATGTTATGCTGAGTGAATACTGCAAGCACCATCTGAGGCTTTCGCCTAATCCTACCATTGTTATGATCTCTTATGTATATCTGAAGGAGATCGAAATAAGCAACATCATAAATATTATTGAAGCGACACGCTACGGCTTGTCGGCTGACGAGAAAGAAAAAATGCTCGTCAGATAAGGAGGTGACTGACTATGTCTGTAAAACCTGTTAAAGCGATCAGTATTATCGGTATGATGGATAAATTGGATGATGTGATACAATTCTGTGGAAATTCAGGAATATTTCATCCCGATGATGCGATATCATTTTATTCAAATACTCAGAATTTTGTGCCGCTGAATGACAAGAATCCTTATTCTGCACCGCTGCAAAGTTTGAGAAGTGCTGCTGATATGGCAAAGCTTGAAATTGAATATACTGATATTAAAGATTTTAAGGAAAGTCCCTCAGAGGTACTGGAATATATCGAAGATCTGGTCGCCGGATTGGAAAAAATGGTCAACAGCAGACTGCATTGCCAGCAGGAGATCGAAGCCTGTGTCAGAAAAATAGAGCAGGTAGGTCATTTTGTGGGAAATAATCTGGATTTTACAGAGATAAGCAAGTGTAAGTATATAGCACCGGCTTTCGGACGTATACCGAAGGAAAGTATTGAGAAAATCTCAAAGATAGATAATCCCTATGTTATGTTCTTCCCGTGTACGAATGATGATACTCACTGTTGGGGAGCATATTTTGCTCCGATAGATCAGCGTTCCGAAATAGACAGGATATTCTCCTCTCTCTATTTTGAAAAGCTGGATATTCCAGATATTACGGGAACTCCCGAGGAATGTGTGAACAGTCTGAAGGGGGAGCTTGAGAAACTGAAAAAACAACAGCAGGATATTGAAACAGATATAGAGAAATTCTGGGAAACAGAAAAAGACAAGTGCATGAAGTTCTATACAAAGCTTGAGGAACTTAATACCTATCATGCTATAAGAAGATATGTATATAAATATCATAAGAACTTTATCCTTGTGGGATGGATACCTGCTGAAAAAGAAAATACCTTCACTAAGGGTCTTGACAATATAGAGAGTATAGAATATTCTCTCAGTGACGGCAAGGAGGAGCTTAAAAACTCGCCTCCGGTAATACTTAAAAATCCGCCGTTCTTTAAACTGTATGAATTCTTTGTAAAAATGTACGGTCTGCCGAGTTACAATGAAATAGACCCCACGCCTTTTGTAGCACTGACCTATACATTATTCTTCGGAATAATGTTCGGTGATATGGGACAGGGTTTTGTGGTAGCACTGGTGGGTTTCCTGATGTGGAAGCTCAAAAAAATGGAGATAGGCAAAATACTTATACCATGCGGAATATCGGGTATGGTATTCGGATTTATCTACGGTTCGGTATTTGGATTTGAACACGCTTTAAACCCCGTTTATAAAGCACTTTTTGGGATAGACGGAAAGCTTGTCGAGGTAATGGAATCAAATACCATAAATATGATAATATACGGTTCGGTTGCTATAGGTGTTGTTACGATAATAATATCAATGCTGATAAATATATGTTCGTCACTGAAACGCAGGGATATGGAAAGTGCATTTTTCGGGGCGAACGGAATTGCTGGTTTTGTATTCTATGTATCGCTTGTGGCAGGACTGGTTTGCACCATGTTCCTTAATATCCCTCTGATGACACCTGTGTATATCATCTGTCTGATAGTTATACCGCTGATACTTATGTTCATGCGTGAGCCTCTCGGAAAACTCAGTGAGGGCAAAAAGAAATGGCAGCCTGAAAGCTGGGGCGAATATTTCATGCAGAGTTTCTTTGAACTGTTTGAAATGTGTCTGAGCTATGTTACAAACACAATGTCATTCCTGAGAGTCGGTGCATATATTCTGGTTCATGCAGGTATGATGCTTGTTGTATTTACACTTGCCGAGATGGTAGGCGGTGCGGTAGGTTATATCGTGGTTATTATCATAGGAAACGGAATAGTAATGGCACTTGAAGCACTTCTTGTGGCAATTCAGGTACTTCGTCTTGATTATTATGAAGTATTCAGCCGTTTCTATATCGGTGAGGGCAGGCAGTTCTCACCTGTAGTTGCAAGGCAAAGAGAAGAATAATTTTAAAGTATTATAAAAAGAAAGAGGTTTTTATTATGTTGGAATATGTATTGCTTATGGTACCCGTAGCATTTCTTGTTTTTTCAGTTTATCATGCTTATAAAAATGTTGCTCTCGGCAAGAGAACACGCAAATCAGCCGTACTCAGACAGATCGCATCATTTGCAGCTGTCGGAACAGTTTGTCTTATCACATCAATGGTAGCTTTGGCAGCTCCCGAAGCAGCTCCTGAGGCTGCCGCTGCAGCAGGTGATCTTAACAAGGGTATATCAATGGTAGCTGCTGCTCTTGCAACAGGTATTTCGGGTATTGGCGGCGGTATTGCCGTTGGAGGTGCAGCTCCTGCAGCTATCGGTGCTACAAGCGAAGATCCTAAGGCATTCGGTAAGGCTCTTATCTTCGTTGCACTCGGTGAAGGTGTTGCTCTTTACGGACTTCTTGTTTCAATTCTTATCATCAGCAATGCAGGCTGATAAAGGAAGGCGGAGCAGATGAAATTTTATCTGATAAGCGATAATGTCGATACTTTGATGGGGATGCACCTTGCGGGTATTGACGGTGTAGTTGTACACGAGGAAAAGGAAGTAAAGGATGCTCTCACAGGAGCTATGGATATGGAGGATGTGGCGGTAATACTTATGACCGAAAGACTGGTAAGACTTTGTCCCGAACTTGTCTACGATCTTAAACTTAACCGCAAACAGCCTCTTATCGTTGAGATACCTGACAGACACGGCAGCGGACGTGCAAAAGACTCCATAACCCGTTATGTCAGGGAAGCAATCGGTGTTAAGATATAAAACACCGACGGAGGTGAAAATATGTCTGATACAGTCAGCAAAACCGATAACTTTTTGAAGGCAATAGAAAAATATGCCGAGCAGCAGAGATCACAAATAGAATCTGAAGCTGAGGACTTTAAAGAAAAGGAACTCGACAAGGCAGAAGAAGAAGGTCTGAGAGAGGCTTATGATCTCATTCAGAAGAAAATGGCAAATATAAATATAAGTATTGCCGGAGAACTTTCAAGGGCTGAAAATGCAAGCAAAAAAAAGATATTCATGCGTCGTCAGGAGATAGAGCAGGAAGTCTTTGAGCAGGCAGAAAAAAAACTTGTGGAATATACCCAATCGGCAAAATATCTTGAAAGACTGCAAAAAAGTGCAAAGGATATTTCAGATGTTCTTACGGCAGATGATGTTGTGCTATATGTGAAGGCTCAGGATATGAAATATGCCGATAAGATAAGATCCGCCTTCAAAGGAAAATGCAAGGTGGAAGCTTCCGATGAAATAAGGATCGGAGGATTAACAGGCATCAGCAAAAGTATGGGACTGCTTGCCGATGAAACACTTGACAGCAGACTGGAACAGCAGCATGACTGGTTCTGCGAAAATTCTGGTCTGAGGGTTAGCGGATAATATTAAGGATTGGATGAGTTTTTATGGAAACAAATGACGTTATTTACGGCATCAACGGACCTGTTGTTACCGTCAGAAATACAAGAAGCTTTTCCATGATGGAAATGGTATATGTCGGTGAAGCCCGTCTGGTAGGAGAAATAATAGGTATAAATGAAGACTGTACCACCGTTCAGGTATACGAGGAAACTACCGGACTTAAACCCGGTGACCCTGTATACGGTACAGGTGCACCTATGAATGTACTTTTGGGACCCGGTATAATTGATAATATTTTTGACGGAATAGAGCGTCCTTTGAAGGCAATAGAGGAACGCAGCGGTTCATTCATATCGAGAGGTGCTGCGGTATCCTCACTTGACCTTAACCGTTACTGGAATGTAAAAATGAAGGTAAAGGTGGGGGACAGACTTGAGGGCGGCATGATATATGCGGTTTGCCCCGAAACAGCCATAATAGAGCATCGCTTTATGGTACCGCCGGCACTCAGCGGTGTGGTAACGGCTGTTGAGCCTAACGGCAAATATAAGCTTAAAGATACTATAGTAAAAATAAAGGATGACAAGGGCAAAGAACATGACCTTACACTTTGTCAGGAATGGCCTATAAGACAGGCACGTCCCTGTCAGGAAAGACTGCCGGCTACTATCCCTCTTATTACAGGTCAGAGAGTAATGGATACAATGTTCCCCATAGCAAAGGGAGGAACTGCCGCTATCCCCGGAGGCTTCGGTACGGGTAAGACTATGAACCAGCATCAGCTTGCAAAATGGTGTGATGCGGATATAATCGTATACGTAGGCTGCGGTGAAAGAGGAAATGAAATGAGTCAGGTGCTTGACGAATTTTCAGAACTTATTGACCCTAAATCAGGCAGACCTATGACAGACAGAACAGTGCTTATCGCCAATACTTCAAATATGCCTGTTGCTGCCCGTGAGGCATCTATATATACAGGACTTACTCTTGCGGAGTATTATCGTGATATGGGTTATCATGTAGCTATAATGGCAGATTCAACATCACGTTGGGCAGAGGCACTCAGAGAAATATCAGGTCGTCTTGAAGAAATGCCTGCCGAAGAGGGTTTTCCTGCATATCTGCCGTCAAGACTTTCGGAATTCTATGAAAGAGCAGGACGTGTAAATACTCTCAGCGGAAGTGAAGGATCTGTAACTATTATCGGAGCGGTATCACCGCAGGGTTCGGATTTTTCAGAGCCGGTCACACAGAATACAAAGCGTTTTACACGCTGTTTCTGGGCATTGGATAAATCCCTCGCTTATGCAAGACATTATCCTGCTATCAACTGGATGGACAGCTACAGCGAATATTTTACAGACCTTGACCCTTGGTTCAAGGAAAATCTCGGTGAGGATTTCATAAGATACAGAAACAAGATAACAGCTCTTCTGCATGAAGAAAGCTCGCTTATGGAAATAGTAAAGCTTATCGGTTCGGATGTTCTCCCCGATGAACAGAAGCTTGTGATCGAAACTGCAAAGGCTATAAGAGTAGGCTTTTTGCAGCAGAATGCTTTCCACGCTGAAGACACTTTCGTTCCTCTCGAAAAACAGAAGCTTATGATGAAAGCTATACTTCATCTTTATGCTAAGGCAAAGCATATTATTGCGGCAGCTATACCCATTTCCTCGGTTACATCTCTCGGTCTTTTTGAAAGACTTTCAAAGATGAAATATGATATTCCGAACGATAAGCCCGAAATGTTCGATGAACTTATTGCGGATATGGATAAGGCTCTTGCACAGCTGTCAGTTTGATTTGCAGGAAAGGAAAGTGAATTGAATGATTCTTGATTATGTCGGCGTAAAGGAAATCAACGGCTCTCTTATCGTTCTTGATGATGTTGAGGGTGCGTCTTTTGAGGAAATGGTGGACATACGTCTTGATAACGGAACCTGCCGTCACGGCAGAATTGTTCAGATAGAAGGCAAAAGAGTGGTTGTACAGGTGTTTGAGGGTACAAAATCTATTTCCCTTGATAATACCCGTACAAGACTTAAAGCCCGCCCGATGGAGCTTGCTCTTTCACCCGAAATACTCGGCAGAGTTTTCAGCGGTGCAGGCAGACCAATAGACGGATTTGGTGAAGTTTATCCTTTAAAAAGAGAGAATATCAACGGTACTCCTATGAATCCTGTATCGAGAATTTATCCGAGAAACTATATCAATACGGGTATTTCTACCATTGATACACTTACCACTCTTATCCGTGGTCAGAAACTTCCGATATTCTCAGGCTCGGGTATGAAACATAATGAACTTGCAGTTCAGATAGTACGTCAAGCTAAAATTTCGGATACTGAGGACAATAATTTCTGCGTAGTGTTTGCGGCAATGGGTGTAAAAAACGATGTTGCGGATTATTTTAAGAGAAGCTTTGACGAAAGCGGAGTTTTGTCGAGGGTAGTAATGTTCCTTAATTTAGCAAATGACCCGATAATCGAGCGTACACTTACTCCCCGATGTGCATTGACAGCTGCCGAATACCTTGCATTTGAATGTAATATGCACGTTCTTGTAATAATGACCGATATGACATCATATGCAGAGGCACTTCGTGAGTTTTCATCATCAAAGGGAGAGATACCTGGAAGAAAGGGTTTCCCCGGTTATCTTTATTCAG
Organism: uncultured Eubacteriales bacterium; assembly: GCA_900315465.1. GTDB lineage: Bacteria > Bacillota > Clostridia > Oscillospirales > Acutalibacteraceae > UBA1213. The sequence continues at coordinate 1,394 of OMZF01000062.1, read as the reverse complement.
ACCTTGCTTCTCTTTATGAAAGAGCAGGCATGGTAAAGGGAAGTACCGGTTCTGTTACACAGATACCGATACTTACAATGCCGAATGATGATATTACACACCCTGTTCCAGACCTTACAGGATATATTACGGAAGGTCAGATAGTTCTTGACCGTTCGCTTGAAGGTCAGGGGATATATCCTCCTGTTTCTGTACTTCCTTCTCTTTCAAGACTTATGAAGGACGGTATAGGTAAGGGTTATACACGTGCAGATCATCAGCCTCTTGCAAACCAGCTTTTTGCATCATATGCAAGGGTGCAGGACGCACGTTCACTCGCCAGTGTTATAGGTGAGGAAGAGCTTTCTCCTGTTGATAAGCAGTATATTCGTTTCGGTAAGCTGTTTGAGCAGTATTTCGTAAATCAGGGTTATAACGAAAACCGTACAGTTGAGCAGAGTATTGATCTCGGATGGAAACTGTTGTCTACCCTTCCGAAAACAGAGCTTGACCGTGTGGATGACGAACTGCTTTCTCAGTATTATATAGAAGATAAGGACACTCTTACCTTTGACGATTTTGAAAAGGCAAAGAATGATGACGATGATGAAGATTAAAAAGCTTCGGGGGTGATTTAAAGTGGCAACGGGAGCAGTACCTACCAAAGGTAATCTTATAGCCTATAAAAAATCCCTTGCACTTGCAAGAACAGGTTATGAACTTCTTGATAAAAAGAGAAATATCCTTGTGCGTGAAATGATGACCCTTATAGACAGGGCAACTGAAATACAGGAAAAGATCGATGTTACATACAGCAAGGCATATTTAGCATTGCAGAAAGCTAATATCGCTATGGGTTTTATTGATGACATAGCGAAGTCTGTTCCGGAGGAAAATTCTCTTAAACTGAGCTACAGAAGTGTAATGGGTGTGGAGATACCCATCGTAACCATAGATAAGCAGGCACAGCCGGAGCTTTTTTACGGATTGCAGACGACATCTCCGGCTATTGATGAAGCCTATGCCTGTTTCAGCGAGGTAAAAAGACTTACAGCTGATCTGGCAGAGGTAGAAAACAGTGTTTACCGTCTTGCAGACGCTATCAAAAAAACTCAGAAAAGAGCTAATGCACTTAAAAATATCATGATACCGAGATTTGAGGAGAATGTAAAATTCGTGTCAGATGCTCTTGAGGAAAAGGACAGAGAAGAATTCTCTCGTCTGAAGGTCATAAAAGCCCAGAAAGCGTCAAAAGCAAAAAAAGAGGAAGAATAACCGGCGTGCCGCCGGTGTCGATTACCGCTACTCGAATTTATTGATACAATAAGTTTAACCCAAATGGGCAAGAAGTCCCCCACCTCTAAGCGAAGCGTAGGCGGGGGATGAATTGCCCGTCAGCCGTAAGGCTGACTTAT
>OMZF01000064.1 GCA_900315465.1 uncultured Eubacteriales bacterium | reverse complement strand
GGGCAATACGGACTTTAAAGAAATCAGAGAAACAGGCTTGTACTATATTGATAAGACAATGCTCATAGATCAGCTTGTAGGTCAAAGCAGAGCAAAAGTTACACTTTTTATCAGACCACGCCGTTTTGGAAAATCATTGAATATGTCAATGTTACAGCACTTCTTTGATTGCAGAGAAAAGAGTGAATTACTATTTGATGGTTTGGAAATATCTAAAAACAAAAAATTGTGTGATAGCTGGATGAATCAATATCCTACTATTCTTGTCAGTTTCAAGGATGTAGGAAGTAATAGCTTTGAAGGTGCTTTCAAAAGATTACGAACGGAAATATCTAAACTCTACGAGAGATACGATTATCTGTACAAAGATAATTCTAAACTCTCAGAACTTCAAGAAAAACTGTTTAAGAAAATTCTGATGCGTGAATCCGATGAAGAAGATCTGAAAGAAAGCTTGGCACTTCTTACACAGCTCATGTACGAGCATCACGGAGAAAATGTTATTCTGCTAATTGATGAATACGATGTTCCTATGGCAAAAGGTGACGCAAACGGATACTACAGGGATATAACTGATATCATGAGCGTTATGCTCAGTAAAGCCCTGAAAGACAATCCCTATATAAAATTTGCTGTTTTGACAGGTTGTCTTAGAATAGCGGAAGAAAGCATTTTTACAGGACTAAATAACCCTTCAATAAACACTATTGTAGAAGCAGATTACGATGAGTGTTTTGGTTTTACAAATGAAGATATGAACAAGCTGCTGACAGATACAGGGTTGATGGAAAAAATGCCTGTTTTCAAAGAATGGTATGATGGCTATATCTTTGGAAACAGAGAGGTGTACTGTCCTTGGGATGTGCTCAACTATGTTGATGCTCTGCAAAAGAGCCCCAAAGCCCCGCCAGTGAGATATTGGGCTAACACAAGCGGCAACGATGTTATAAAACGTTTTTTGTTCAGCAAATTTGATGTTTCGGAGGAGTTTGAGACTTTACTCGGCGGTGGCATTGTTAAAAAACATATCAATCCCAATATCACATACGGAGACTTAACAAAGACCGAAACGAATTTATGGTCGGTGCTTTATATGACTGGGTATCTGACTATACTTCCGGGAACATTACCTGAGATAACATCTGATAATTCGGATGATGTTACAGAATTATATGAAATGCCGTTTACATTAAAAATTCCAAATAAAGAAATCTGTATTCTTTTCGAGAAAACTATCGCAGACTGGTTTAAAGAAAAGGTTGTTGGGGAGGATAGAACAGAACTGTTCAATGCTATATGGAGCGGTGACGCAGATAAACTGACAGTCGAAATCAGTAAATTCCTCGGTGATACTATCAGTTACTTCGATTATAAAGAGGATTTTTATCACGCATTTCTCGCAGGCCTATTGTCAGGTGTTGCGGGTATGAAAGTTGAATCCAACCGAGAAACCGGCTCGGGCAGAGCAGATATTATTCTGAAAAATCCTCGTATGGCACGGGTTGCTGTCTTTGAATTCAAACACGCAAAAACTGAAAAACAAATGGTTAGTAAGTGTGATCAAGCTGTCAAGCAAGTTGCAGAGAGAGAATATACATTTCCGTTCAGGGAAGAAACAATTTATAAATATGGAATATCATTCTTCAAGAAAAAGTGTCTTGTAAAAAAAGCATAAACAAGTAAAAAACCGAATACAACGCTCACGGATGAGGGAAATAGCACTCCTTGTCCGTGAGCTTTTTTATATTATTCCAGAGCGATGTACTGTTCGATTATCAGCGGCGTACAGTCGCTCTCTTTTTTATAATAGGATACAAAATCCAATTTTAACAGCAGAAAGACCGCTGCCATTACTGACAAAATAACAGCACATTTTACGCAGATTATCTGTAGTAATATGACGCACATTTCTGTTGACTATGTGCGAGTTCAGAGTGATATATAATGTAGCAAATTCCGAGAGGGGGTAAGACTATGTCAAATACTTTTTTATCACAATCCGATTTCAAAAGAACGGTTCATCACACAGACAAGCTCCGTGTGGCCGCCTACATCAGGGTTTCGACTGATGAAGATGATCAGGAGAATTCCTTTGAAGTGCAGAAAGCGTATTTTGAGGAGACGCTCAACCGTAACCATCATTGGACATCAGCCGGAGTATTTTCCGATTACGGCATTACAGGAACGCAAAAGAAAAACCGTGCGGGATTTAACCGTATGATGAGAAAATGCACGGAGGGTAAAATTGACCGTATCCTTTGCAAGAGTATTTCCCGACTTGCAAGGAATACTGCGGATTTTATCAGAACGCTTGATACGCTGCAAGACTGTGGTGTGAGTATTTATTTTGAAAAAGAGAATATCGACACCACCGAAGCGGTAAGCAGCTTTGTTCTGACAGCTTTGGCTGCACTCGCCCAAGAGGAGAGCCTATCAATATCCG
>OMZF01000145.1 GCA_900315465.1 uncultured Eubacteriales bacterium | reverse complement strand
CTGAGTATTATCTGACCTTCTGTGATATAACCTGTAAGGTCGGGGATAGGATGTGTCTTATCATCCTCAGGCATTGTAAGGATAGGTATAAGAGTGATAGAGCCGTCCTTACCTTTTTGTCTGCCTGCTCTTTCATAAAGAGTTGCAAGGTTTGTATACATATATCCGGGGTAGCCTCGTCTGCCGGGAACTTCTTTTCTTGCCGCAGAGACCTCACGCAGAGCATCCGCATAGTTAGTAATATCAGTCATAATAACAAGAACGTGCATACCCATATCAAAGGCAAGATATTCCGCTGCTGTAAGAGCCATACGGGGAGTAGCTATACGTTCGATAGCCGGGTCATTAGCGAGGTTTACGAACATAACAGTTCTGTCAATAGCACCGGTTTCTTTAAATGACTGTACGAAATAATCAGATTCCTCGTAGGTAATACCCATGGCAGCAAAAACAACGGCGAACTGTTCATTTTTGCCACGGACAGCAGCCTGTCTTGCAATCTGAGCAGCAAGCTGTGCGTGGGGAAGACCAGAAGCTGAGAATATTGGAAGTTTCTGACCTCTTACGAGTGTGTTAAGACCGTCAATAGCGGAAACCCCTGTCTGTATAAATTCCTGAGGATAGTCACGTGCAGCCGGGTTCATAGGTGTACCGTTTATGTCAAGACGTTTTTCAGGTATAATAGCGGGGCCGCCGTCAATAGGATTGCCAAGTCCGTCAAATACTCTTGAAAGCATATCTCCCGAAACGGGAAGTTCCATTGATTTGCCGATAAAACGGACTTTTGACTGAGCAAGGTTGATACCTGCAGCAGAATCAAAAAGCTGCACAAGGGCATTTGTGCCGTCAACCTCAAGAACCTGACAGCGTCTTATTTCACCGTTTGGAAGTTCGATTTCACCGAGTTCGTTATAGGTAACGCCCTCAACATCGCTTACCATCATAAGAGGGCCTGCTACCTCTTTTATTGTACGATATTCCTTTGGCATCAGTCCTCACTCCTTTCAAGAACCTCTTCAATTTCCTGTTCGAGAATAGCCTCGATAGAACTGAATTCCTGTTCAGTTTTTTCTTCGTCTTCATATTTGAATCTGCCTATACGTTCACGAACCTGCATAGACGCAAGAAGTTCTATATTTGCACCTTTGCCTAAAGCCTCAAGTGACTTATCATAGCAAAGAAGAATAGCTCGCATCATAAGCACCTGTTTTTTGAGTGAAGTATAGGTATCAACTGAGTCAAACGCATTCTGATGCAGATAGTCTTCACGAATAGCACGGGCAGTTTCAAGCTTAAGGCGGTCAGGAGCGGAAAGTGCATCCATACCTACGAGGTTAACAATTTCCTGAAGTTCTGATTCATCCTGAAGCAAAGACATAAGTCTTGAACGAAGCTGCATAAAATCGGGAGAAGCATTGTCTGCATACCATTTTGAAAGCTGATCAACGTAAAGCGAATAACTTGTCAGCCAGTTTATAGCCGGGAAGTGACGTTTATAAGCAAGAGCAGCATCCAGCCCCCAGAATACTTTAACGATACGCAGTGTAGCCTGAGAAACAGGCTCAGAAATATCACCGCCGGGAGGGGATACAGCACCGATAACAGATAAAGCACCCTCTGTATCTTTTGTACCGTTTACGATGACACGGCCTGCTCTTTCATAGAACTGAGCAAGACGGCTTCCGAGATAAGCAGGATAACCTTCTTCACCGGGCATTTCCTCAAGACGACCCGACATTTCACGGAGAGCCTCAGCCCAACGGGAAGTTGAATCTGCCATAAGAGCAACTGTATAACCCATATCACGGAAATATTCGGCAATAGTAATGCCTGTATATATAGAAGCCTCACGAGCTGCAACAGGCATATCTGATGTATTGGCAATAAGAACAGTTCTTTCCATAAGAGAGTTACCTGTTCTCGGGTCACGAAGTTCAGGGAATTCGTTAAGAACGTCAGTCATTTCGTTACCGCGTTCACCGCAGCCGATATAAACTATAATATCAGCGGCAGCCCATTTTGCAAGCTGATGCTGAACTACTGTCTTACCTGAGCCGAACGGGCCCGGAACAGCAGCCACACCACCTTTGGCGATAGGGAAAAGGGTATCTATAGTTCTTTGACCGGTTGTAAGGAGAATATCAGGAGAGAGTTTTCTTTTGTAAGGTCTGCCTATACGAACAGGCCATTTAACAGCCATAGAGATTTTTTCTTCTTTGCCGTTGTTATCAAGTATACAGATCGTATCATCAATGGTGAAATCACCTTCTTTGATGACCTTAACTGTACCGCTGATTTTATTTGGAACCATAATTTTATGGACAACGGCATGAGTTTCCTGTACTGTACCGATAACATCACCGGCAGAAAGTTTATCTCCCTTTTTAGCTGCGGGAACAAAATGCCACTTCTTTTTATGGTCAAGAGAAGGTACTTCAACACCTCTTGTAAGGTTATTGCCTGCAACCTTCATTATCTCGTTAAGAGGACGCTGAATACCGTCATAAATAGCACCGATAAGCCCCGGACCGAGTTCAACGGAAAGGGGAGCACCGGTAGATTCAACCTCTTCACCCGGGCCAAGACCGGAGGTTTCCTCGTAAACCTGAATACTTGCACGATCACCGTGCATTTCGATTATCTCACCAATAAGGCGGTGACTGCTGACACGCACAACGTCGAACATATTTGCATCACGCATACCCTCAGCAATAACAAGAGGGCCGGCAACTTTAGTAATAATTCCTTTTGTCAAATTTCACACCTCTTTAATATTAGGTTATTGTTTAAAGAGAATATCTGATCCTACAGCCTGTTCCACAAAGGAAGAAAGTCTCTTTGCACCCTCACCTTTGTTGCCGTTAGCACCCGGGATAGGTATTATAGCGGGAATAGGATCTTCGGAAATTTTTATGCGTTCCTTTTCGGAAGCCGCAAACATTTCCTCTGTCATAAATATTATAGCATAAGTATCTTTTTCGACAGCAGCTTTAAGAGCAAAAACGGCTCTGTCAGTATCATTACAGATTATAGCGTCTACACCTATAGCACCGAAGCCTTTTACGCTTTCACTGTCGCCTATTACAGCAATGCTTTTAACCATAGATCTCACGCAGCCTTTCTCTTATTTTTTCGGGAGGAGTATGTGTTACTATACCGCCGGAAATAATGTGAACAGCTTTGCGTTCATATTCACAGGCGGTATAATAACCCAAAAGCGGCTCTGCCCCCTCACATTTAAGCTTGCACATAGTTTTGGCAAGTTTAATAAGTCTGTTGTCGATAAATTTCTCAAATTCTCCGGGATTTTCCCTGAAAGCAGCCATAGCCTTATTGCAATCACAGGTATCCAGTTTTTCAAAATATTTTAAAAGATTTTCCGTACCTGTGAGAGCTTTTGGAATGACCGCAGATTTATCGAAACCATCCATTTCGCATAATGCAGTTTTAAGATAATCTGCTGAAGAATTTGTTCTTGCACCGCGAATTGCAACTTTTACATTTGAATAGAAGGCAATTGACTCAAAATAGCTGTAAAGATACTCGGAACGTGAACGTCTGCCTTCATCGAGCATTTTTTTTAGTGCAGCACAATCTATTACAGCATCACTCAGTCTTGCATCATTAGTCTGAGCAAGGAGTTTGTATGCCTTTTGTGCCGCATACGAAAGCCATTGAGGAAGTTTATCGAATTTTCCGTTTTCAACAGCATTTAAAAGAAGTTTTACATCGACTGAAACAGGATACATAAGAAGATCTTTATATTCTCTGTCAGCCATAACAGCTTTGAGAAGTGTTTTCAGATTATGAATATCATTCTGAAGATAGAAAGGTGAGAAAACCTCCATATTTGGAGCAACACCTCTTATATACTTCCACATTTTATCCGTATTTGAAACAATTATTTCATCTATAGTTTCACCGTCGCCAAAGCCCTTGTCTTTCAGAAAACGAACAATCTCAGCTTCGGTTTTCATACCTATCATCTGTTCAATATCGGACATAGTAAGGAGAGATTTTTCCTTTGCTCGTACCGAGCCTATAGAAAATTCATAGGATAAAGACATAAATTCCCTCCTTAATCCTTAAAAAGCTCTCTGCCGATCAGATCCTCGATTTCTTCACGTTTATCGTTTATGATCGATAAAAAGCTCATATTTTCTTCTATATCACCGTTTACAAGGATAAACCCGCTGTCGATAGCATCGTTTGGTTTATCTGATATAACGGCATCAATACCGCATTTTTTAAAACGCTTTGACATATCATCAGGCATACGTTTCAGATCCTTGGAATTAAAAAATACTGTACCGCTTTTTTTATCCATGGCAGCAGCCAGTTTAAGCACAAGATCAAAATAATCTTTCTGAGGAAGATTGAGCATATGCTGATAGATATGTTCAACGGCTTTTTTGATTTCAGTGCGTTTTGTTTTAAGGAGAAGATTTCTTTTTTCAAGCTCCTCTCTGCTCTTATAAGCAGCAAGCATTTTTTCGGATTGAAGCTGAATACGGTGTTCACCATTGTGACGGATCTCTTGAGCCTGTTTTTCAGCCTTTTCGACAGTCTCCTTGTAGATTTTGTCAGCCTCTGCGGTGATCTGTGCGATTCTTTCTTCAGATTCCTGCTTAATGCTTGCAATAATTTTATCTCCGCTGCTCATATTCTGCCCACCTTTACCAGAATGCTTAAAGCATCCGTAATTATTTATTGTTTATTCTTACATTTTGATTCCAGGGATGGAAATAACCATAAGAAGAGAAACGATGAAGGCAAGAAGAGCATAGATTTCAACAAGTGTAATAGAAACCATTGCCTTGGAGAAGTTCTTTTCATCCTTAGCACACATAGAGATACCAGAAACAGCGGCTTTACCCTGAGCGAAGCCTGAGATCATACCACCGATACCGATAGCGAGTGAAGCAGCAAGATAGGAAAGACCCTGCATAAGGGAGGGAGCATCACCGCCGAGGATACCGCAGCTTATCATGATAAT
>OMZF01000061.1 GCA_900315465.1 uncultured Eubacteriales bacterium | reverse complement strand
TCTATAATATTCGGACATAGAGATATGTTTGCGGCGCTTCTGAAATCTGTTACAGGTCATGAGCTTAAATCGGACAATGTGTAATCACAAGCAAATATACAGCCGGATCACATTGAACATAACTATATCAGATTTGATACGTATTCATTTGATGAAGATACCGTATATTCAATTGATTTGCAAAACACATATGCTGAAACTCTGATAAAAAACAGAACGATTTATTATGCGTGCCGTTCAATAGCGGGTCAGAGTGTAATAAAGGGTCAGTATGAAAAATTAAACAGAGTTGTTGTTTCATTTATAATGACCGGTAAAAGCAATCAGCATCCTGTAGAGATAATTAAACTCCGGGATGAATACAATAACGTTTATTCGGAATTGTTGACGCTTTATAATGTGTATGTTCCGGCAGTAAACGAACGTAAAGATAAAACTGTCAGCGATTCTCTCATATTGTTTTCTGATTTTTTTGCTGTAAAAACAAAAAGCGATATGGAAAAGTTTATCCTGGAATATTCGGACGATAAGCTGGGAAAAGAGCTTATATACCGATACAGTGAAGCTATTAAAATGAATGATCTGGACTCGATCAGCAGAGGGGAGTTTTTTGATATGAAAATAACCGAACAAGATATAAATGAAGCGAAAATAGAAGCATTAGCAGAAGGCAGAGCAGAAGGAAAAGCAGAAGGATTATTACTTGGTATGCTGGGACTTGTTCGTGACGGTATACTGACAATATCTGAAGCAGCAAAGCGTGCCGGAATGAGTGTGTCGGAATTTGAAGAGAAATCAGCGAAGCTGGCACTACAGTGATATTACGGTCATTTTAGTATTTGTGGATGAATAACTGTTTTTGCGGCAATGGTCTTACTTTTTTATCAAATTGGTAAAAGTTAAAAAATGAAATATTTATTCTTTATAAGCATTGACATAAGCAATTTGTTAATGTAACATTATTAAAGAGAATGAAATATGACGGAGGAATGATCAGATATGCGTAGTAAAAAGGGTTTTACACTTATAGAATTGGTTGTGGTCATAGCGATACTGGCGATACTTGCTGCGATAGCTATACCGGCAGTAATTACTATTGTAAATAATGCTGCTGCCTCAACACAAATGACGGATGCTTCTACCATTGATCAGTGCTGTAAAACGTATTATGAAGAAATTAAAACGGGTATGATAACAGCTGAATCCTTTAAGGCTGATAAATCGGGAGACGTTATTCCCACAAAGCTGTCGAGTCTTAGAAACAAAGCTGTATTGGCAGGGAATTGTACTGTTGCAGGGGCGTTGGAGTATAATGGACTCTATGCAAAATTTGTCGGTAATTTGGATGAGTTTGCATACGATGATATGGGCAATATAGTCGCCGCCGTGGATGGTGTGGTTCCTGATGGCTGTACAGCTCTGGATGCCAATGGCGCAACGTCTTTTTCCGAGATCGGATATGCAGACAGATAAATAAATTATTTAAGATTTAAAGCAGCGGGCTAAGGTCTGCTGCTTTTTTATGTAAAAAAGACAGCGAGATCAGAAGCCTATGAACGTATGTTTTATTCTTCTGCAAAAGTTATACTGTTGATCGGAAATAATGTTTCAGTGACATTCGGAACAGCATTGACGGACGGAATAAATGTTTAATTTTGTTTAAAACTTACAAAAAGAATGAAAAAATATACGGTTTAAAAAACAATTTGGATATATTTTGACTAAATGTGACATGATAATTCTTTCTGATAATAGTATAAAATAACAAAAATATCCAACGTAATTTTTACTATATGCACAAAGAATATTTATTTATAAAAAAACGATTGTATTTTATATATTTTTGTGATAAAATAACAAAAAGGATATTAGTGCTTAGGAATACTTGCACAATGGTTTTCGAAAGGAATTTTTATTCCTCTCGGGAATTTATTTGCTGTATAACGGGTGCTTGGTTATCTGACGGTCAGAACCGAATTTTTTAAGAGTGTGGTGTATTTATGAAAACAGTAGCTACAGTACTGCAGATCACACGAGGTCTGCTTATTC
>OMZF01000142.1 GCA_900315465.1 uncultured Eubacteriales bacterium | reverse complement strand
TCCTTTTTCTGTAAATTTAAGTATTCTGTCACAAATGGTCAGAGCTGCCGGACGGTGGGTTACTATGATAACTGTTTTGTCTGTCATTCGCCGCAAATTTTCAAGTAATTTCTTCTCTGTAGAAATATCAAGGGAGCTCGTAGCTTCATCAAGTATCAGTACAGGGCTTTCGGAAAAAACGGCTCTTGCAATAGCAATACGCTGAGTCTGACCTTCGGAAAGCCCAGTTCCTCGTTCACCGAGAAGTGTATCAATGCCATTCTCAAGCTCCGATACAAATTCATCTGCACAAGCTATTTTCAGTGCCTGTGTTATTTTTTTGTCATTCTGCATCTGGCTTTTATCGGCAAAGGCAACAGCTTCTCTGACGGTTCCCGTCATCAGCTTGTTACCTTGCGGAACATATGCAAACAAGCGGTGGTAACGGGATGTAAGTGCTTCTGTGCCGTTTACGGTGCGAACAAAGCATTCACCATCATCGGGACGATATATACTCATCAGCAGCTTTATGACAGTTGATTTACCGCAGCCGCTATGTCCTGTGAAAGCAACATATTCACCTTTCCTGATACTGACATTGATGTTATCCAGCACCACAGGCATACCATCCTTTGTAAGTGCTGTCACTTTATCAGATGGAGGATAGTAGGTAAAGCATACATTTTTCAGCCCGATCTCCTGCAGGCTGCTTTGATAGAAGCTTTTGACTTCTTCAAACGGCAGAGGCGGTTCTGTATTTTCTTCGGTAAAATTTTCAATTTCCATCAGCCTTTCGGCACTTGCTGTCATAGCGTAAAATTTTGGCAGATAGCCCGTTATATTGGCAAAGGGCGATTGTATCTGTGAAATAAGCTGAGTTACGGCAGTCAGTGTGCCATAGGTGATAGTACCTGTAAGTATTCCCCAGCCGCACCATATCACACCAAAAAGATACATTCCCTGAAAAGCAACGCCAAAGCCTATATTACAGAAATTGGAAAAACGGTTCTTCTGCATTCGTGCATCCTTGTGTGCTTTGGCTTTCTCTGATACCTCCTGCTTCATTTGCTGTTCTGCGGCAAATGAACGGATCATCATCATATTGCCAAGTGTTTCCTGCATAAAAATACGCAGACTGCCGTCCTTCTCCTGAACATTTTTGTGGAGGCGTTTCAGCACTTTACGGAAAGCATAGGTAAGTATTACCATAGCTAAACCGCCGGGGAGAATTATCCATGTAAACCACGGCTGCAATACAATTATCATTATAACAGCACTTATCATCTTGACTGCCATTCCCGCAATACCGGGGAGGATTTCCGTATAGCCGTTTGCCACAACAACTGTATCATTTGTCAGGCGGTTGAGCCATTCTCCTGAATGTACTGCTTCAACTGCGGCATAGTTTTTGGTAAGCAGGCATTTCATAAGCCGTTCCTTGAAGATATTTTCAAATGTGGATTTCGACAGCTCATTTAAAAATCGGATAATTGCCCTCATGGTGAGTTGAGCAGCAACAAGTGTAATAACGAGTGAAACATTCAGTACAAAGCTATCCATATTCTTTGCAACAGCACTGTCAACAATATTCCTGAGCAGCAGTGCATAAAGAACTCCGCTGCCGCCGTTCAGCATCTGCACAAGGATAAGCAGCAAAGTATAAATTTTTTTATTTTCAGGAACAGCCCACAGCCATTTTATCGTTTTTTTATCTTTCATCTTTTCACTATTTTCTTTATGATATTTTTCAGTTTTATCTTAGCTTTCTTTAGTCCGATTCGTACAGGGATAGTATGAAGCCACACGAATGAATAAAACCGATAGCCTTTTTCGGAAACAGTATGTTTTTTGCCGCCGCGGATATAGCCGGTCATTACAGCAATAATATCCTCGTCTTTTATACCGTATTCCCTATTGATACAATTATCACCGAGTATAACATAATCATCCTTGCGAACCTCTACTACCCTGTGCAGAACGTAATGATCAGGAGGTCTGCGATAAAGTACAACATCACCAACCCTGCACCGCTGCCCGTTTCTTTTGGAAACAATGAACATATCCTTGCCCTGACGGAGCAGCGGCAGCATACTGACACCAACATTCGTGTATGTCAGACTGCCGTTTTTTTCGATATAATCTTCATAGCGAAGCTTACCCATCTATCGCACCGATCTCTTTCAGGCGGCTTATTGTTGTTTTTACATCCTTTTCAATAATTTCACGAGGTGCGTCATATTCATTTATCATTGACTCGATGATGCTTTCCTCTGTAGTATCCTTTTTCAGAAATTCAAGAATTGCCCCGAGGGTCTCATTACCCTTGACAACACCGGAAAAACCGGCATCACCTGTCGGAACAACTACTGTATCATTTCCGGTGGTGTGTACCAGAAAATTTTTATTGAGTTTCATATTTATTATCCTTTCATTGTATTATAGGAGAGTTCTGCCGCCGAAATATCCATATTGCAGCCGAGCCGCCAGAAAGCTACATTATCAGCCATTTTATCAATAAGCACCAGCGTTTTTTCCAGTGCAAAACAGCCTGACGGACGGTAGCTTTGCTGCAAAAGCATATTATAGGCTTCCGCCTTGGTTATCCTGCAAATATGATTCTCTTTTGAGCGTTCCAGAACGCAGACAGCTTTCAGGGGCAGTGCAGTATTTGTGCTGAGGCGGTGTTTTCCGTCATAAGGTGTTCCGAAGATTGTAACACCGTCATCATTAACTCGGATCAACGGCTTATCGTCATTTACCATTACAGCACGATCACCGAGCAGCTTTCTCCATAGTCTTGCATGTGTAGATTTGCCTGTTCCGCTTTTTGCAGTAAACAGATAGGTCTGTCCGTCAACAGCAACAGCCGAGCCGTGAAACAGAAAAGTATCATACTCCGGCATTTTCTCTGCTATTTTGCGGTAGACGGCAAGCTCCTCCAGATAATCGTCCGGCGAGTCAAGGGGAGTTCTTCCCTCGGCGGCATCTGTTTTTGCCGATCTTACCCTTTCATAGTCGATATCCGCCTGTGTAGTCACAACCGTAAAATCGGGCTTGCCTTCGCTGCAATAATCCTTACAGTACTGATGCACTTTTTCGTGCAGAGAGATTATTTCTATTATTTTGTCGGCTATTTTATATGTGCCTTTCATAATTACTCCTGTGTTTCCTTATTTAATGATGAAATGATACTGCTGAGTGAGTATTCGGTTTTCATTGCCATATACTCAGCACAATGATCGAACCATCCCGGACAGCCCTGCTTGTAGAAAGGTGTGCAATAGGGCAGAAAAGTACAGCTTTTGCATTTTTCGTCAATCAAAGCAGGCTTTTTTAATTTTTCATACAGTTCCTTATCCGTACAGCCGTCAAAAATATTTCCCCATGACTGATTCTCAGGCAGATGCTCACAATGATTAAAATTCCCCTGCGGGTCAATTACAATACTGCTGTCCATACTGTCAGCCATGCAATAGTTCATTTTGATATGCGGTTTCTTTTTTTCTTTGCTGCCCTGTTTCAAACCTGTCTGCCTCATATACTTCTGCAATTCAAACATCTCACGGTACAGCTCAACACACTTCTCGCTATACTTCTCCTGAGAAAGCAGCCCGAGATATACAGAAATATTTTCATATTTTCCGAACTCTGCTTTCAGAAAATCAAGATAGTTTTTCATTCTTGGAATATTTTCCCTGTCGAAGTTGACACGGAGCTGTATTTCAATACCTTCATCGGCAAAATAATGTATAGCTTTGATTACAGTTTCATGGTTATGCTTATCGGGAAGATAATAATTTTTTCTCTTTTCATAATCCTCCGGCATACCGTCCAGAGATATCTGCATTTTTTTCAGGTTCCACAGTATTTTGGCTGTGTGTGCCATTTCTCTTGTCACAAGGGTCGCATTCGTTACCATTTCAGATTTGAATGGTACTCCTCTGTCACACAATGCCTTACATATATAAGAAATTGTTTCATACCCCAAAAGCGGCTCTCCGCCGAACCATGACAGCTTTATTTCATCATCGCAGCGTGTTTCACGGATGAAATCAATCAGTCTGTCAGCAGTTTCCCTCGTCATTGTCACCGTTTTTATGCCCTGCTCATAGCAGTAAATACACCTTGCATTGCAGCCTGTTGTAGGAAGAATGGTATAGGTTTTCAGTCCAGGCTTTTTCCTGTTCATCATGCTTAGAATTTCTATGACCTGCTTATATTGTACCACTTCTGAGTAGTCATTTTCAACTATAAATCTAAGCTTCACAAGCTCTGTCAGTCCATTCTCTGAAATATAGGCATAACTCTCTGACCTTTTCGCAAGCTGCTCAAAAGCCGTCCATTCATTTTCAGTTAGTTTTGCGACCTGTCCTGTCAGGGTATTTCTCAGCAGATTTACCCCGTTTTCTGCATAGGGATAAACAAATCCTGAAGTTCTGTACAGTGCATCTTCCGGAATACTCTTTTTTGATATAATGCTAACGACTTTTTTGTCGCCATTCTTAATTATTTCCATAGCACTCCTCCGGAGTTTTTGATAAGCCAAAACGGCAGGCAGCCTAAGCTGTCTGCCGTTCCGGAAAAATATTACTCTTGATTAGTCTTCGTCTTCACCATAGACATAATCAGGACAACCACTATTAGTGATAATATCCTCAGCATCGAACTCAATTATTTCAAGCTGAAGACTCTTATACTCCTTCTGCATTTCTATCACCTCTATTTACATATTATTATATCATGAGCTATTAAGCTATGATTCCATCAAGGTTAGCTTTGACAATCTCACCGTAAAGGATCTGATGTTCGTTGTTAGCATCTATATACTCAACATAGGAACGAACATACCATGTCTGTCCCTCAACGACCTT
>OMZF01000189.1 GCA_900315465.1 uncultured Eubacteriales bacterium | reverse complement strand
TTATCATGATAATAAATCCAACGATGAAGCCGTAAAGACCCTGTGTACCGGGGAGAAGAGCAAGAACGAGCATTTTACCGAACATCGAAGAATCCTCGGAAAGAACGCCCATAGCTGTCTGAGCTGCTGATCCTACGCCCTTAGCAGAGCCGATACCAGCGAGTACAGTTGCGAGAGTTGCTGCAAGAATTGCAAAAAGCATACCATTCATAATAATTAACCTCCAAAATTATTCATCATTATTGACTTTAAAGTTTTTAGTATTAAGAGTAAACGGTTCAAACGGTTTACCGCCGCCGTCATAGAATTTGCTGAACATTTCAACATACTGAAGTCTCATAGTATGGACATAGGAGCCGAGAGCGTTCAGACCGATGGTAATAGCATGACCGATAAGGAAAATAACGATCATAAAAATTATACCAAATACATTTGTACCCATAAGAGTAGAAAGCATATTGAAAACCTGAGCCATTACACCGGTAGTAAGACCGAGAGCAAGAAGTCTTGAGTAGCTCAGAAGGTCGCTTATATAGCTTGTGATGTCATAAAGAGAAGCAACACCGCCGATAAGCTTTGCAAAGATATTCTTTTTGTCACGTCCTTGTGTAAGCACAAGACCGAGAGCAGAAGCACAAGCAATAACAGCACCTATAGTTACAAGTGTCTGACCCAATGCAAGACCGGCTGCCAGAACGGCACAGCCACAAAGCAAAGTCATCCACAGACCTGTATCAAAAAAAGCACCTGCATAATTCTTATTTTTGATACAGACATAAAATTTGCATCCCATACCCACAAGAACGTGTATAAGACCAAGTCCGATTGAAAGGATCATGATAGTGAGAGCATCTTTTTGTGTATCGAGTATAGGCCATGGTAAAAGCTGCTGCATGGTTGTTTCGTTTCCTGTGATAAGTTTGTATATCACAGCAGGTGCATCACCGAATATACTTCCGAAAATAAGTCCCCATATGACAGTACCGATACCGCAGTAGCGGAACAGTTCGAGATTGTTTTTCATTGCCCTGTCAGGTTTGAATACTTTCAGAGCAACGGTGCAGGCGATTATCATAAGCAGACCGTATCCTGCATCCGAGAACATCATTCCAAAGAAGAAATAGAAGAAGAACGCCATAACAGGAGTAGGATCTATATCATTCTTTGACGGAGGGGAGTACATCGTAACAATACTTTCAGCCGGACGGCAGAAAGCATTATTTTTAAGTTTTACAGGAGCGTCATCTCCGGCATCGCTGAATTCAACAACAGAATCCGGAGCGACGTGTTCACATATCTTCAGAAGCTTATCACAGTCATCCTCAGGTATATAACCGTAAAGTACAAATATATGTTCTGTCTGATCGAGTTCGGCAATGACCTTGTATTTTTCTGAACGGAGAACGAAATAATCCTGAGTATCATGTATAAAGTCACGATACTTTACATACTTTTCGATTGCCTTTACAGCATCTTCGTTTTTCTTTACAAGTTCATAATCCTTCTGTCTGAGTCTTTCAGCTTTGACTTTGGGAGTTTTTGAAGTAGGATTGAGGGGTCTTGTAAAACTAAGAGTACGAAGTGCATTATCGGCAATTTCCTTCTGACTTTTAGGTGTACATATAACTGCACAGGTCAGATTAGAAGAAGCTGATACTATTTCTGCTTCAAAAATCAACTCAGGAGCAATCTCGGCAAGCTTAATGCTTAACGCCTCAAGGTCATAGCCTTTAGGGAAACTGCCTATGAACACAGCACACGAAGAACTGTCAGAGGTATTCATAGGAATATCAAGGCTGCTCCATGGTTCAAGCTGAGCAATCATAGTTCGTATGCGTACTCTTTCAGCGGAGTTATCTGCCATTTGCTTATCAAGGTCGCATATCTTGTTACATATACCGATAGTTTTTACTGACTGTGAAGCCATTACTCCGATGTCATCAGGTTTTATAAGTCTTCTGCCCTTAAACGAAGCAAGCAATCCCTTTTTTTCGTGTGAGATCTTATCAAGAATTTTAAGTGCTTGCTCCGTCAAAGCGATATTTCTCTCAAAACGTTGTAATTGTGGGGAGGTATCGGCTCTTTTAAACCCTTTTTCATCATCTTCGCTATGTGTAACATGAACCAGTGAGCTGTTCTGCAGATGTTCCAGAATACGTTTTCTGTCCTTTTTCAATGCAATTATACGAACAGATTTCATATTCATTTTTGCCAAATTTTATCACCACACTTTTTCATATTAACCAAACGATTATTAAGTTAATGACTTAATAACCATATCAGTTACCCTGTTAAGATTTTTACTTGCCTTTGCAGACAAAGCATCACATTCGGTGCTGAATTTAGCCTTTTGTTTTTCAAGGCGTTGATCAGCACTTTTGGTTATAGCAGCTTTATCATCTTCTACCATCTTGTCAACCTGTTTTTTTGCATCAGAAACAAGATTTTCAGCATCGATAACTGCCTGACGTTTTTTAGTTTCGGCTTTTTTGCGGGCTTCGGTTTCCTTTTGTTTACATTCTTCCTCGGCAGCAAGAATAGCCTTAATTATTTCACTTGCCATCCACATTCTCCTTTTTACAATATTAACTTAATTATACTATAAAATGACCGGAATTTCAATGATTATTACTGTAAATAAGTCAATTTTCAGAAATTGTCAAAATATTAACATAAAAACTCATTTATTATGTATACCCGATACATTATACTGCACTAATAGCAATTGTATTACCTTTTAAAACAAAGAACAGTCTGACAAGTATGAAAATAGCGTTTTATAAATAAAAAATCCCTCCTCAAGCGGAAGGATTCTTTACAGAAAAATATCATAAAATTCTTCATTGCTGCTCATTGAGAAACAGGTCGGACCGGAAATAATCAGATGGTTTATAAGATCAATATCTAAAGCAGCTAATGCATTATTCAATTTAACAGTGGTTTCCACATCCTTAATTGACGGATATGCTATACCGCTGGGATGATTATGTGCGATCATTGCATATTTGGCTTTATATTTCATGCACAGGTCGATTATTTGCCTTATACTTATTTCAGCAAGGTTGAATGTACCGCTTTTTATAAATCCGAAATACAGTTCCTTTCCCTTATTATCGAGCAGTACAAGAAGAACATGTTCATTTTCCACTCCCATAAATGCAGTTATTATTTTGTTTTCGAGCAATGTTTTTGAAGGGTTGTCGGAGTATTTTTCATTCAGATATATCTTACTTAGTTCGGGAATAGATTTTAGCAGGATATAGGCATTTTCTGAAACATTGTTGTCTGCAAGAACTCCATCGGGAGCATCCATAACATTTGCAATAGTCCCACAGGATTCGAGGAGATGTCGGGCAAGCGATCCATTGTCTTTTGAGGGAGCTGCATATGAAATAAAAAATTCAAGTATTTCCTCGTTTGTAAAATTCAGAAATCCCGAAGAGAGAAATCTCTTTTTAAAATTGTCACGTTTTTCTTTGTAGGATAAAGGTTCATCCATCATTAAAAGCCCCTTATTTAAAAATCATAATAGTATCACTGTCATGTGACAGTGAAAAACTGTCTTTATCGGAAACTATAAGATAATCCATAAGGTGTACATTAACACGAGAGAGGGTATATTTATATCTTAGTGCATTCTGAATATCTTTTGAAGTAGGGAAGACGACACCAAAATCCTTTTTTATTGCAATTACAGCAGAGACAGCATGATACTTCATAACTAATTCAACAAGTGTTTTTTGAAATTCGGGTGTAGGATTTGTTGTACCGGTTGAAAAATTTTCAAAAAACACCTCAACACCTCTTGCGTTTTGAAGAGACAGGATAACATTTCCACTTCCTGGTGTCAGAAAAGTGGAGATACATTCATTTTTAAGTGTATCCACAGTAGATTTTTTATCAGATTTAGAATTCTTATTTGCAACGTAACTAAGAATGAGCTTAGGCAGCATTTTCAAAAATATTATAACATTATCTGGAGCACCTGCACTTTTCAAATCATTTTCCTTTGCATCCAGAACTTTTGAAAGAGAGCCGAATCTGTTTATGAGCTGATGTGAAAGTTCATTTGTATCTTTTCTCGGAACAGCATAAAAGAGCAGTAATTCAAGTATTTCATGTTCGCTGAATTCTTTGAATGAAGATGACAGAAATCTTTGTCTTAATCTGTTTCTGTGACCCGCATGGATAGACTCTGCCATAGATTAGCACTCCTCCCAAAGTTAAAAATTCTGACGTTATTATATAATAATTTTCAAAAAATTACAATAGATTTTATAATATTTGTTTGTTATTATATAATCAGTTTCTAAAGTGTATAAAATTGGGTTTACGCAGAATCATTATTAAAAAATGACAATTGTTTATTTTCTATCACAATTTTATTTTGCTTTTCATCTGTTTTGTAATTTATAAGTAATGCTTCAATTACAGGGTTTCTATTTTCTTCCTTTGCACCAACATGGTAAAAATGTTCTTGTGTTATTTTTTCGCAATTATACCATACAGATTCGATATAGTCATTTTTTCGATAATCATTGTGATCCCATGTTGACAACATATATTTAACTTTACTTTTTGTAAGAGCAGCATATAATTTTTTTTCTGCATCTTCATTCCAACTATCGTAATAGTCAACATGTCGTCCAATATACGGGGGATCACAGTATATGAAATCGTTATTTTTAGCCATAGAAATAGTTTCTTCAAATGGTTGACATATAAATTCCCAAGAGTTGTTTTTAATCAAATAGGAAACGTGTTCTATTTGATTTACTATTTTAGTAATATAAGCTTTTGCAAATCTTTTAGGTTTATGACCGTAGGGAACATTAAATTCATAGTTTTTATTAAATCTGATCATACCGTTAAAACAAGATCTATTTAAAAAAAGAAAATCTAACGGATCATGTTCATTGTTAAATCGGGTACGCACCAAGTAATAATGCTTATCGTCATATTTTTCTAAAAGTTTTCCTTCATTTTCAAGATAAGTTCGTGCAGAGTAAGGTGTTATTTTATCGTTTTTGATTTGATTATAAAATTCAATAATATATGGGTTTGTATCTGCAAAAATCGCTTTATGCGGTTCAACATTAAATCCTACTACACCGGATCCCATAAAAGGCTCAATCCATATTGAATTACTTTCCATACATATATTTTTCTTTATTAATGGAACAAGTTTTGTTTTAATCCCTTGTATTTTAATGGGAGGAACAAATACCTTATCATTCATTTTGCTTCTTACCTTTCGTTTTATTTCTTTTTGTTGCTTTTGGATTGTTCAATTCTTTCGGAAGTCCTCGGAAACTTAAATATTCTTCAAACGATGATATCTTTTTAGGTGTATCATTCACAATTATTTCTATTTTTCCGAAATTCATCCAATAGTTATCAAATAATTCTTCTCCTGCTTTAGCAAAAACTCCATTACCATTTATTATATCATCAATTTTTTGAATACTGCCTATATTTGCTGTATTTCCGCTTCCGCCTTTATCACTGGCTATTTTCCATTTTTCTTCGGAGAAAAACAGAAAATCTTTAATAACTGCCGGAATATTTTCAACATCATCAATTGAGTAAATTTGCATTTCTTCATTTTTAGAAATATTGGCTCTTGAATATATTATTCCTAAACAAAAATGTCCACTGTATTCATCGTATGGATATTGAATATTTTTACTGCTGTTTCTGTTAATAAAATATTCTCCATGTGATCCAAGTGTAAATCCGTTACAAAAATCGGGGTCATTTTCATCCCTGTATGTTGTCTTTAAATCAACTGCAAATTTTATCTCCGGTTTTTCTTTTGATATGAAAGTTATATCGGGATACCAATTCTGATATGTTGCAAGTTCCAATTTATATCCTATTTTATCAGCAAAAGAAAGAAAAAAAGGGAAAAGATGAAGCTCAAGCACCTTAGATATTATTTTTGTATCAGATGAAATCGTGTGAATGTTCTTAAAAATATCAATGAAACCCCTTATTGTCCACTCGTTATCTTTTGCGATACAATCACCTAAAGTTGCAGCAAACTTTTTTAGTTGTAACGAAAATAATAATTTTTCGTCTTGGTTTTTCATTTCGTTAACCCCCCTCTAATAAATGTAAAAATAAACCCTCGACACTAAGTGACAAGGGTTTAAGAACGTGGGGGAGGGCGGATTCGAACCACCGAAGCCGAAGCAACAGATTTACAGTCTGCCCCATTTGACCGCTCTGGAACTCCCCCGAAAT
>OMZF01000059.1 GCA_900315465.1 uncultured Eubacteriales bacterium | reverse complement strand
CTTACGCTCGGCACCTGTCTCGCCTGCCGGCTCGGTCGGTGCTGCTGCTTCGCAGCGGTGTCCACTGGACACCCGCACCCTTGTCAGAGGAGGCTGTGATGCTACGTCACCTTATTGTGAAATAACAGCAATACGACGATTTGATATAGCCTCAAAAAGCCGATGAAATCTACAAACCTGAAAGCCTCCCCTTTAGGTGAGGTGTTAAAAAAGATTCTTCGCTTCGCTCAGAATGACATTAAGCTACTTTATCGTGTCTTTTTAAAAACTTATTGCCTGTCATTCTGAGGAGCGAAGCGACGAAGAATCTTTAAAAAATAACTAAATTTATTCAAAAGATTCTTCGCTTCGCTCAGAATGACAGCCGGCGTGCCGCCGGTGTCGATTACCGCTACACAAAGTTTATTTTTATAATGAATTTGATTTGCTAAAAAAGTATAGGTGCTGTCATCCCGAACGAAGTTAAGTGACGCCCCAAGAGCAAAGCTATTGGCCGGCGGAACTTATGCAAAGCAGAGGGGGCTTTTTTAATAAAATAAACTTTCGCTAATCGCAAATTGCATATTTTGTATTACTTATTTTACAATTATTTTGTGATAAGTGTAAAATTCAGATATAAAATATTGACATCTTGATATCAAAATGATATTATATAGTTACGATAAGCAATCAAAATACTTTCAAATGGAGGTAATAACTATGAAAGAAAAAATCTACACCAAAAAGAAACTCGGTATCCCTATGCTTTTACTCGTAATCCTGATTTTTGCAGGAGTTGTCGCAGCTTCTATTTTCTTTATAGCAAGAATGGCTGAAGCAGGTGAAGGAAACGAAAGTCCACTGGATATTGCTATGGTAGTCGTATGTTCCGTTGTGTTTATCCTTAATTGTATCCTTATTGGAGGATTCAAACTTATCAACCCCAATGAAGCACTTGTCCTCACCCTTTTCGGCAAATATAAAGGAACTCTCAAAGAAGCAGGCTTTTACTATGTAAATCCTTTCTGCTCTGCTTACAACCCGGCTGCAGGTACTAAACTCAGACAGAGTGATGATGTCAGCGGCAAAAAGGATTCTGCTGTGCAGTCTGCAAGTGCGGCTGAAACAGCTAACAAAAAGATCTCGCTCAAAATTATGACACTCAACAACAACAAGCAGAAAATCAATGACTGCCTCGGTAATCCTATCGAAATAAGTATCGCTGTTATCTGGAAAGTTGTTGATACAGCAAAGGCTGTTTTCGATGTTGATAACTATAAGGAATTCCTTTCCCTTCAGTGCGATGCCGCTTTAAGAGAAATTGTAAGAGTTTATCCATATGACGTGGCTCAGAATGTTGATACCACTGGTGACGGCATTGCAGACGAAGGCAGTCTCAGAGGTTCAAGCGAAATCGTTGCCGGCAGAATAAAAGAAGAAATTCAGAAAAGAGTCGGTGAAGCAGGTCTTGAAATTATCGAAGCAAGAATTACCTACCTCGCTTATGCACCCGAAATCGCTGCCGCTATGCTCCAGAGACAGCAGGCTTCGGCAGTTGTTGACGCAAGAAAGCTTATCGTTGACGGTGCTGTGGGTATGGTTCAGATGGCTCTCGAAAGTCTCAGCGAAAACAAGATAGTTGACCTCGATGACGAAAGAAAAGCCGCTATGGTTTCAAATCTTCTTGTTGTACTCTGCGGCAACCATGACGCTCAGCCGATAGTTAATTCAGGCTCTCTCTACTGATAATTCAAAGGAGGGGTAATATGGCTGAAAAAAAACAAGTGCCGCTGAGGCTTAACCAACAACTTTATGATGCCCTATGCTCCTGGGCTGAGGATGATTTCCGTTCCCTCAACGGTCAGATAGAATATCTCCTCACAGAATGTGTCCGCCAGAGAAAAAAGAACGGAAAATACGTTTCGGAAAATTTAGATGAACCGCCAAAGCTTGATATTCACTGAATAACTACATCATTGTCCCACCTGCAAAAGATGGGACAATATGTTTTATTTTTTTACTAATTGACATTAATTGTATTATGTAGTAAAATAATTGTGACAATACACCAAGAAAAAACTTTGTGTAAATAAATCAAAGGGGGAATTTTATGCTACAGATACAGCATATTTCCAAACAGTATCGCACAGGCGACCTTGTGCAGATGGCTCTTAACGACGTAAGTCTTAATCTTCGTGATAATGAGTTTATTTCCATACTCGGCCCCAGCGGTTCGGGTAAAACTACACTTCTTAACATTATCGGAGGTCTTGACCGTTATGACAGCGGTGATCTGGTTATTGACGGCGTGTCTACAAAAAGATACAACTCCAAAGCATGGGACAGCTACCGTAACCACTCTATCGGTTTTGTATTCCAAAGCTATAACCTTATCCCACATCAGAATGTACTCGCCAATGTTGAACTTGCACTTACAATAAGCGGTATAAAAAGAAGTGAAAGAAAACAAAGGGCTATTGATGCTCTTAAAGAAGTTGGTCTTGAGGAACATATGCATAAGCGTCCTAATCAGCTTTCGGGCGGTCAGATGCAGAGAGTAGCTATCGCCCGTGCCCTTGTTAATGACCCTAAGATACTTCTTGCCGATGAACCTACAGGTGCTCTCGATACCGAAACAGGTATTCAGGTAATGGAGATCCTTAAAAAAGTCGCTGAAAAACGCCTTGTTGTTATGGTAACACATAACCCTGAACTCGCTGAACAGTATTCAACCAGAATCGTTCGTCTGCGTGACGGAAAAATTACAGATGACTCCAATCCTTTTGATGTTCCGGAAAATAATACTGATAACAATAAGGTGGTTACTTTCGGTAAATCAAAAATGTCTTTTGCTACTTCTCTTTCACTGAGCTTCAATAACCTCAGAACCAAAAAAGCAAGAACAATAATCACCGCTATTGCAGGCTCTATCGGTATTGTCGGAATAGCTCTTATACTTGCACTTTCAAGCGGTGTGAATGAATATATCATGCAAATACAAAAGGATACTATGGAAAGCTATCCTATTACCATTGATGCCTCAACTTATGACTATACCGATTATTTTGAACATATTGACAATGCGGAAGAACCTGTAACAGAACAGACCGACGGAAGTATCACTCCGGTTATTCAGGATTACAGCAGCGACTATTTCTATACACCAAAGGAAAAGAAAAATAATCTTTCAAAATTTCTTAAATACCTTAATGCTCCGCAAAATAATGTAGAGCAGTATATCGGAACAGGTTCTATTATTTCCGTTTATAACACACAGTTCATCGTCTACACCAAAGATAAAGACGGTAAAATAATAAATACCGAAGGAAATATGGATTACGAATTTTCATTCTTTGGTAATTACGGTTATTATGCTCTCCCTCAGGGCAGAGATTCAACCGTCAGCAAAAAAACAAAGGAAAGCTATGAACTCGTTTACGGTGACTGGCCCGAAGAAGCTGATGAATGTGTTTTAGTTACCGACTATGACGGGGGTATTTCCGCTGAAAATCTTACAAAACTCGGCTATTATACAGATGAAGAATACCAAAAAATGACAGCCGACAGAAGTCTTATAAAGAAAAATGCCCTCAGCTATGAAGATATATGCAAAAAGGAGCTTATCGTTCTTCCTGCCGCTTACAAATATGAAAAGAACTCCGACGGATTTTTTGAATTTGTTCCTGACAGCTCGAAAAAAGCTCAATCGTTGTTAGATAATAACGGTATAAAGCTTAAAGTTAAGGGTATTATTAAACCCGTTTCATCTCAGGATCCTATGTCATATATGATGGGTGGATATGATAACTCAAGCCAGCTTGTTGCCTATACATACAAGCTTACCGATAAACTTCTTGAGGCATGTGCAAATTCCCCTGTTATAAAAGCTCAGCTCGATTCTCCGGAAGTAAGTGTACTTAACGGTATAGAATTTATGGATGATACAAATGCCGATGTTGTTGCGGCAGATATGCGTAAATTACTTAAAAATTTAAGTGATGATGATAAACTGAATTATAAAGATATTGTTACTGCTGCAAATATACATACCGGTATCGGAAGTGTTGAGAAAACAGATGATTCACAGTTCCCGAAGGTATTTGATAAATGGGTTGACTCTCAGTCTGATTCCGATATTATCATGTTCGGAACTTCTTATCTGCAGATTACCACAAGTCTTAAAGATACTCTCGATAA
This sequence comes from uncultured Eubacteriales bacterium, assembly GCA_900315465.1. Lineage (GTDB taxonomy): Bacteria > Bacillota > Clostridia > Oscillospirales > Acutalibacteraceae > UBA1213. Next base: position 5,154 of record OMZF01000059.1, on the reverse strand, counting down.
GATTGGATATTCAAATGCCGATGAACCTGTAAGCCTTGTTATTTATCCCGATACATTCGAGGGAAAGCAGGGTATCATGAACTTGCTTGACCAATATAACGAAAATGCGGGTATGGATGGTGATACGATAGAATACTTCGACTATATCAAAGAACTTACAGAACAGATCTCCACTATTATAAATACTATCTCAGGTATTCTTATCGCATTCGTTGCCGTTTCACTTGTTGTATCATGTATAATGATAGGTATTATCACACATATTTCTGTTCTCGAAAGAACTAAGGAAATCGGTATCCTCCGTGCACTCGGTGCTTCAAGAGGAAATATCTCACAGGTATTCAATGCTGAAACATTTATCATTGGTGCATTGTCGGGTCTGTTCGGTATAATTGCAGCTGCTCTGCTTTGCATACCTGCTAACCTGATAGTCAACTCTATGATAATGATGGAAGGCAGCACAATAAATATTGCTGTTCCGTTTATTCCTGCTCTGATACTTATAGGTATAAGTATTCTTATAACCATGTTCGGCGGTCTTATCCCTGCTTCCGCAGCTTCAAGAAAAGACCCGGTTGTAGCTCTCAGATCAGAATAATTACAAATTTTATACGCAAAAAAATTACACCCGCAGCCTTTCAAAACTGCGGGCGTATTGTTTACGCTATTTTTCTTTTATTTATTGATACGATAACTCCGGTTACTGCAAACACAATTGTAAATCCTATAACAACCAGAATATTTATCAAAAGTTCATTTATACATCCCGAAAGATGTTCATTGGTACTTATTATACCGTTATTCTGTACATACCAGTATGTAGGCATGATGTGTGCTATGCCAAGCACCCATGACGGAAGATATTCTTCGGGTACGAATACTCCGCACAAAAAGCTGAACCCGAGTGTGAGTACATTTACTATACCTGTTATCGCATTTTTCTTCAAAAGAAAACAACTCAGCATATATGCAAGTGCAAGTGATGAAAGTGTGAACACAAAGGCATTCATTATAAAAATCAATCCTCTTAGTGAGAACATACTTTCCCCTACCATCACAATGCTTAACAGCATGAAAAACAGCCATACAACAAAGGAATATGAAAATCCTGATAAAAACAGATCAAAACTGTACTTTTTATAATCCATGCTGCTTACTATCGTTCTCTTTCTTACCGATATTTCATTGAAACTTGAAAGCACAAGACACACTATGAAAAGTATACATGACATCATACTATATGCCGCAAAATTGAAATATGTCTTTGCTTTGCCCAAAGCCCCTGTATTCAGCTTTGTTATGAACTCAACTTCCGCTTTTTTATCAAGGGATTTATTTATGCTTTCTATAAGCGTGTTTTCATCTGTTATCCTTTTTGCACAGGCATTCTGTATCCTCAGATACTGGCTTATTATCATTTCGGAAAATGCAGCATATTCATTTCCCGATGTTTTTATCTCAACTTCGGGGGCAATGCCCTTTTTTACACATTCTCCGAAATTCTTCGGTATAGTCACTATACACGTTATATCACGATAAAATAATGCATCCGCTATATCATCTTCCGTTCCCTCGATTTTTACTATATTCGTATTTTCATCAAGGTATTTTTCAAAATTTTTTGATGAGGCAGATTCGATGTCATTATTTACTACCATTACAGCAGGTTTTTCACTTATAAATCCTGTCACAGAATTATCTGTCTGCATATTCGCCGCCGCAAATACTATTACAATAACTGTATATATTATTATCGTGACGATATTCTTTTTTATTACTTTCAGAAATGTATTAAATACTGTCATACGTCTGCCTCCTGAGTCCTCTTATCGAAATCAGCAATATGACCGCTGAAAATACTGCCAGACTTATAACATCAAACAAATATCTTTCTGAACTGTTATAATAATATAATGCATACAGTCCGTCTGTTATCATCGCCACAGGATTTATCTTGTTTATAACGGGAACATTTTTGTCTATTACGTTTTTCATCATAACGCCCATCATTCCCGCAAAAAAACATCCTGCCATTATTACACCCACAAGCCCTGTAAATTTGGCATTCTCTCCTGCCTTTATCAGTACAGATACCGCTACACCCACGGAAAGTCCGGCAACCGAACCGACAAGCGACAAAAGTATTATCTTCGGGAATTCATTTCCGAAATCTGTATGAACGTAAAATATCAGCACTGCATACAATAATGCAAGTTCTACGAGTTGTACAAGAAATGATGCACATAATGAAGGAAAAATAATACTGATTTTCTTTGCCGAGCTTACTGCACTCCTTTTTCCTACCGCACTGACATTTGCAAGTCTGTAATTTATAAGTGTCATGGATAAAAGTCCGCTGTACATACAAGCCATTGCTATGAGAGAGTAATATTCTATCATAATATAACTCATATTTGAAACAGATACATCTTTTATATTAGCATCACTTTCTAATACGTCTTCTGTGAGGTCTGTGAAAATTGCTTCATAATCCATATTGATTTTTCCTGATGCAATATTTCTTTTTATTTCCTCTGTTCCAAGTGTAGTTACCAGATCCCCCGTTGATTTTATTTCATCTATAACATAACAGAATACAGTTTCATTTATACCGTTTGAATTCACTGTCAGAACAGGTTCATTCTTAACTATTTTAAAACAGCCCGTTACCTTATGTTCTGTGAGAAGTTCCTTCGCTTTCTTTTCATCGGTATATGTAATATTGAATAATCTGTCATCGCCCTTACTTAATGATTCAAGAGAATTTTTGTATATAAGACTGTTTTTGAACCCATCATCCTCAACGACAGCTATATCAATAGGGTCAAGCTTTTCGGTATTATCTATATTTGAAAATGCCATATTGAACAATACCGCCATTATTATCGGAAATGCAAGTGTCCAGAAAACCAGCTGCTTATTCTTTAACAGAAGTTTCAGGGAATATCTGAAATTATGAAAAAACATCAGTCTCTCAACTCCTTGCCTGTAAGTTCAAGAAATACATCATTAAGTGTCGGTCTTTCGGAATAGAGCTTTTTGTAATGATAATTATTGTTCCTGAGAAAATCTACCATTCTCGTCAGATTATCCCTGCCTTCGCTATACGATACTGAAAGTGTTGTTCCGTCATAAACAGCATCTGTGGCATATTTCAGCTTTTTGGCATCCTCAACGGCTTTTTCGGGGAGTGAATGTATCTCTGCCGATATTTTTTCTTCGATATTTGCAAGACGTTTAAGGCTGTCCGAACTTCCCTCAGCTATTATCTTGCCCTTATCGATAATTATTATCCTGTCGCATATCTGTTCTACTTCTTCCATATAGTGAGTTGTATACAGTATGGTCGCACCGTTTTCACGAAGTTTTTTTATTCCCTCAAGTATATGATTACGGCTTTGCGGGTCAACCGCTACAGTAGGTTCATCAAGAAATATCAGTTTTGGTTTATGTGCTATTCCACAGGCTATATTAAGTCTTCTCAGAAGTCCGCCCGAAAGCTGTTTAGGATAGAATTTTTTATAATCACCTATCCCTACCACCTCTATTGCCTCTTCTACATACTCACGCCGCTTCTTTTTATCCCTGATATAAAGTCCGCAGAAATAATCTATATTATCATATACAGTAAGCTCTTCAAATACCGCTACTTCCTGAAATATTACTCCTATGTCACGTTTTATATCATAAGCGGACGGTGTCATTTCCTTTCCGAATATCTTTATACTTCCGCTGCTGTATTTCAGAAGGGATAATATCGAATTTATTGTGGTGGATTTTCCGCTGCCGTTAGGCCCTAAAAGTCCGAGTATCTCCTTTTCGTAAACATCAAATGACAGATCATCAACTGCCTTAAGTTCCTTATATTCCTTTGTAAGTCCTTTTACTTCAATAATTTTTTCAGGCACATTACTTCCCCTTTCAGATGTAAAAAAATTGTCGGTACAAAACTGTACCGACAACATCAGACAACATATAACAAAATCAAATTTCCACTACGTCGTCATCACCGCTGTTATTTGAACCTGATTTCTTTGAATGGTGCGAATGATGTGATGATGTGTGGTCGGGATTTGATGAATAGCTTGAATAATAATCATAATAATTATATCTTGAGTATTTTGAATAGGAGCCTGATGACTTAGCACTATATGTACTGTAGATAGCTCCGAATATATTTACACCTGCTATCTCAAGATTTTTCTTTGCCTGAACTACCATACCCTTTTCTGTTGCATTATGCTTTATAACAAACACAGCACCGTCCATATATTTACCGAGTGCAGCAGCATCCGTTACAAGGAATACGGGAGGTGTATCATAAATAACATAGTCAAACTTCTGCTCAAGATCATCTACAAGAGCTTTCATGTTCGGACTTGCAAGAAGTTCCGAAGGATTAGGAGGAATTGAACCCGCAAGAAGTATACTCATCATCGTGCCGCTTACTTTATGAAGCACTGAATCAAGTTCTACCTGTCCTTTAAGCACGTTTGTAAGACCATATGAATTCTTATTTGATGCGATAAAACGGTGTACTGTAGGTCTTCTCAGGTCACATTCAACCAGACATACACTCTTATCATAACCTGAAAGAGTAAGTGCAAGATTTACTGCAATATTTGTTTTGCCCTCATTTGCAAGTGTAGATGTTATCATAATGTTTTTGCACTTCTGAGTTGCTCTGATAAACTCAATATTCGTACAAAGCATCTTATAAGCCTCTACATAATTGAACGGTGCACTCGGATCTGCAATACTGCAAAGACTTTTTACTACCGGCTTGTTTTTTCCTGATTTAAAACCAAACATTTCTTTACTCCTTTTTTAATTGCCTCCGCTAAAAAAACGAAAACAGCTCGATTATTTTTCAATGATCTCACAAGTTTAAAAACCTACTCAAGCATTAACCATCAAAAATACCTTAACAATTATATCACAAAGCAAAAATAGTGTCAATGATATATCTATCAATTATCTTCGTAATTCATTGGAATAATCTGTATATTTTGATATTACTTATTTCTTTATAGTAGCTAAAATCTCTTTGGATGTTTCGGGACTCTTATCAGTTGTAAAAAAAATTCGCGTACAACAAAAGTTGAACGCGAAATCGGGTGCGGCGGCTCGCCGCTGGTGCGGATAACAGGACTT
>OMZF01000058.1 GCA_900315465.1 uncultured Eubacteriales bacterium | reverse complement strand
GGTTATGACGACGGCGGTTATGACGATGGTGGTTATGACGACGGCGGTTATGACGATGGTGGCAATGATGACGGTGGTTATGACGATGGCGGTTATGACGATGGAGGATATGACGACGGTGGTTATGATGAGGGCGGATACGATGATGGTACATATGAAGAGTGATATAGTCGAAGTGTACAAAAAATCTTAAAAAAATCGTTTAACATGAATTAAAATAATAAATATGGGTAAAAATTGTTCTGACATATTGAAATTGAAGGCGAAACGTGGTAAATTAATAAATAGTTATATTGTAAAACTAAAGTAAGTCCTGTTATGTTTTTGATGATATGACGGATAAAATTGAAGGGAGTATTATAATGCCTTACGAATATGAAAGCAATGAAATTGAAGGAATTGTAAACATCAAAGTTGTAGGTGTAGGCGGTGGCGGAGGAAATGCCATCGACAGAATGGTAGAGTATGTTTCAGGCGTGGAATTTATTTCCATCAATACAGACCAGCAGGCACTCAACCGTTCAAAAGCAACGATGAAAATGCAGATCGGTGAGAAGATTACTCACGGTAAGGGTGCAGGTTCTAAGCCTGAGGTTGGCGAAAAAGCTGCTGAAGAAAGCAAAGAGCAGATTGCTGAAGTTCTCAAGGGAACAGATATGGTGTTTATTACTGCTGGTATGGGCGGAGGAACAGGTACAGGTGCTGCTCCTGTAGTTGCTGAGGTTGCTAAGGAGATGGGTATCCTCACCGTAGGTATCGTTACAACCCCTTTCCTTTTTGAAGGCAAGCGTAGAATGGATCAGGCTGAAAACGGTATATCAAGACTTAAACAGCACGTTGACTCACTTATAGTAATTCCTAATGAAAGGCTTAAACATATCAGCGAGGAAAGAATTACACTCCAGAACGCATTCCTTGCAGCCGATGATGTACTCCGTCAGGGTGTACAGAGTATTACAGATCTTATAATCATACCCGGAATTGTAAACCTTGACTTTGCAGATGTTACATCTGTAATGAAGGATGCAGGCTATGCTCTTATGGGTATCGGTGTTGCCTCAGGTAAGGATAAGGCAAAGATCGCAGCTCAGAATGCTATTTCCAGTCCTCTCCTCGGAACATCTATACAGGGTGCAAAGGGTGTTATTGTTAATATCAAGGCATCACCTGACATCGGACTTGATGAAATTCAGGAAGCTTCTACCATGATTTCTGAGCAGGCAGATGAAAATGCACTTATTATCTGGGGTGCTGCTCTCGATGAAGAAATGGAGGATACTATCAGCGTTATTGTTATCGCAACAGGATTCCCCACAGCAGATGCTTATGCTCCTATCACAACAAAAAAGGATGATAAAAAGTCATCTTCACCTTTCCAGTATGGTACTCCGTCGGTAAGAACAGATCCTAATCGTTTCGGTGCAGTAACAAGACCACAGGATAAGACTGTAAATGTACAGAAGCCGCAGCAGCCTGCATATAATCCTTTTGCAGCACAGCCGGCACCGGCTGCTCAGCCCGCTCCTGCTCCGGTTTATCCTAATGCTGGTACTATGTATCCGAATTCAAATACAACATATCCTAATGCTGATACTTCTGCACCTGCACAGCAGTCACGTCCTGCTTCACAGTCAAAGCAGTCAGGCAGTAACGGTGACAGTGATGATTCCTATATGGATATAATTTCGCTTTTTAATAATAAATAATTATAAAGCCTGTCGTTTTTCGGCAGGCTTTATTTGGAATATTAAGATAAAGGGGAAAAGCTATGAAAACAAAGAATGTTATAGATCTTACAGACCTCTCTCATGAGGAACTTATGGATGTAATAAATCTTGCAAATGAAATCAAAGCAAGACCGCAGGACTATGGTGATGCTTGTAAGGGTAAAATACTTGCCACGTTATTTTATGAACCTTCCACCCGTACACAAATGTCTTTTCAGACAGCAATGCTGCGTCTTGGAGGTACAATAATAGGTTTTGATAATCCCCAGAATTCATCAGTAGCAAAAGGGGAAAGTCTGAAAGATACTGTAACTGTAATAGGAGGATATGCAGATATAATTGCAATGCGTCATCCGTGTGAGGGTACAGCGGCTGCTGCTGCAATGTATTCACCTGTTCCGATAATAAACGGGGGTGACGGAGGGCACCTTCACCCTACACAGACACTTACGGATGTAGTTACACTTTACAACGAAATGGGAAGACTTGACAACCTCTGCATAGGTCTTTGCGGCGATCTCAAAAACGGAAGAACCGTACATTCACTTATAAAAACTATGGTAACATTCAAAAATAATAAATTCATACTTATCTCAACTCCCGAACTTTCTGTTCCCCGTTATATAAAAGATACGATCAATGCATCCGGATGTAATTATGAAGAAGTTACAAGTCTTACAGAAGCTATGCCGGAACTTGATGTGCTTTATATGACACGTATTCAAAGGGAGCGTTTTGCAAGCGAAGAAGAATATAAAAAGCAGAACGGAGTTTTTGTACTTGATAAACAAAAATTGAAAACTGCCAAAAAATCCATGCGAATACTTCATCCGCTGCCCAGAGTTGACGAGATAGATATAGAAGTAGACTATGATGAAAGGGCAAAATACTTTATCCAGACAGTATACGGAATGTATGGAAGAATGGCACTTATGCTTTCTATGCTTGAAAATTCAAAAAAGGAAGTTGCTCCCAGAGTAATGCCCACACATCCGCTTAACAGATGTTCAAACCCAAGATGTATAACACAGACAGAAAAATATCTCCCTGCCATATTCAAGGAAGCGGGAGGGGATATGCTGATTTGTAAATATTGTGACGGAAGAACATTGATATAAGTAAAAGCTCCCTCACCTGAAAGAAAACGGGTGAGGGAGTGTTTTTTCGCTTTCTGAATATTACTGCTTATTTCCGAGTTTGTTTTCTGCAAGCTTTGCAGCCTCGTCAACAACTGTGTTTACAGTATCCTTAACGCTTTTTTCGTCAAGCTTATCTCCGGCAACTTTTGTAACTGTACTGCTTACGGTGGATTTAACAGTATTTTTTACATTTTCATCCTTTGCAGCAGCTCCTACAGCATCACCTACAGTTGATTTAACTGAATCGAGAAGTCCCATGATGATCCCTCCTTGAAAAAATTTCATATATATTATAAAGCTTTTTATGTTTATATGTCAATATGCATTATTATCAACAAATTACGTTTATCATTGCATTGACGGATTAAAAAATGATTGACATTTTTAGCCGCCGTGCCGGCGGTGTCATTAACTTAAGTCTGTCACTCTGTCATTCCGAACGAAGTGAGGGATCTTTTTAACCCCTCCGTCATTTCGCCACTAAAGTGACGAAATGCCACCTCACCTTGTCAGGGGAGGTGCCGAGCGTAAGCGAGGCGGAGGGGTTAAGACAATACTTTTGTAGCAAGGCAATTCATTATACAACTTAGCACATTGACGGATTTTTAAAAAATGATTGACATTTTTAGCCGAAAATAATATAATTATGAATGATGTGTTTTGTCAGAAGGTGTTTTTTGTGAGCATTTTGGCAAAATAAAGAATTATATTGGAGGATCCCATATGAAACGAATAGGTAAATGGGTGTTCTTCGTCGTATTTGCTCTGATACTTTGTCTTGCATATACCTCTGTTTTCGGTGTATACAGTGAATATGGTGATTATACTATCACCTACATAAAGGGTATCAATGATATACGATGGGGCATCGACATTAAGGGCGGTGTTGAAGCAGTTTTTGCTCCAGCCGACGGAGTTGACGCAACAGATGACCAGATGAACGCAGTAAAATCAATAATCGATCTTCGTCTCGTTAATCAAAACGTCACAGACTATGAACTGTATCCAGATTTTTCAAATGACAGAATAACAGTTCGTTTTCCATGGAAATCAGATGAAGAAAATTACGATCCAGGTGAGGCTATAAAAGAACTTGCTTCAACCGCAAAGATGGTGTTCCGTGGAGGTTCAACACAGGATGGTGAGGAACTTCTTACAGGAAGCGAAGTACAGCGTGCATATGTAAGTTCTATAACCACAGATAAAGGTGAGCATAGAATAGTTGTTAATCTTGAATTCAGTGAAGAAGGCAAACAGAAATTCAAGGACGCTACAACAAAGTATGTTGATCAGGTGATCAGTATATGGATGGATGATACCTGTATATCAGCCCCCAGAGTAGATAAGGTTATAAGTGACGGCAACTGTTATATCAATGGCGGTGATGACGGTTTTGAGGCGGATGAAGCTACTGCTCTTGCAAACAAGATCAATGCAGGTGCTCTTCCTTTCAATCTTAAAATAGAAAGCTATGGTACTATCAGCCCTTCACTCGGAACATATGCTCTTCAGGCAATGGGTATTGCTTCTCTTGCAGCACTTTGTTTCATATTCCTGTTCATGTGCATAATGTACAGAGTTCCGGGATTTGTTGCGTTTATAGCACTTCTCGGTCAGCTTTCAATATCAATTATGGCTGTTTCGGGTTATTTCACAATCTTCCCCAGCTTTACAATGACTATCCCCGGTATTGCCGGTATGATACTTTCTATAGGTATGGGCGTTGATGCAAATATCATTACAGCCGAAAGAATCAAGGATGAACTCTGGACAGGCAAAACACTTGACGGATGTATTTCTAACGGTACAAAAAGCTCCCTTTCAGCAATTATTGACGGTAACATCACAATTATCATAGTTGCAGTAATTCTTATTCTTGTATTCGGTCCTGCTAATATATTCTCATCATTTTTCGGTGTATCTACAACAGGTCTGATCTATGCCTTCGGCTATACACTTCTTGTAGGTGTTATTGCTAACTTCATCATGGGTGTGTTTGCATCAAGACTGATGCTCCGCTCAGTATCAGGACTTAAGTTCCTGAGAAATAAACGCTTGTACGGAGGTAAAAAGAAATGAGACAAAAATTTCATATAGACTTCGTCAAGAATTCTAAAATATTTTTCTGTATTTCACTCGGCATAATGCTGATATGTCTTATACTCAATATTTTTGTTATCCACACAAGAGTTGATATTCAGTTTACAGGCGGTACTATCGTAAAATACAGCTACAGCGGTGATCTTACCGAAAAGCAGATTACAGATGTGGCACAAAAGGCTACAAAGGAAACGATTTCCTTTACCTTTGCTGAAAATCTTGCTTCATCAGATGCCAACAGTCATATGGTATCTCTTGAATTCACTAATTCAAAGGCTATTACAGTTGATGAACAGGATGAGGTAACAGATGCTTTTGTAAAGGAATTCCCTGATAATAATTTTATCGTTGAGGAATCATCGTCTGTTGATGCATCCAAGGGTGTAAACTTCTTCTACAAATGCCTTGCAGCTGTAATACTTGCAGCAGTGCTTATCATATGTTATGTTGCAATCAGATTTAAGAAGATCGGCGGTATGTCAGCAGGTGTTATGGCAGTTGTAGCACTTATACATGACCTTATAATCGTATATTTCGTATTTGCAATGTTCAATATGGCTCTTGATGATAACTTCATAGCTGTTATTCTTATGATACTCGGTTACTCTGTAAATGATACCATAGTTATTTATGACCGTATACGTGAGAATCGTCGTAAAATGGGGCCAAAAGCTACTACAGCCGAGGTTACTAATGCAAGTGTAAACCAGTGCTTTACAAGAACGATTTGCACAACAATCACAACAATGGCAGCTATCGGATCTGTGCTTGTGGTTGCATTGATCTATAATATAGATTCAATAATAAGCTTTGCACTTCCGATGATGATAGGTCTTGTATCAGGTTGTTATTCATCAATCTGCATTGCTGTGCCTCTCTGGGTTATGTGGAAAAATCATTCAGATAAGAAAAAGTCAGACAAGAACAGCAAAAACAAGAAAAGCAAAAAGAAAGAAACCGCTGTTGAGGCTGCAGCAAACTGAATAAATAACTTTCAGGGAACAGAAAACGATTCTGTTCCCTGTTTTTATACTTTTTAGTCAAATTTGATAAAAAGTATAGAAATCTGTAAGGATATGTGTTATAATTATTTGGTAAAACAGACCGCTGCGGCGGAAAAAATATTTTTATCAGAGAGGATGGATTATTATGCAAAATATATGGCATGATATGGATTCAGCAAGAATAACACCTGAAGATTTTATGTGTGTTATCGAAATACCGGAGGGAAGCAAGGCAAAGTATGAACTTGATAAACAGAGCGGACTTCTGAAGCTTGACCGTATTCTTTATACATCAACTCACTATCCTGCAAATTACGGATTTATTCCACGTACATATGCAGATGACCTTGACCCGCTTGACGTTCTGGTACTTTGTTCAGAGAAGATATATCCTCTTACATTGGTGGAGTGCTATCCTATAGGTTATATAACAATGCTTGACAACGGAAGAAATGACTATAAGATAATCGCTATCCCGTTCAATGATCCTACATACAATTCATACACCGATATTTCCGAGATACCGAAACATATATTTGATGAAATGACACATTTCTTCTCTGTATACAAAGCACTCGAAAATAAGGAAACAGTTGTTGATGAAGTAAGAGGACGTGACGAGGCTATAGAAATAATAAAGCAGGCTATAGACAGCTATAAGGAAAAATTCAGCACTAAATGATCCTTATTGAAAGGGAAAAAGGAATAATGAGTAAGAAAATAAATCAGGAAAAAGTAAAGGAAACAAAAAAGGAAATATCATCCGAAAAAATGCCTGTTCCTCCGCCGAAAAAGAAGAAAAGGAAAAAACTTCTGAATACACCTGTAAGGATCATAAGAATATGCATGATACTTGTGTATGTACTGATAATTTTTCTGATGACTTCACCGTTTGTTACAGCAAGTTTTTATATAACCGAGGATCTCAGAATAACAACAAGCAAAAGCGAAGCATATCTTTTCTATTCAACTCAGGAGCAGGTCGATAAGGCTAAGGATGATCTGGAAAAAGCTATTGACGGACTTGAAACCAAGCCTGTTGATGAAAAAGAGCTTGATGAATATCAGGAGGAAATAATTTCTGTTCCTACCGCAAGATATGATTGGCAGTATCATCCCGATGAAGGAGTAGACGCAAAAGAGCTTATATCACTTATTGAAGAAGGTCGTGATATTGACAGAAGGCTTTATACTGAAGAATCGGTAAAAGAACTCAACAATAAAATGCTTGAGGGACAAAAAACTCTTTGTGCGACAGTAACTATAACACGTTCTGAGTTTGAACTTATGTTTGACGGAAATGTAAACGGTGCGGACTCTACTCAGATGGGAGGACTTGTTACAAGTGTACTTCTGGTATATATGCTTGTGTTTATGCCTGTTATAGGATTCTTTATCGTTTGCTTTGATAAGACACGCCATGTAAAAAATGTATATTCTTTTATTTGTTCTGTTGGATGTGTATGCATAATTATGTTCCTTATATACCCGTTTATTGCTATAGGTGCGGTATTTACCATTGTATTGGATATAATACTGTTTTTCCTTTCGGCAGGAGGTTTCTATGCTAAACAGCAGGAGGACTATATTGTAAAGCATCCCGAACTTGAAGCCGAGTTTTCACAAAAACATCCCATGTTTGTAAGGGCTTTGATAAATTACAAGTCGGTAAATATGCCTTCTATCCTTACAGAAAAGGACAAAACATTGTCATCTGCCAAAAATGCAAAAAAACACGGAAGAAACAGAAAGTAAAGATCAATTAATTCAAAAATCCCCATGAACTCACCTTAACGCAGTTCATGGGGATTTCTATATATAAGCTGTCAGATAAGTTTTTCCAGAGCAGCAAGCTTAACAGATGTGCAGAATACTTCCATAGCTACTTTGAGTTCCTCTATCGGAGGATATGTGGGAGCAAGACGGATATTGCTGTCCTTGGGGTCTTTTCCGTATGGGTAGGTAGCACCTGCACCTGTGAGGATAACTCCCGCCTCTTTGCAAAGTGCAACAACACGCTTTGCACAGCCTTCGTTTACGTCAACACTTACAAAATAACCGCCGTTGGGGTTTGTCCATTCTGCAACACCAAGACCGCTGAGTTCTTCACTGAGCATATCTGTTACCATCTTGAAACGGGGTTCAAGTACGGCTCTGTGCTTCTGCATATGAGCCATAACACCGTCAATATTTTTGAAATAAAGTACATGACGGAGCATATTTATCTTATCATAACCGATAGTCTGGAAATTGTATCTCTTTTTAAGAATTGCAAGATTGTTTTTGCTTGCTGCAAGTGCGGCAACGCCTGCTCCGGGGAAAGTGATCTTTGATGTTGAACAGAATTCGATCACCATATCCTCTGAACCATTTTTCTTTACTTCATCAAAAATATTAAGAAGTGTGTCGGGTGTTCCGTTTATGTCATGTATAACATATGCGTTATCCCACATTATGCGGAAATCCTTTGCGGCAGGTTTGAGGGCTGCAAAACGACGTACTGTTTCATCTGAATATGTGATACCCTGAGGATTTGAATATTTCGGAACACACCAGATACCCTTTATCGATGCATCTTCGGAGACTAATTTTTCTATAACATCCATATCGGGGCCGTTTTCAGTCATAGGAACTGTTACCATTTCGATACCGAAATACTGAGTTACACCGAAATGTCTGTCATAACCGGGAGCGGGGCAGAGGAATTTGATATTTCCCTGCTGGTTCCATGGTTTTCCGCCTGCACCTTGTTCCATAAAGCAGGCAATGGTATCGAACATCATGTTAAGGCTTGAGTTGCCTCCGACAAAAATATTTTCAACTCCGACATTTAAAATATCAGCAAAAATCTTCTTAGCTTCTGCGATACCATCAAGACAACCGTAGTTGCGTACATCGGGACAATCCTCTGTAGCAAATACTGTTGAAGGATCAATTACATTAAGCATATCATTTGAAATAGATACCTGTTCTGCACCGGGCTTACCTCTTGCCATATTAAGGCTCAGTCCCCTTGCTTTATAATCAGCATATTTTTCACTGAGTTTTTTGTACTCCTCACTAAGCAGTGCTTTGTCCATGTTTGAATATGTCGGCATTGAAATGCTCCTCCTAAAAAATAATTTAATTAAAATACAGAATTTCAAAATATGACAAATTCCGTTAATAATTCTAATATAAATGAACTGAAAATGCAAGTCATATTTATTTTTCTTGCAAAATTCATGCTTTTGACAAATAAAAATCGTAAAAGGATAATTTTTTTAGCCTTATTCTATAACCGGAATTGCTTTCATACATTGTATAAGCAGAAAAAAGTGCATGAATGTGAGGTTGTTTGTGATGGCAAGAACCAAAAAATCTACATTAATAATAATTCTTATGCTTTTTATTATGCTTGTTATGTCATCATGCAGGCAGGCAGACCCCGAAACAGCAGCACAGGAAGTTCCTATGCATAAATGGAGTATTGAAAATGACACCGAAAAAGGAGAATTGTCATTTGAAAGTGATATAATGACACTTTTCTTTACTGACGAAAATAAAAATAATACAAAATTTTCGGGAAAATATTATGCAGATGACAACAGCATATATATGGAAACAGAGGACGGTATGACGGTAAAATTTGAATATCGTCTTGAGGATGATAAACTTTATATGAAATATAGTGAAAGGGAAATATGCTTTTATAAAGAATAAATAAGTGGAAAAATATGTGTAAAATGTAATTCATATACATTTTAAATGGACTAAACGTACAAAAGAGGATAATAAAATTTGTGAGGAATTACATAGCCAAAAAAATAGAAAATCGGTTTATTTTCGGTGGGATAAATGATATAATATGTTATGATATTTCAGCTATGCCCTCCGATGCCAATAGGGGTAAATACAAAAGCTGAAAAATGCAAAGGAGAATTCACTATGAAAGCAAAGAGAATTTCTAAGCGTATCGTAGCAACCGTTCTCTCGATGATGCTGGTCATCAGCTGTTTCATCGTGCCGTCTGTAATTGCAGATGCTGCCGGCGAAACAACTGTAAGATTCCATTATCTTCGTTCTGACGGTGACTACAGCAAGTGTGATGTCTACACTTGGGGTGACGGTGATGCAAAAGCATTTACTTTCACTGATGCAGGAGACTCCAGAGGAGCTGTAGCAGATGTTGTTCTGTCACAGTCCATTCAGGAGCTTGGCTTCATTATCAGACAGGAAGCAGGAAACTGGAATACAAAAGATCCCGATGGTGACAGAAAGGTTGACCTCAGCTCTGTTTCATCAGGCGTTGTAGATGTATATTGTGTGTCAGGTTCTGAGCTTAATGATTATGAAGTATCATATGAAAATGCTGTTCTCGGACTTAAGCTTAAAGAGGCTTATGCTACATCAAGAACTGAGGTAAGCTTTACATTCACAAAAGCACCTGAGGCAGGCGATGTGATAACAGCAGAAGATTTCACAATTACTTCAGCAAGTGGTACAGCTGTTGCTATAGGTTCAATGGACTATACCGAAGGTACAACAGGCACACTGACACTTGCAGCAAATGTAAGCCTTGATTATACCAAGGATTACACAATCACTTTCAGAGATGCTACAATCAGCCTCACTCTCCCTGATTATTTCTCATCAGAGGAATTCGAGAGCCAGTATACATATAACGGAAATGACCTCGGCGTTACATTCGCAGACGGCAGCACAAACTTCCGTGTATGGGCTCCTACAGCTGAAAAGATCGAACTCAACATCTATGCAGAAGGCAATGGCGGTGCTGCTGAACAGGTTACAGAGATGACACCTGCTGAAAACGGCACATGGACACTTACAGCAAATGGTAATCTCAGCGGCAAATACTACACCTATACAGCATATTTCGATGGCAAGACAAACAAGGACATCGTAGACCCCTATGCAAGAACAGTAGGTGTTAACGGTCAGAGAGGTATGATCCTTGACCTTGATTCAACAGATCCTGACGGTTGGAGTGCAGACAGCAGACATACATATGAAAAGGTTACAGATATGGAAATTTACGAAGTTCATGTAAGAGATTTCTCTATCGACTCACCCTTTGATTATGATAACGGTATCGAAAACAAAGGTAAGTATCTTGCCTTTACAGAAAGAGGAACAAAGACAAATGTAGGCGTAAAGACAGGTGTTGATCACCTTGTTGATCTTGGCGTTACATCAGTTCATATTCTTCCTTCATATGACTACGGTTCAGTAGACGAGACAAAACTCGACACAGCTCAGTATAACTGGGGCTATGATCCGGTTAACTACAACTCACCCGAGGGTTCATATTCAACAGACCCTTATCATGGTGAAGTAAGAGTAAATGAATACAAGCAGATGGTAAAAGGTCTGCATGACGCTGGCATCGGCGTTATCATGGACGTTGTTTACAACCACACATACAACACAAATTATTGCTTCAATCAGCTCGTTCCCGGCTATTTCTACAGACCCGGTCAGAATACATCAGGCTGCGGCAACGATGTAGCTTCCGAGCGTTCAATGGTAAGAAAGTTCATCGCAGATTCAGTTAAATACTGGGCAGATGAATATCACCTCGACGGCTTCCGTTTTGACCTTATGGGTATCCTTGATGTTGACACAATGAATGCTGTTCGTGCAGCAGTTGATGAAGTTGACCCCACAATCGCTATCTATGGCGAAGGCTGGGATATGGGATGCAAGTCTGTTAAGGCAGGCACAAAGTTTGCTAACTATAAGAACGCAGCAGATATGCCCGGTATCGCATTCTTCAGCGATACGATCCGTGATATGATCAAGGGCAGCGTATTTGATGCAGAAGAAAAAGGTTATGTAAACGGCGAATCAAAGCACTACAAAGCAATCGTTAATACTGTTAAGTATACAAACAAATGGTGTCCTTCACCTTCACAAATCATCAACTATGCAGACTGTCATGATAACCTGACACTCTGGGATAAGATCAGATCTTCAAATCCTGATGACAGTGAAGAAGATCAGATCCGTCAGAACCTCCTTGCAGCAGCTATCGTTCAGACAGCACAGGGTATTCCTTTCATGATGAGCGGTGAGGAATTCCTCAGAACAAAGACAAGAGAAGACGGAACATACGAGCATAACAGCTATGCTTCACCCGACTCAGTAAACGCACTTGATTACAGCAGAATCAATCAGTACAGAGAAGCTTATAACTACTACAAGGGTCTTATCAGATTCCGTAATGCACATCCCGCACTCAGATATGGTACACCTGAAGAAGTAGAGGCTAACTTTGCTTCCGCTCTTGATAACGCAGAAACAGGTGTTGCTGCATTCACAGTAACATACGGCGATGAAAAGATCATGGTTGTTTACAACCCGCTTTCAGAGGCAACTCAGGTTACTCTTCCCGAGGGTAACTGGGATGTATATGTAAAGGATACAACAGCAGGTGACAGAGATGTTATCGAAACTGTTTCCGGTACAACAAGTGTTCCGAGAATTTCTGCAATGGTACTTGTTCAGAACTATACACCCGAAGAAATCGAGAATACAACTCTTACAGACGAAGCAACAGGCATAAGCGTAAGCGGCCCTATCGAAAAGGGTTCTTATCTTGAGGTAACACCTCATAATTATGATGATCAGGGTATCGTAGAAGCTTACAGTGTTGTTCTCAGAAACTGGAAAGATGACGCTTATACTCTTGATGGTGCAACATTTAATGTATCAATTCCCAGTGCTAACAAAGGACTCAGAATACTCCATCTTGATGCAATGGGCGGCATTACCGAAGTTCCTTCAACATATGAAAACGGTGCATACAACTTTACAGCAGAAGTTGTAGAAATGGTTTATCTCCTTGCAGACGAAACCTTTAATGTAACACCTATCGATCCTAAGCCCTCAGATGACGGTAAGAAGGATGACGAGAAGAAAGACGATGAAAAGAAAGATGACCAGCCTACAGATGTTAAACCCGTTGACGGTGGAAATACCCCCACAGACGGCGGAAACAATACTCCTTCAGGTGACACAAGCGTACCTGCAACAGGAGATACTGCTGTAGCAGTTATGTTCATCATCATTGCATCTGCGGCTGCTTATATTGCTGTAGTAGCTTACAGAAGAAAAAAGAGTGCTAAATAATTTATAAAAAATGATTTGATACTTTTCCGCTGTTCCGAGAGGAACAGCGGTTTTTCTGTTGGTAGAATAGTCAAAATAAATCGTATTTTACAGAATTTTTTTTGCATAAAGCGGAAAATAAAAACGTCTGATTGTAACTAAAAGCAGATTATGATATAATGATAAACTGTTAAAGTTTAAATTTATATGATTTGAAAAAGAGGGATTCCAATGGCAAAAAGAGAAGATTTGAGAAATGTTGCTATAATAGCTCACGTTGACCACGGTAAAACTACTCTTGTGGATCAGCTTTTGTTACAGAGCGGTATATTCAGAAGCAATGAGGCTGTAGCGGAAAGAGTAATGGATTCAAATGATCTTGAAAGAGAAAGAGGAATAACGATACTTTCAAAAAATACAGCCGTAATGTATAACGGAACAAAGATCAATATAGTTGACACTCCCGGTCATGCAGATTTCGGCGGAGAAGTTGAACGTATACTGATGATGGTTGACGGAGTTTTGCTTCTTGTTGATGCATTTGAAGGATGTATGCCTCAGACAAGATTTGTTCTGAAAAAGGCATTGGGTCTGGGCAAGAAACCTCTTGTCGTTGTAAATAAAATAGACCGTCCCGGTGCAAGACCCGAGGAAGTTGTTGACGAGGTTCTGGATCTTTTCATTGAGCTTGGTGCAGATGATGACCAGCTGGAATTCCCTGTTGTATATGCATCCGGCAGAGACGGCTATGCTTCTCTCGATCCCCATAAGCCCGGTACGGATATGAAACCTCTTTTTGAAAAAATACTTGAGGAGATACCTGCACCCGAGGGTGATCCGGACGGTCCGCTTCAGCTTTTGTTCTCTAATGTTGACTATGATGATTATGTAGGAAGAATAGGTATAGGCAGAGTTGAAAGAGGCAGCTGTAAGGTTGGTCAGACGGTCATACTTTGTCATAATGACGGTACAACCAAAAATGCAAGAATAAATAAGCTCTATCAGTTTGAAGGACTTAAAAGAGTTGACTACGCAAGTGCAAAGCTCGGAGATATAGTTGCTGTATCAGGTATTACAGATCTCAATATAGGCGAAACGGCCTGTGACCCCGAACATCCCGAACCGCTGCCCTTTGTAAAGATAGACGAGCCTACTGTTTCAATGCTTTTCATGGTAAATAACAGTCCGTTTGCAGGCAAGGAAGGAAAGTATGTGACCTCCAGAAATATACGTGACCGTCTTTTCAAAGAGGTAGAAACAAATGTAGCAATGCGTGTTGAGGAAACAGATTCAGCCGATACATTCAAAGTATCGGGCAGAGGCGAGCTTCACCTTTCCATTCTTATTGAAACAATGCGTCGTCAGAATTTTGAATTTCAGGTATCACGTCCGAAGGTAATAATGAAGGAAATTGACGGCGTAATGATGGAGCCTATGGAACTCCTCATTGTTGAAGTACCGGATAATTATGTAGGTGCTGTAATGGAAAAACTCGGTTCAAGAAAAGCTGAACTTCTCAATATGGTAACAAAGGAATCAGGCACAACTCAGATAGAATTCCGTATACCTGCAAGAGGACTTATGGGTTATCGTCCGGAGTTCCTTACAGATACAAACGGAAACGGTATAATGAACCACGTTTTCGACGGCTATGAAGCATATAAGGGAGATATTGCCACCCGTACACAAGGCTCACTTATTGCCCATGAAACAGGCACAAGTACAGGCTACGGACTTTTTGCGGCACAGGAAAGAGGAAGACTTTTTATAGGCCCGGGTCTTGAGGTTTATGAAGGTATGATAGTGGGCTCTAATCCTAAGAATGAGGATATGACAGTAAACGTATGCAAGAAAAAGCATATTACCAATACTCGTGCAGCAGGCTCTGATGAAGCTTTGAAGCTTACACCGCCAACAGTCCTCAGTCTTGAGCAGTCACTTGAATTTATAAATGATGATGAATTGGTTGAGGTAACACCTAAATCAATAAGAATGAGAAAGATGATACTCAACAAGGAACAGCGTATGAAGGCACAAAGTAAAGGAAACTGAAATGGAATATGTGGTTTTTGATCTTGAGTGGAATGGCTGTTACTGTAAAAAACTTGATTGCTATATAAATGAAATAATTGAATTCGGGGCAGTAAAGCTGGACGAAAACCTGAATGAGATCTCATCCTTTTCAAGTCTTGTAAGACCTGAGATAGGTAAGCGTCTCAGGAATTCCGTCAAGGATCTGACCTCTATTACAAACGAAGATCTGTCCCGAGGTGCACCGTTTAAATATGTATATAAGCGTTTCAGCCGTTTTTGCAGCGGCTGTGTGCTTATGACATGGAGTACGAGTGACCTTGATTCTCTTGTTTCAAATATACGCTACCATTACGGACAGGAAAGAATAGCTTTTATGCAGAAATATGCCGATCTGCAAAAATATTGTCAGGACAGGATGGGGCTATCGGGAGGAAATGCTGTAGGCTTGCAGGCAGTTGCAGAACAGCTTGGAATAAATGATGAAGATATGCAGCATCATCGTGGAACGGATGACAGCCGTCTTACTGTTTTGTGTCTTAAAAAGCTTTACGATAAGGACGAGCTTGCAAAATATATAGTTGATACGGATGAGAAATTTTACGAAAAACTGTTTTTCCGTCCTTATCTTATAATCAGTAAAAACGATGAAGATTATGATGAAAAAGAGATGTATTTTGATTGTCCCGAATGTAATAAAAGAGCCGAAAGAAAATGCAGATGGGAGATCAAATTCAAAGGATTTGTTGCAGATTTTGAGTGTCCGTCATGCGGTCATAAATTCAGCGGAAGAATACAGCTGAAAAAGAAATATGAAGGTGTATCTGTTTCCCGTAAAGTTCTTAAAAAGAAAGAGGAAAAACCTGATGGGGAAATTATTGATGATACAGATTCTGAATAAAAAGCTGCGGTTCATTGCGAGCCGCAGCTTTTTGCTGTTATTCAGTTTCTTCTTTTACAAAAGTCGGGTCAAAATTAAACAGTTTTGTTTTACTCCACAGTTTTGAAATGGGTGTCATCAAAAGGTGTGCAAGTGTATCAAATAGTGCTGTGATGATATAAGAGCCGAGCAGGAGTATAAGATAACATTCCATTGAGCCTATAAATCCGCTGCCGAACATAGATTTTATATCAATATAACGCATCATTATCATAATGACAGTTGTGTGCAGCAGAAATACACCGAAGGATGTTTTGGCAAAAAAGTTTATTACTGATGAACTGCCTATATCTATTCGTGTAAAGAAATCAAACAGTGTTGCCGCCTGTATAACAACAAAAACTGTTTCATATCCTAAAATGCCGTTAGTACCGTTTATCTTGGGTATTAAGATAGTCAGAAGACAGGTTATTGTGGGGCAAAGCAGAGAAATAAGAAGTTCAATATATTTTGTACCTTTCTTTTTGAATTCAGGCTTATATTTTTTAAGATAGCCGCCCAAAAGATAACAGTAAATGAAATTTACTATAGTGAAACCGCTTCCGTTGCCGTCACGGGAAATAGTAAAGACATCTGTAAGATTTTTGTTCCACATCATGCGGCAGCAGTCTATTATTGTAGGCCACAGGCAGAATAAAACAAATCCCACTATAAGCATTCTTTTGTATTGTTTTTTACTCAGACCGTTTGCAATACGGTTTATATAAGGAGATATGATATATAATGTGCAGTAAAGCCATACATAATAGCTTTTTGGTATAAGACTGTTCAGGACTGCATCCGTAGTTACAGCTTTTCCTGCTGTAAGTGTTATTGCAAGATATTTTATGACACTGTATGCGGCACATACAAACAAAAGATTTATTGCCTTACCAAGTTTTGGCTTGCTTTTTTCTATCATAAAATAGCCTGATATAAGGATAAATATATCTACCGCTGCAATAGAGGTGCAGAATATCCAGCTTGTAGCACCAAAGGCAAGCATTGAACCTGATGCTTTTGCATATTTTATACCTCCGATAATTGCCGGATTAAGCATATGGAGGCTTATGACCATAAGTGTGCATATAATTCTGAGAAGCTCTATATTGGAGCTTCTTTTTTTCTTAACAATTTTTTCAGCCATGATTATCTCCCTTATTCTTATTATAGATGATTTCAAGTCCTTTTATAAGAAGTTCGTCATCAATAATTATTTTATGGTGACAGTGGGGTATTATTTTCTGTGCAAGACCTCCTGTAGCTATAATAGTGGGAGTGCCTTCAATTTCATCTGACATACGGTCAATTATGCCGTCAACCATAGCGGCATTGCCGAACACTATACCCGAACGCATACAGTCTGCTGTATTTGTACCTATAGTTTTTGACGGAGCATCAAGACTTATTGACTGAAGCTGTGCGGCGTTTTTGGTAAGAGATTCCATAGACACCATAACGCCTGGAATGATAACTCCCCCTCTGTAAACGGAATTTTTATCAACTACAACTATAGTAGTAGCAGTGCCCATATCAATGACGATAAGAGGTTTGGGATATGCCGCACAAGCGGCAACACAGCCTACAACAATATCACTGCCGAGAGTCGCAGGATTATCTATTTGTATATTAAGTCCTGTTTTTATACCCGGACTTACGATAAGGGGTTCATGATCTATGAGCTTTTTTACAGCTTTTTTAAGTATTTCATTAAGCTGGGGAACAACTGATGAAATTATTCCTCCTGTAAAATCCGATACAGTAAATCCGTATATTTCCATAAGTGTTTTAAAAATAACAGCATATTCGTCCTCGGTTTTATTTTTATCGGTATTCAGTCTCGTTACGAAAGCGGTCTTATTATTTTCAATGCCTCCGAAAACTATGTTTGTATTGCCTACATCAATAGCTAATATCATTTTTAATTTCCTCCCGAAGTGCTTTTAAGCAGATTAAGTTTTTGGTTTATGTCATTATCAAAATGAACATCAAGCTGATTGAACGGAATTTCGATTCCTGCATTATCAAGTGCTTCTTTGATATTTTTTCTGGTATCGAATAATACAGACCAGTAATTCATTGGCGAACACCATACCCATACTACAAGCCCGACGCTGCTGTCACCGAAAACTTCCATATGTACGCTGTTTGGTCTTTCCTTTATAATACGTTCATCACTTTGGTAAACAGAAGAAATTATTTCCTTTGCCTTTTCATAATCCTCTTTGTATGATATGGGAACGGCAATTTCAACCCTTCTGACTTCAAGAGTAAAGTGATTAATTACATTATTTGAAGTAAGACGGGAATTAGGTATCATAACTTCTTTATAATCATATGTTCTGAGGGTGGTATACATCATTTCAATTTTTATCACCTCACCGACAATACCCTCTGTTTCGATAAAATCACCTGTTTTGAATTTCTTATTAAGAATTATCAGCGTACCGCTTGCAACATTTGAAAGGCTGTCCTTAAGTGCCAGACCGACAGTAATTGCAGCAGCACTTACAGCGGCTATAAGAGTTGATACATCCACCCCGAGTATTGCAAGTACAGCTATTCCAAGACTTATGTAAAGTCCCGCTTTTACAATTGAATTAAGAAAAGTAATTACGGTTTTTTCGGTTTTGGCTTTGTTGAGAGCCTTGTCCATGACTTTCAGAACAATTTTTACCAGCCATAATCCTAAAAATAAAGCTATAAGACCTGAAATAAGATCAGGCAGCCATCCTATAAGTGCGTTTTTTGCACCATCAAGCCATTGCTCCATAAGGCTTATTTTGTGCTCTATTTCCGCCTGATCAAGAGGAGAAACAGAGGATTCTAAAAGTAAAATATTCATAAAGTACCTCCCTTTAATAAAATTCTGTTACGGATATATTATAGCATATTATCAAAGTAATTGGAAAGATTTTTAAGGTTTTATAGTAAAAAATACGGAAGATGTTTTGTAAAATGATGTATTTGGGGATAAATGCATTGATTTTCTTGAAAAAAGTACGGAAATAATGTATTATTAAATAAGGTCTTAAGAACGGAAGGTAGAAACTATGGATTATTCATTAATACAAAATGCTGACAGGGAGCTTATATATTACGGTATATATCATATCATGTTTGAAACACCTGACGGAGATATTCTCAGCAATATCAGAAAGAGATATTTTGAAACAGGTGAAAAGCAAAAAAACCGCAGTACGTCAACTATTTCAGGTGAGTTGTATCGCTATACATATAATATGGAACAGGGTAAACCACTCAAATGGAAAAAAATTATAGGGTCAAGACAGGCTGAAAGACTTTGCATATCAAACGAAGGATATTTTGTAGAAACACTGAACAATGACAGAAAAGTATATAAAAGATCGTATTATGATAATAGCCATAATCTTCTGAGTGTTGAGTTTTATCAGGGAAATTCAATATATTGTACAGTAACTCCGTCAAGTGACGGAGAAAGATCAGTACTGGTTTTTAAACAGAGAGCGAAAACACAGGTTTTATATCCTTTTGAATATGTATATGATAAAAATATAACCGAAAAGCTTAATTCATTGTCAGGTGAACCGCTGATATTCTGCCGTACATCTGTAGGAAATCTTTATTTCTGTACATATGAAGAATCGCTGAAAAGAAAAGAGGCACTTGATACTTTGCTTTCTGCTTCGGAAGAAAATGAAGAGGATACCGAGGAAGAAGGGATAGAATCATCCTTTGAGGTAGATGCAAAAAAACTTGATGAAGCAAATGAAAAATCGGAAAGATCCGAAGATGAAGAATTTATTTTCGATGAAATGCCGTCTGTACATGACGAACCATCGGATTCTATACCTGTAAAGCCGTTTACAAATACCCCGGCAGCTGTTCTTGTAAAACAGCAGTATACAGAAAATGAAGAAGAGCCGGCTGAAGAGGAAAAGAAAACAGAAAATGATTTACCGTCAGACGAAAATGATATAGATGTAACTTTGTTTGAAGATGATGAATCAGAATTTGCCGTCAGAAGAATGCCATGTGCTTTTGCTGACAGCTGTCCTTATGAAAATGCAGATAAATTAGTGATAGAATCGGGCGGAGAAAGATATTTCTATTTCGGGGATATTGAAGACGACAAACGCAAAGGTTTTGGAAGAACTGCAATGTCCGACGGACGTACAGCTTATGAAGGCGGTTATCTTGACGATAAAAGAGACGGTACGGGCGTATATTATTTCAGGTCAGGAAAGCTTTGCTATGCAGGTTCATGGAAGCAGAACAGGCGTGAAGGATTGGGCGTTGCATTTTCTCCTGATGACGGAAGTGCATTTATCGGAAGATGGGAAGATAATTCATGTGAAGGTGTCGGTGCAAGCTTTGATAAAAACGGCAGACTCGTATATGTAGGAAAAACAAAAGACGGAAAAAGAAGCGGAGCGGGAGTTACATATAATTCCGAAATGGATACATTCTTTATAGGGAAATATAAAGACGGTGAATTTCTCGGTACAGGCACACAGTTTGACAGTGACGGAAATATGCTGTATGTAGGCGGATATTTCAATCGTATGCGTACAGGTGTCGGAACTTCATATAATTATGACGGCACCGTACACTATAAGGGCGAATGGAAAAATAACCTATATCATGGAGACGGTATTTTATATTTTGAAGATGGTTGTATACTCAGAGGAAGTTTCCGTGAAGGTAAAGCATACGGTAAATGCAGACTTACTGATGCTATCGGCAGAGTTGTTTATATAGGCAATTTTGTTAATGATATGTACAACGGAGCAGGCAGACTGTTTGCTGATGATGGGGGATATGTAGAAGGTCGTTTTGTAGACGGTGAGCCTACAGGAGTATTTAATGAATATGACCGTGATAAAAACCTTGTTTACTGCGGTGAATGGAATGATATGCAGAGAAACGGCAAGGGTATAGAGTATAAAAACGGTGAAAAGGTTTATGACGGATGTTTTGAAAATTCTGTTTATAACGGTACAGGAAAACTGTATGAAAACGGTAATATTGTATATGTAGGCGAATTCGTAAACGGAATACGCTGCGGTATAGGTTCTTCGTATGAGGGTGAGGAATTGGTTTATTTCGGTGAATGGAAGGATAACGAATATAATGGCAGCGGAATTATGTATGAAAACGGAGTACCTCGTTATGTGGGAAAATTCGTCAACGGCAAAAGAAACGGCAGAGTAAATGAACTATATAACAATAAATTGTTCCGTGCATATATTTTTGAGAATGATAAAGCGACATATATGTGTGAATATGCGAAAGACGGTACACTGAGATATTTCGGAAATACTATTGACGGCGTTAAGAATGGTATGGGCTGTGTGCTGAATGAGTATTGTGAAAAGGAATTCGAGGGTATCTTCAAAAACGATAATCCTGAAAAGCCTATGCAGGTTTTTTTCAATGCACCTGACGACCTTGATGAATGTGGATCATTGAAAGAGACCGAATATTATAATAACAGATGTTGTCCCGAATTTGCTGTGGAGAAGGAATTCGGCGGAGGAAGTTACACAGGACAATTGAAAGATGGTATTCCGAACGGTAAAGGAACAATACTTTATAGTAATCACCGCTATACAGGTAATTTTGAAAATGGAAAACCTGTCGGCAGAGGAAAGATATATATGTGTGACGGCAGTGAAATTAACGGTTATTTCTTATCTGAAAATAAAAAAGGTGCAGAGGAGTTAATTTTTGCTGATATAAGCTATTATTACCTGAAAGAGTGAGGAGAGAAATATTATGTCTGTGTTGTATATTTCCGATCTTGATGGAACACTGCTCAATAAACAAGCAGTTTTGTCAGATAGAAGTGCAGAGATCATCAGCGGACTTATCACAAAAGGTTTGCTTTTTACCATAGCTACGGCAAGAAGTCTGAGTTCTCTTGATATACTCCGTAAACTTGATCTTCGTCTGCCGTGCGTACAGCTTAACGGTGTATTGCTTTATGACTTTGCACAGGGTAAATACACAGGCTGTACTTCGATAAATACCAGATCAGCCGAGAAGGTTCTTGAAATTCTTCGCAGTCATGACAGGATGTCATTTGTATATAAGGCAGATGACCAATACGGCATACACGTTGAATTTGAAAGACTGAGTAATGATGTCGAAAGGAAATTTTTTGAGGCAAGACGTGACAAGGATTATAAAAGCTTTGCTCAGACCGACAGAATAACAGTTTCAGAGGATGACAAGATAATCTACTTTACAATGGTTGACAGCTATGACCGCCTTCTTCCGATACATGAAGATATATCAAAAACCGAGGGTGTACGTTCAACATTGTACAGTGATAATTATTCCGATCTGTATTTTCTTGAGGTGTTCAGTTCGGATGCCACAAAGGCAAAAGGTATGCTTAAAATCAAAGAAATGCTCGGAGTTGACAAGGTTGTAGCATTCGGGGATAATCTGAACGATATAGACCTTTTGAAAACATCGGATACAGGTATAGCAGTAAATGATGCTGTTGAAGAAGTAAAAAATATTGCTGATATTGTGATAGGCAACAGTTACGAAGACGGAGTAGCCGAATATCTGCAAAAAGTATTTAACGGGTAAAAAAACGGGGACACGGATTTGTGTCCCTGTTATTTTATGTGTCAAGCAAATCACTTAACACTATTTTTTTCACTTTTGTATCCTTTTCGCTGTAGTATGCGGTGAAATATCTGTCACTGTCTATACATTTTATTTGTTTAAAATTCTTTTCAGTAATTGTTTTGAAGTCCATCAAAAGACCGTCACCGCTTATTTTTGAGAAACATTCCTTCATAGCCCATAATCTGACAAGTGCTTTTGCTTTGTCATCGGACTTTTCAGCATCAGTGAACTGTTCATTTGTGCAGAAATACTTAGCGGTATTGTCGGATATTTTACGGTAGTCAGCAATATCGACAGCCGTTTCGGAATCAGAAATTATGCAGGCACAGGAATTTCTGCAATGCGAAAGATTGAAATATATTTTTTCATAGTCATAAAGAAAAGGTTTGCCGTTTTTTCCGCTGCCGAATACTGGCAGAGTTTTGATACCGTATTCATTTTTTAGCCCGAAGCAAAGCATAAGATAAACTAAAGTTGAATTTATCTTATCGTGTATCATGCGTAGAGAATCAACTTTTTGCTGACGCTGTATGCTGAGAAGTGAATTCGTTTTTTCAAGGATAATTTCATTAAGTTCATCTGTGTTTTCGAATATGTAAAGCATAATATAATACCTCCAAAGTAATATAATTTTAGCAATTGACGGAGATAATGTCAAATGTTTAATGTATGTTTTGTAAGAATTTTACAAATGATAATATAGAATGACTATTTATATTCAAAATTTAGTTGGATATTTCTATTTTTATTTACAAATTTGTAATTCCTTGGAATAAAAAAATACAAAAACTTGAAATTTATAATACCTATGTGATATAATGCTATGAGTGATTGTGTCATCAGAAAATATCAGGCTGTAATGCTTCCGTGCGGCTTTACGGTTTTTTAAATGATAATTATATTATTATGCACGGAGAATGGCGGTATTTTATTATGGGACAGCTTTGTCTTGGCTGCATGAAAGAAAATTTAGGTGAGCAGATTTGCCCGTACTGCGGGTTTGACCGTTCCACAGAGCAGCCGGCACCTTTTTTGCCTTTGGGAGTAAAACTACAGAATGAAGACTATCTTGTAGGAAGAAAAATAGATAATAATGCCGAGGGAGCAAAATATATAGGATACAGCGAAAAAATGCACTCACCGGTAATTATCCATGAATTCATGCCTGCCGGTATATGTGGTCGTGCAAAGGGAAAAACTAATGTTGTGGTAAGAAGCGGCAGCGAGGAAAGGTATAAGGAACTTAATACAGAATTTCTCAGCTATTACAGAACTATAGCCCGTATGCGTGAGCTGACAGCCGTAGCACCTGTTTTTGATATTTTTACAGAAAACGGAGTTTCGTATACTGTTGAGGAATATTATGATTCCATACCCTTTACCGAGTTTATTGAGAGAAGGGGAGGAAGTGTTGACTGGAATACAGCAAGGCAGCTTTTCATGCCGCTTATTTCAGCACTGAATTCACTGCATGAAGCAGGTATAGGTCATTATGCCGTATCTCCTGAAAACATAAATGTTACAACAGAGGGAAAGCTGCGTCTTTCAGGCTTTGCTATAGAGGACATACGCCGTTCGGGTTCGGGATTTGAGCCTGAGCTTATGGATGGCTGTGCTGCTATGGAGCAGTACATGGACAGTGCGGAGCTTACAGAGGCTACCGATATATACGGATTTACTGCAACATTGTTTTATGCACTTACTGGCAGACTTCCCGAAAACAGCTGTGACAGAAAACCCGATGGTAAGCTTCCTATACCTACAGCAGTATTCAAACGTCTGCCGTCGCACGTTGTAACAGCTCTTGCAGGCGGACTTCAGGTATCTCCGAATAAGCGTATGCAGACTTTTGAGGAAATGCGTTCACAGCTTTCTGCTGCACCTACCGTTAAGGCTATGCGTACAGAAGCAAACCGCAGTGCAATGCAGACGCAGGCAGCAAGTCAGTATACATCCAAAAGAAGCGGTGTACCCGGTTATGCATGGGTAGTGCTTTCCGTACTTACCTGTATATTCATACTTGCCGTGGCAGGCATCATGTGGATACAGAATCATCCAGACAGCAGTTTCGGATTTATAATCAATACTCCCGGTACAGAGGAATCCGAACAGGTTTCCGAACAGGAAACAGTTGATCCGAATATGATATATATTCCCGACCTTGTGGGAAAGAATTACAATGACATAGTAGCAAGACAAACTGCCGAATCGGATTATATTGTAATAAAGGCAAATGAAGAAGTGTTCAGTGAAAAGTTCAAGGAAGGTGAAATTGCCGAACAAAGTCCCGAAGTAAATATAAAGGCAAACAAGGGTGTAACCATTGTTGTAAAGGTAAGCAAGGGCTCGGCAAACAGAGAACTTCCTGTTATTGCAGGTCAGACTGTAGAATCTGCGGTAAAAGCATTGAATGAAATAGGCTTTATTGCATCACCCGGTAACTATAGTTCGAGTGATACGGTTGAGGCAGGTAAGGTTATAGGCTACGAAAACTATAATGCTGGGGATATGGCTCCTTATGGTGCGAAAATAAGTATCAATATTTCTACAGGTGCAAGTACAACCGAATAAAAAATCACCGTGACGGATAAATTCTGTCACGGTTTTTTATAATTAAAAAGGGCAAATTTAATAATAAAAAAGCATCGAAAACTCTCAGAGCTTCAATGCTTTTCAGTTAAGTTTTTTCATTTTATCTTCTGTTTTCTGGATAAGAGTGTAAAGAGAGGGTGCAAGATCGGGGAATTGTTTTGAAATAATATCCGGTGTAAGATTAGGCAGGGCAGACGGGTCAATTCCTTGAAATCCGTCCGAAAGTTTTCCGGAAGCAATTTGTTTTGCATGGGTTTCTATAATAGACTGAAGTGCCGAAGACAGCCCCGGATATGTTTCATGCATTACAGAAAACATTGCCTGAGGATTTTTGGGGTTAGATGAATAAATGGTTCTGAGCATTTTATACACAGAGACCATAAGATAGGCAGACACTTCAGAAGAAAGTCCTTTGCATCCGATCTGTGCAAGCAGATCATAGGTTATATTTATAGAATTCTGCAAAAGTTTTTTGTTGAGAGACAGCTGGGAGAGTTTTTTGTTATCCTCTTCTGAAGAGGTATTCTGAACATCAGGAAGATCTTCAAGACGTATCGTAGCACCTGCACGGTCAGGAGTACGTCCGAGAAGATAATCGCATGAAACATTATAATAATCGGCGATATGAATAACGAAATCGAGTCCGCATTCCCTTATACCTTTTTCATAGTGAGAAAGGAGTGCCTGAGATACACCAAGCTCCAAAGCAACCTGTTTCTGGCTGAGTCCCCTTTCCTTACGGAGCAGGGTGATTATTCTCGGAAAGTCACTGTTCATAATCCACCTCTTGACATTGTAAGATAAAAATATTAATATAATAATGCACTGTTTGTGTGTTGCAAAGATAACGCATAAACAGCAAGTAAATTATAAACCATTTAAAACAATTTGTAAAGTTATTTTTGAATTTTTTGTTACATAAAACAATATTTTCGACAATTTGGAATATGCATTGTTTGTGTTGAAACAATTAACCTGACATATCAGAAAGTAAAGGAGAAAGATTATGCAGTCATACGTCATACACCTTATAAGACATGGTTCTATAGAGGAAACTCTTAAAGGAAAATATATCGGAGCAACCGATGTGCATCTTTCCAAAAGGGGCAGGGAGGAGCTTGTAACAATAAGAGAAACAGTAGGTTATCCCTATCCCGATAAGGTATACAGCAGTCCTTTGCTGAGATGTACCGAAAGCTGTGAGCTGATCTTTCCCGAAATGGACATTGAAACTATAAATGCTTTTTCTGAATGTAATTTCGGGGACTGGGAAGGGAAAAGTGCAGCCGAGCTTGCAGGAGATCCTAAATTTGCCGAATGGTTAGGGAATTCCGACAAAAATCCTCCTCCGAACGGTGAGAGCGGAAAAGATTTTGCAGGCAGAGTAAGCAGAGGATTTGAAAGACTGGTTGAAAAGATGTCTGCACAGCATATAACAGAAGCTGCACTGGTGACGCATGGCGGAGTTATAATGACAATACTTGCAATGTACGGACTGCCGCAGGCTCCGGGTTATCAGTGGAGAATGGATAACGGCTACGGTTTCTCAGTGAGAATAAATCCGTTTTTATGGATGCGTGAAAGGGTAGCTGAGGTATATGATACTTGTCCCCCTGCTCCGAAGAGACCATCTTGATCAAAAAGGGTGAAGAAAATGAAAAAGGGTATTTACAGCACTATGGTCGCCGCTTTGCTGACGGCTGCTGTTTTTGCTTTGCCTATACTTAATCCCGGTATTTCTGCAAATGACAGTGATAAAGGGGTTGTTGATAAAGCACCGATGGTAATTACCAATCCCGAAAAAAAGCCTGTTACACTGCCGGAGGTAAATGCACTGAAAAGTGATGAAACTGTTACATTTATTATAGAAACAGAAGGAACTCCTCTTTGTGATGCTGTAAAGTTATCAAAGGGAAAATATAAAACTGTGGTGCAGCTTCTGCGTTCAAAAGATGCAAGGCAGTATACCGATACCATAAAGAAAAATCAGGCTGTTGTAAAGGCAGGAATAAGAAAAATTCTTCCCGAGGTAAATCTTGATAACAGTTATACCTACAATACCGTATTCTGTGGATTCAGTGTTATTGCCCCGTACAGTACACTTGCAAGACTGCAGAATATTACAGGGGTAAAAAGTGTTACTCTTGCGTCAGAAGGCAAAATGGTAATATCGGAATATGAGGATGAAGAAAGTTCGGAAACTGAAGAACAGGCAATTCTGTCAGAAACACCCGATATGGAAAAAATTGAAATT
This sequence comes from uncultured Eubacteriales bacterium, assembly GCA_900315465.1. Taxonomy (GTDB): domain Bacteria; phylum Bacillota; class Clostridia; order Oscillospirales; family Acutalibacteraceae; genus UBA1213. The sequence continues at coordinate 4,513 of OMZF01000058.1, read as the reverse complement.
TTTCCTCAGATAACCGTACAAAATACAGATATGGGAATTGACAGTGCATATAAGCAGGGATATTCGGGAAAGGGAAAAGTTATAGCTGTGATAGACGATAGTTTTTATATAGCACATGAAGCATTTTCCGAACCGGCTGATTCCCCGAAATATACCGCTGATGATATTAAAACATTTCAGTCCGCTGTTTCTTTCAATACAGATGATAAATCTGAGGTCGCAAAGAATAAGAAAGTAATTTTTGCTTACGATTATGCCGACAGAGACAGTGATACTTATTCTTCGGACACATCTCACGGAACAAAGGTAGCATCTGTTATTGCTGGAAATAACGGTTCAGAGTTCAAAAGCGGAGCATATGATTCACAGCTGATCTTTATGAAAGTATGCGGTGATGAAAAAAAATCGGTAAATGATTCGGTACTTCTTGCGGCAATAGATGATACAGCGAAACTGTCACCTGATATAGTAAATATAAGTCTTGGTGTTCCGAGACTTTGTGTTACAGCCGGACTTTTTGATAAGGCTTTGGATCGTCTTTCAGAAACAGGAAGTCATGTTATTGCCGCTGCCGGAAATTATGCCGAAAATGTAGATACAAATGAAGACTATGGTATAAGATCGTCATATACAGACTATGGTACTATATCATATCCTGCCTCACTGTCCGTTGTAACTGCGGCAGGTGCATCGAATACATCAAGACATTATGGAAAAAGCCTTATTACCGATAAGAATAATAAATTTGAATATTCTGAGATAGCAACATCACATAATGAAACTTCCCCCGAATTCAGTGATATTACAAAAATGACTGATTATATCTTCACCGATTCATACGGAAGTATTGACGAACTCAGATTATTTGACCTCAAAGATAAAATAGCTGTTGTGAAGCGTGGAAAAATAACCATTGACGAAAAAATAAAAGCTGCAGAGGATATTCGTGCAGCAGGTGTACTTATAATAAGTGATGAACCGCTTTATGCAGGCTTTACAGCGGAGAAAAGGAATATTCCTGCGGCTGCGGTATCATCAGCATCGCTGAGTTATTTTTCCTTACATACTCAAGGTAAGCTTTGTTCAACAGGTGAAAGTGATGTTTTCAGTGCAGCAAAAACAAATATTCCTGCACCTTTTACATCATACGGTGTAAGTTCAGATCTGAGACTGAAACCTGATCTGCTTGCTTCGGGTACGGATATATACTGTGCGGATAACGATAATTATTCCAGGATAACGGGAACATCTGCTTCAGCTGCGGAAATATCCGCTGCCGCTGCAATACTTTACGAATATATCGAAAATATTCCTGATATACCGCAAAATGACAGACAAAAGGCAGTTTGTGCCTTGATGATGAATAATTCGGACAGATTAAAATACGGCAGTAATAATTATTATACTCCAAGACTTCAGGGAGCAGGCAGACTTAATATGAGCAGAGCCTTGTCTGCACCGGTAATAATAACAACTTCGGGAATAAATTCCGCAGTAAGCATGGGAAGCAGTGAGGAGGGAAAATATACCTTTACTCTTTCACTGCAAAATATTTCCGAAGACCAGCAGACAATGAATATCGGAAATCATACACAGACCGATAAACTTGTACAGATAGACGGAGAATACTATAATACTCTTACACCAATATCTCTGACCGAATATACTGATGTTATTTTTTCCATTGACGGAGAAAAAATCAATGATATAGTTCTTGAACCCGGAGAAAGTAAGAATATTGATGTAGAAATAACTCTTTCGCCTGCGGCTGCACTTGCATATCTCAGGATGGCACCCAACGGTTTTTATGTAGACGGATATATTGAATTTGTGAGTAACGAAAACGGAGTATTGATGTCTGTTCCGTATATGGGCTACTGCGGAGTGTGGGAGCTTGCGGATATATTTGATACGTCTGTTTATGAAACGGATGAAGAACCGCTTATAAGCGGGAATTCTCTTTATGCAGCGGCTTCAATGGGAAATTCTTATCCTGGTGTACGTTTAGGGATGAATTTCACTACAGGGGAAATAGATAAAACCAAAATATGCATAGGCAGAGATACTGTCAAAAATTGTTTTGATGCACCTACAGCAGGAAATTCATTCATTATCCCGGATTATTATCTTCTTCGTGATGCAGCTGAATACACAATAACCATAAAAGATTCGGCAGGAAAAAATATCTTTACTCAAAAGCTCGGCAATATTTCATCATTTGTCAGCGGAGGCTATAAGGCATATACAGGTCTTTTGCAGAGTTTTAATTCGGATGCACTCAAAAATCTGTTTTCAACTTTGAAAGAGGGCAAATATACCTATGTTGTATCTGCAAGTGCCGTAACAGCGGATGTAACATCTTCAGGTGTACAATCCGTATCATATGATTTTACAGTAGATAATACTCCTCCTTCAAAGCCCACTGCAAATACTTATACGAAAGACGGAAGAATATATCTTGAATTATCATCATCGGATGTCAATGGTGTACAGGGATTTATGCTGTATACTGCATCAGGCAGTAATAACCAATATCATTACGGTGATAAATTGGATGATCTTATCGGCAGCAGTTATATGAATGATGATTCGTATATTCTTACAAATACAGAATACCATGATAATACTGCCACATTCACCTATGATATAACCTATCTTTATAATCAGCTCAAAAGAGTAAAGCTGATAGCGGCATCGATAAATATTGACAGTCTTTCAGAACTTAAACTTGCTGTAAGAGCAATTGACAGTGCATATAATTTTTCCGATACATCGATAGCAGATTCATGTGTAAGCGGAAATTTCACTTATCATCTTACAGACCAGAACGGAAAGCCGGTTGAAGGTGTACAGATGGCAGCAGGTGGAGTTATAATGACAAGTGATAAATACGGTATAGTGAAATTTTCGTCAATGCTTCCTGACTACTACGGTGTCAAAATAATATCTGTCCCCGATGAATATGAAACAGAATTTACCAGTGAGGCAGTATTTACCACACTTGATAAAAAAGATTACAGTAAAGAGATAAAATTTACTTTCAGCGGAGAATATCCTGTCGAAGAAAGCAAAGAAGAAAGCAACCTGACAAGTACGGAAAAAATTCAGAAGACTGAAATAAAAGAAAGTTATTTCGATAATGATAATTCCGTTTTCGGACTTGTATTTATTGCAGTCGTAATAGCCGGATTTTCAAGTTCACTGATAATATCATTTTTTACAAAGAAAAAACTGTCATCTGAAACGGGAAGGGAAGGCTGATAATATTTTGGAATGGAATGATTCTTATGGAGATATTGTTTATTTACTTTGGTGTGCATTAAATAACAAAACTCCCCAAAAAAATATGCTGCATGAAAAAGAACAGAAAAATCTTCTTGATTTATGTATCAGCCATAAGATGATCATTACAGCTGATCATGCTGTAAGCATGGCAGATGACAGTGTAATTTCTCCTGACATAAAAATTGAATTCAAAAAAGCGGCAATGCGGGCATTGCGTATAAACGTGTTATTTGAACAGGATAAAGAAAATGTTGTAAATGTTTTAGAAGAAAACAATATACGTTATGTTCTTTTGAAAGGCTGTATTATAAAAGATTATTACAAATATCCGTGTCAAAGGGAAATGGGGGATATTGATATACTCATTCCCATGTCAGAAGCTGAAAATGTGCGTGACATAATGGAAAAATCAGGATATAAATGTGAGAAATTCGGAATAAATCACCATGATGAATATTTCAAAAAGCCGTTTTTTGAATATGAAATGCACAGAACACTTTTCAGTGATGATCATAAACAATGGAAGATCTATTATGAAAACGTAGAGGACAGGCTTATAAAATGCAGTAAAGACGGGTATGAATACAAATTTTCAAAAGAAGATTTTTATATTTATTTTTTTCTTCACGGACTTAAACATTTTAAAAGCTGTGGCATAGGTATACGTTTTTTAGCCGATATATATTTATATCTTAAAATCGAAAACCTGAATGAAGAATATATATACAAAGAATTTGAAAAACTTGGTGTACTAAGTGAAGAAAAAAATTTCAGAAAGCTTGCATTTCATATTTTTGATGAAGAAAAATTCTGTGGATATGATGATTTAGGCATTGAAGAAAAAGAAATGCTTTTGAAGATCATGTATGCAGGGGCTTACGGAAACAAAGAGATAAAAACTCTGTCCATGATAAACAGTTATTATGACAGCAAAGGCAAAAAATCAAAATTCGGATATATGATGCAAAGAATTTTTTGTATCACTCCGAAATACAAAAGAAATTATCCGAAACTGTATAAATTTGTTCTTACAAGACCGGTAATCGTTTTTATAAGGATTTTTGATCTTCTGACAAAAAGAAGAAAAGTATTAAAAATTGAATTGGATGTGCTGAAGAAAACGAAATAGTTTTTTGTTTCCAGCTAAGTTGTAAAATAAAATGGCAAAAAGAATAGACCCATATTGAAACCTGTGGTAAAATGTTAAGCGACGAAACCAACATAACCG
>OMZF01000170.1 GCA_900315465.1 uncultured Eubacteriales bacterium | reverse complement strand
TTCCTCCTTTGAATTTTCATCGTTCTTTTTATAAAAGTTTTTATCCTGATGATAATAACCAACCATAAATTTACCCTGTTCTGTGAGTACAAGTGTTTCGGGAAATTCTCCTTCAAGCTTATCTACAATTTCTTCTACAAGTTTGTTGTAAAAAACTGCATTTCCTTCGCTGAGCTTTTTTACATGATTTTGCGAAAGTGTCAGAAGCTTTGGAAAGATAAGAGCAGGTTTTGAAGCGGCAGATGCGAAATAAGTATCCTTAATTGTTCTGTTCAGATTAACCGGAGCAGCCGCATTTTCCTGTATTTTCTGCAGAACAGCAAAAAGCCTTCCGCATAAATACGCCTGATTTGTGTTGTTTTTGTCAAGTGCCAATGTTAATTCCTCCTTATGATTCAAAAATCTTGATTTTCTGTTTATGCAGGCTTTGACTGCACCTGCACGAACCGGACTGATATTTTTATCTGTTTTCATTCTCATTAAAAGAACAGACAACAAATAATTCGGATAAGGTGTTCCATATATAACAGATTTAAAAATTTCAGAAAGAAGTGATGCGTCTATCTTTTCATTATTGCTTTTTGGCGATTTAAGTTCATTTTTCAGATACCATAAAGGTATTGCACGAACCCTGTCTCCGATCTGCATATCACTTTGATGCTGTGCAATACACGAAAGAATCTGTCCGAATTTTCTTCTGTAAATAAATTTCATAGAAACACGGGACGAATTAGGTTTAAATCCGACAATATAAAAATCTACATTATCATCTATTTTATCTGTTGAAGAAATTTTATCTGCCGTAATTTTGCCCTGAACTGCATCATTGAAAAGACTTTGCAGAGCCTGATCTGTTTGTTCTTCATTCATCTTATCATTGCTGCCGAATAAAAAGGAACTCAGAAAATCAGTACATCCATCATTTTTTTCTCCTCCGCTTGCCCAGTAAACAATTGTAATATCATCAATTATACTGTAATGCCTTTTATCTGATAACAAACAGTTAAGTGCGTAGGTATATTGATTCATCACTGTTTCTGAAATATTGCTGTTGTAGGATTGTTCATTTCCATAGGAGCATCCCGCTGTATTTTTATAACCTATCAAAACAGTACCTGATGAAAGACCATCTTTTATGCCTTTTATCTTATTATGTATTCTCGCTATAGGCAGCGGCTCACCTGTCACAGCACACTGTGATATAATTGCATCTTCAGGTACATCATCTGAAAAAGATAATTCCCATTTTTGTTTTATGAGTTCATCTTCATGCAGAAGTACATCCTGCTGACCACTAAGACAAAATGCAAATGACGCATTAGAATATGCCTTTCCTAAATTTTTAAGACAAGGATTTTCTGTTTCGTTTTCAGGCTGCCAATTTAAAATGAAATTTCTGTAGGCATTGATAACAGGGGAGTCGAGACCTTCAATAAATTTCAAATTTGTTTCTTTGAAAGCAGCGTTTGATTTTTTTGCCTTGTCTGTTTTATCTTCAGCCGTAAAGCTGCCTTTTTCCAGATTTAATCCGAAAATATAAAGCGGACGATGTTCTATTATATTTGAATCAATACCTGTTTTTTCAGTTCTTTGAGGAAGAAGCATATTTTTGGGGAAAAATATGGTTTTGAATTTATCTTTTTTATCAGGAATATTTTCCGGTATCTGACAATTCAAAATATCCTCTATAGTTCCATCAGGATTAAGACATATCAGATAATGTATACCTTGTTCGGAATATCTCACAGGAACAACCTTACCATCTTTTTCAAGGTCTTGGTAATAGTCGCAAAGTGCATTTATCAGCATTTTCTCACCTCCTTGTATTTTTGTATATCAATAATTCCCCCGACCATGTGCGGACGATAATACTCTGTAACTGCTTTATCAGAAAAAACATGACTGTTCCAGTCATCAGTTATTTTAGTTCCGTCATCCTCAAAATTTACTCTGTAGCTCATAAAACCAAAATCATAATCACCCATTGAAAGAATTTCACTGCTTATCCGGCTAAAATCAAAATCTTCCACCAACTCAATACTTTTTACGGGAAATTCCGAACATCCGAAACAGGGGAGACGGAAATACTGACCTTTTTCAAGACGACGTTTGATAATATTATAATGTTTCTTCTCGTCTTCATCATCCCTGTCACTTCTGATGCCTGTCATTTCAAAATGAAATTCAATGCCGTATTCAACATCTTTCAGCAGCATCGATGCTCTTTGCGTTCGTTCTTCGGATGTATAGATACAAGGATCAGAACCCTTTCCGTTCATCTGACTTTTCACTTTTAAAAATGACACTTTGTCTTTAAGCTCGTTTCGTCTTACATTTACAAAGTTGATGGGATTAAAAATTATGATTTTGTCGATCACATATCGTATGGCTGGTTTCCAGTACACACTTTTCAGCATCCCTTCCAATGCTCCGGGTGGCGGAACATCGTAGCTTACCCTTTCAAGCTTCATTTCAGGTCTTGTAAACAGTGCATAATCTCCCTTAGCCATAATTTTAAATCCTCTGCTCATTCTTCTGCCTCCTTAAAAAATTCATTCACAAAAAATATTTTTCTTTCACACATTAACATTAATATAGCATAAAAAAATATAAAATTCAATACCAAAAATCGACAGTAAATAATGAATTATACTATAAATTGTACTCAAATTTTATACTTTTATAATATTTTTTATTGACATTTATATAAACTTGATGTATAATACGGCACTTTTTCAAATATTTACAATATCTCTATGATATAACAAATTATAGTATACATAATACAACACTGAAATATAAATAAAAACAATTAAAAACTTGTATTTTGGTGTAATATCTGCTATAATAATTATGTTTTGATCATAAACCTGATAATGAATAATCGGAGGAATGGTAATGTTTGCAGTAGCGATAGACGGGCCTGCCGGAGCAGGAAAAAGTACGATTGCCAGAACAGCAGCAGCGGGTCTCGGATTTATTTACATTGATACAGGAGCCTTATACCGTACCATAGGACTTGCCTGTCTTAACAGGAATATATCCTTTTCTTATAAAGAAAATGTAATTTCGGTTCTTAATCAAATAAAAATAGAATTGAAATTCATTGATGGTGAACAAAGGATGTTCCTTGATGATGCTGACGTTTCAAATGAAATAAGAACTGAAAACGTATCTATGTCGGCATCAGTCGTTTCTGCAATACCTGAGGTAAGAGCATTTCTGCTTGAACTTCAAAGAGGATTTGCAAAAACAAATGATGTAATAATGGACGGCAGAGATATTGGAACAGTAGTTCTGCCGGATGCAGATGTAAAAATATTCCTTACTGCTTCTCCCGAATCCCGTGCGAAACGACGCACTATACAGCTTAAAGAAAAAGGTATAAACGGTGATTATGATACAATTTTAGCGGATATAATAAAAAGGGATAATAACGATACAAACCGTGAAATTGCACCGCTTAAAGCAGCAGATGATGCTGTGACTGTGGACACAACAGAATTGACTCTCGAACAGTCTATAAATGCGGTGATTTCGGTCATCAAGGAGAAAATGAAATGAAAATGAGTCCTTTATATGCTGTTGGAAAAGTTCTTTTATACCCGATATTCAAACTACTGTTTTTTTTCAAGGTGAGTGGAAAGGAAAATATACCTGATAATGGGGGATATATACTCTGTTCAAATCATCTTTCAAACTGCGATCCGGTTTTGCTTGGACTTGCACAAAAAAGACAGATATTCTATATGGCTAAGGCGGAGCTGTTCAAGAATAAGTTTCTGGGCGGTATAATACGTGCACTTGGAGCATTTCCTGTTGAAAGGGGAGCAGGTGACGGCAAAGCTATTAATATGGCTGAAACGATAATCAAAGAAGAAAAACTTCTTGGAATTTTTATTGAAGGTACAAGATCAAAAACAGGTGAATTTCTCCGTCCTAAATCAGGAGCGTCGATAGTTGCACATCAGATGCAGGCATCTGTCATTCCTGTATGTATAACCCCAAAGAATAAAAAAATTCGTGCTTTTCAAAAGGTAAAAATAAGATTCGGTAAACCTATTACTCCTGAAGAACTTGGTCTTATTGGTGAAGTCGGAGGAGAGGCATACAGAAATGCTTCACGAATGATAATGGCAGAAATACAAAAACTCAGGGAGATTGATCTTGAATGATAACTGTGGCAAAAACAGCAGGCTTCTGTTTCGGGGTGAGTCGTGCGATAAACATTGTTGAAAAGCTTGTTTCTGAAGGAAAAACAGTTTGCACACTCGGTCCGATAATCCATAATCCTCAGATGGTAAAGGATCTTGCAGGACGAGGGGTAATGATTGCCGATACTCCCGAAGATGTTAAAGACGGAGGTACACTTGTTATCCGTTCACATGGTGTATCGAAAAGTGTAATGGACAAAATAAAGGAACTTGGCATTGAGTACGAAGATGCTACTTGTCCCTTTGTTCTGAAAATACACAAGATAGTTGCAGAGCATTCTGCTGCAGGTGAAATTATCCTTATAGCAGGTGACGAGAATCATCCGGAGGTAAAGGGAATAATAGGTCATTGTACAGGTGAATATTATACATTTGCCAACAAAGACGAATTAGTCGATTTGCTTAAAAATAATTCACAATTAAAAGATAAATTGTTATGCATTGTTTCACAGACAACTTTCGACACAAAAGAATGGAAAAAATCTTTAAAAATATTGCAAAAACTATGTACAAATGCTAAAATATTTGTTACAATATGTAGTGCCACATCTGACAGGCAATCTGAAGCTGAACTGCTTGCCGGCGAATCTGATCTTATGATAGTAATCGGTGGTCGGCACAGTTCTAATACGAATAAGCTGTATCATATATGTAAGGAAAAGTGTGATCAGACATACCTTATTGAAACAGCAGATGAAATTCCGTTATCCGCCGCAAAGAAGGCTGTCAGAATAGGCATTACAGCCGGAGCATCAACCCCGGCAAGCATAATAAAGGAGGTACTGGTTACCATGTCAGACGAAATCAAAAATGTTGAAGAAAGCAAAGATGAAAACTTCGCAGAGCTTCTTGAGGAATCAATGCAAAGTTATAATACAAACGGAAAGGTACACGGTGTTGTTGTAGGCGTAACTCCCACAGAGGTACGTGTTGATGTAGGCAGAAAGCAAACCGGTATTATACCGCTTGACCAGCTTTCAAATGATCCTAATGCTAAAACAGAGGATCTTGTAAAGATCGGTGATGAACTCGATCTTATCATTATGAGAACAAACGATCAGGAAGGAACAATTCAGCTTTCACAGAAAATCCTTGATGCTCAGAAGGGTTGGGATGAAATCCTTGAAGCATATGAAAACAAAACAATCCTTCACGGCACAGTTATCGATGTAAACAAGGGCGGTGTTATCGCCCTCACAAGCAATGGCGTGAGAGTATTCATTCCTGCATCTCAGGCTACAGCTAACAGAGGTGCTGATCTTGAAAGTCTCCTTAAGACTGAAGTAGATTTCCGCATTATTGAAACAACAGGAAGAAATAACAAAAGAAGAGCAGTTGGTTCTATCCGTTCCGTTCTTGATGATGAACGCAAGAAGAAGGAAGAGGAGTTCTGGGCTTCTGCTGAGGAAGGCAAGGTATATAACGGCGTTGTTAAGTCACTTATGTCATATGGTGCATTCGTAGATATCGGCGGTATCGATGGAATGGTACATATTTCCGAGCTTTCCTGGAACAGAATCAAACATCCTTCGGAAGTGGTAAACGTAGGCGATCAGGTTGAAGTATATATCAAATCGCTTGATCGTGAAAAGGGGAAAATTTCTCTTGGCTACAAAAAGACCGAAGATAATCCTTGGGAAATACTCAAAAATCAGTATCCTGAAGGAACTGTATGTGAGGTAGAGATCGTTGGTCTCACTACTTTCGGAGCTTTCGCAAAGATTATCGATGGTATTGACGGTCTTATTCATGTATCTCAGATCTCAAACGACAGGATCGAAAAGCCTGAAGATGTTCTTTCAGTTGGTCAGAAGGTCAGTGTAAAGATCACAGCTATTGATTTTGATAAGAAGCGTATCAGCCTTTCAATGAAAGCAGTTGATGATGTTCCTGAAACAACAGAAGAAGAGTAATTAAAAAATTTTCAGGCATCTCCTAAAAGATGCCTGATTATATTTTTATGATCGGGGGATATTTATGTACGAGGAAATTACAAAAAAGGCAAAAAATGCTGTAATTGAAATACTTGATCAGGCAAAGCTTAAAGAAGGTTCTGTTTTCGTTGTGGGTTGTTCTTCCAGCACAGTAAAGGGTGAAGGATACGGCAAAGCTTCAAGCATGGAGATTGCTCAGGCTTTATTTGACGGCATTTATCCCGAACTTCAGAAAAGGGGAATAATACTTGCTGCTCAATGCTGCGAACACCTTAATCGTGCAATAATAACCGAAGCAGAAGCTGCACAGCGTCAATGTCGTGATATTGTAAACGTAGTACCAAAGCCAAAAGCAGGAGGGTCTTTTGCAACGATTACGTATAATACATTAAGTAATCCTGTTGCACTTGAGCATATAAAAGCTGATGCCGGAATGGATATAGGGGGAGTACTTATAGGTATGCACCTTAAAGAAGTTGCTGTTCCGCTTAATCTCAAAACAAATATGATAGGTGAGGCACATATAACAGCGGCAAGAACACGTCCTAAATTCATTGGCGGTGAAAGAGCAAATTATAATGATGATATGAAATAAACAGGAGGCGGATGCAGTGACATACAGAGAGCGGTTTATTGATATTTTTACCAATAATATCAGAAGAGATGGAGCCCAAACACTTCTTGAATGGCTTAACTCAACCGATTTTTTCACAGCTCCTGCAAGTACAAAATATCATGGTGCCTGTGAATGCGGACTTGTAATGCACAGTATCAGTGTTTATCAGACTATGATGGATAAACATTTTGATCCTGAAAACGACAGTGCGGAAAGTTTCGCAATATGCGGACTGCTTCACGATCTGTGCAAAGTAAAGTTTTACAAAACCTCTACTAAAAATGTTAAAAACGAAGTGACAGGTCAGTGGGAACAAAAACCATATTATACAGTAGATGATGCATTTCCATACGGTCATGGTGAGAAGTCTGTTTATCTTATTGAAAGATTTATGCGTCTGAGTCCTGAAGAAGCCATCGCAATACGCTGGCATATGGGAGGATTTGATGAATCTGCCAAAAGCAGCGGTTTTTCGATAGGCAGAGCATATTATAAATATCCTTTGGCTGTAAAACTCCATTTATCAGATATGGAATCAACATATCTGAGAGAAAAGAATACATCCGCAGTAGATAAATAACTATTAAGATCCTGCATTACAAAGTGCGGGATCTTAAATAATTTATGATAAAAATTGTATCAGTTTTTATTGACAAATAAGGCAAAATAGATTATAATACCTCATGGACATTTTAATAAGCCGGTGTGTTGGAATTGGTAGACGAGACAGACTCAAAATCTGTTGTCCGAAAGGGCGTGTGGGTTCGAGTCCCACCACCGGCACCATCTAAGGCGTACAAAAAAGATATCGCCTCGAAAAGCCCGATTTGATCGGGCTTTTCGCCGTTTTTAGAGCAATATATTTTTGACGGTTTCAAAAGATATCAAAAGCCCAAAAACGGCAAAATCAGGATTCGAACTCACGCAAAACACAATTTAACAGAATTTCGGGAGCAGAAATGAAAAAATCTGCTCCCTTTT
>OMZF01000057.1 GCA_900315465.1 uncultured Eubacteriales bacterium | reverse complement strand
TTTTGATCACCGCCTTTGATTTAATATGAATTTGAGATATATTCTCATAAGACGGTTTTATGTATGACAGATTCTACCTGAAAAAGTATAATAAAAATATGATTATAAATCCAATTTATTTTTTGGTGAATTTAAACAAAATTGATATTATAAAATCTTGAATAATTAAAGTAGAAATAAATTTTTCAACGTGATATAATTTAAGAAAAAAGCAAGGAGTTGTATTATTGTGAGAAAATTTATTTCGGTAATTCTTTTGTCAGGTATGCTTACAACAGTTACTGTGCTGATGCCTGATACTATTACAGGTATTGATGCAAATGCGGCAGATGTTACAGGTTATTCATATAAAATAACCCCTTTGCTTGCACCGTTCAATGAATATTTTTTTGTTGAAACCGATAATCCTGACCCGAGATCATTCCGCTTTGCAGATAAAGCTTCTGTTTACAGTGAAGATTCGGCAATAGAATTCGACTGGGATGACTGGAATGAAAAGATAAGGCTGTATGCTGATATAAAATATGATGATCCGGCTGTTGCACGTGTCAATGGCGGTTATATTTTCAGAAGCTTTTCTACAGACGGCGGAGAATTGGTGTTGCAATCAAGAGTACCGGGCAGATACAGCTGGGATGATACATGGGAAGATACAAGCATAAAACTTAATCTCCAGAAACTTCAGGATGATGCGGATTATCTTATTGACACCTACGCCACAAAATCGGATTTCTTTGAAAATATGGATGCAGTACAAAAAGGCTTTGACAGTATTTGTCTGTACAGCGGTTCGTATATAAGAGGAAATGTCGTTAAAACAAGTGATTATTGGGAGGTAGTAACAGCAGGTCATTCCGATCAGTCTTTTTATATCTACAGTCCATACAGCAGAAAAGATACAGTATCACTTTTTGCAAGTGTAATATATCCGTTCCGTTACGATTCATTAGGGTTTCCGAGTGTAATGGGCAAGATCTCAAAACGTCTTGACAGCTCTTCATCATATAAATGGAACAGTGATTATCACTGGCTTATTGATGTTACATATAATGATGAAACAAAAAGCTACGGTGGGGCAGGAGATATTAAAGGTCAGGGCATAACCGAAGATAAGATCAAAAAATATTATACTTTCGGGAAAAATGGTACGAAAATCGACCTGAAAGAAACATTTGATCTTCAGAAAGAATATTCACAGCTCGAAATGGATGATGACATTCCCCGTGAAGGTGCTGTAACATGGAAGAACCTTTGCGAAAAAGTCGGAAGCGGTTCATGGTGCAGAATAAACGGTTCAATGAATTCCTATGCTTATTTTTACAGAAGAAGTGAAAAAGACAGTTATAGTGAAAGTGAATGGGGAGTAGGAAATAATCTTTATTACGGCGGAGATCTGGGCTTTGCTCAGGACAGCTGGACAGACGGAAGATATGTAAGCTCAGGGAAATTATTTGTTAAGGGAGAAAAATTTGAAGATCATCCCACTTCAAGCATAATACTGAAAGATGTTGTTATCCCTCAGATAAAGTGCGATGTTAAATATAAATATAATTACGATGAACAGCGTTATGAAAGTATATATAGTGTATCCCAAATCACCGAAAAGGTAAAAACAGCGAAATTTGTTTATAACAGTGAAAAAGATGCATGGATAGCAGATAGTTATTATGCTATTGAAAGCGGATGTGCTAATTATGATAGAGCATCAAAGCTGGCTGCTGACGGACTTTTGGATCAAAAATATGCCGATATGCTTATACTTACACAGGATGAAGTAAAGGCACTTCGTGTTGACAGAAATACAAATAATGTTCCTGATGACGGTTATATATATGACGGAAAATCAGAGCCGGGAACACCTTTCCATTATACAGCACCTGAAAATAATTCCATTGTAAGCAGTAATGCAATAGAACTTGGGGAAAGTGTAAATCTGAGTGCAGTAGGAAAAGGAGGCACGGGAGAGCTTGGTTATGCTTTTCTTTACAGACTGAGCGGAGATAAAAACTGGAAAACCATAGGAGAAAAATTCGGCAGTGAAAATACGGCTCAGTTCAAACCATCTGCTGCAGGTACATATGATATACTTATCAGCATAAAAGATACGATAGGCAAAGTAACTTCAAAAAGATTTGAACTTACAGTAAACGCTCCAAAAGTATTGAAAAGCACTTCAAATGTACAAGCAGGAGATTCCTTGTGCGGAACGAAAATGATCCTTGCAGGTTCGGCAGAAGGAGGAATAGCACCGTATTATTATACATATCAGTATCAGAAACCGGGCAAAAATTCATGGATAACACTCGGAGAAAAATACAGTACCGCTGATTCCGCAAATTTTACGCCAAAGACAGCAGGAACATATAAAGCCCGTGTCATTGTGAAGGACAGCAAAGGTGAAATGAGTTCTTCCACATTTACCGTCAAAGTGACAGGAACTCTTGTTGAGAATAAATCAACGATAAGTGCAGTGACGGTCAATGTGAATAATGCAGTTACGATAAATGCTAAATCATCGGGAGGTACTGCCCCCTATTATTACACCTACGAATACCGAAAATCAGGAGATACAAAATGGACAACTATTGGTAAGCGTAATTCAAGCCTTACAGTTGCTTCATATACTCCTTCATCAAAGGGTGATTTTGAAGTAAGATCGCTGATAAAGGACAAGAGCGGATATGTTGCCGCAAAAACATTTAAAATCAAAGTAAAATAATTATGACAGACGGCAGGCGGATAATGCTTGTCGTCTGTTTTTGTGTATTGAAAATATATGAAATTTTCTGTATAATTGATGTAAGCTTAAAAATTATATGAAAGGATAATATGGATTATGAAACTTAACAAAAATTTCCTTGTACATAAAACAGGCAGTGATACTATAGTCGTACCTACAGCAAAGGCAGAATTTTCAGGTGTTATCAAAGGGAATGTCACTCTCGGAGCAATTCTTGACCTTATAAAAGAAGATACTACAGAAAAAAGAATAATAGATTCAATTGCTGAGGAGTACGATGCACCTCGTGAAACTATTGAAAAAGATGTTGTCGATGCAATAAAAAAGCTTAAAAGTATCGGTGCGGTAGGTGAATAAAATATATTATTCGGGTGCATAATAAATAATTCTTCAAAATATATTGAAAATTTTTTGTTTAAGTGTATAATATGTATATAAGTATTTTTACGGAGGTATATTCAATATGAAAAAGAAAATTTTAACATTGCTCTTAACAGCATCATTGCTTACAGCTATGTCAGGCTGTGTAGGCAGTGTGGTTTATCTTGATGAAAACGGAAATGCTACCAATCCACCGGCACAATCTACAACTGAGTCATCTGCTGCACCTGCTGCTTCTGAAGATGAATCAAGCGAGGAAGAATCAAGCGAAGAGGAATCCAGTGAAGAGGAATCAAGCGAGGAAGAGTCCAAAACTGAGGAATCAAGTGAAGAGGAATCCAAGACAGATGAAAGTTCAGCTGAAGCTTCAGACGGTCTTAAAATTACATTCACCAAGCCGGAAAAATGGGATGATGATGTATGTGCATATGTTTTCGGTGACGGAGATGTTAAAAATGCAGAATGGCCCGGCGAGCCTATGACAAATAACGGTGACGGAACATTTTCATATACAGTTCCTTCAGACATCCCCAACCCGAAGGTAGTGTTCAACTACAAAGAAGGAAAGCGTCAGTATCCGAGATCAGGCGGACTTGATGTAACAGACGGCGGAACATATACAGCAGAATAAAAAATCGGGACTGTCTTTGCGGACAGTCCCTTGATTTTTTATACCTGAGTTTTTACAAATGGGAAAGTATGATGTTTTATTTTCATAAGCAGATGTGCTATACCGTCTTCGTCATTTGACAGGGTTATGTAATCTGCAGCGGCTTTGACAGGTTCTTTTGCGTTTGACATAGCTACACCAAGTCCTGCATAGCGTATCATGGAAATATCATTGAAACCGTCACCGCAGGCAATACATTCTTCAGTTTTATATCCTGTAAGTTTGAGAAGCTTGTCTATAGACTCCGCTTTGTCAATGTTTTGAGGAACTATCTCAAGGAAAAATGCTTCGGATTTGAAAACTCCCAACCGGTTTTTATACTTTTCTGAAAGAATATTTTCGAGTTCGAGTATCACATCAGGTTCACCGTGCAGCAAACATTTATTTACAGGGAAATTAACATAGTCTGTAAAATTATCCTCAAACTGTATTTTCATACCATTTATTTTAGCTTCAAGTTCGGTATATTTGTTTATCATGTTTCCTACGATAATGCAGTCATTTTCATATGTGTTTATTCCTACAGGATAATTTTTTATAACTTCATATATTTCTGGAATAACATAAGACGGCAGTGTACTTTCAAAAAGTATTTTTCCGCTTTTGCAGTCAATGACACTTCCACCGTTATATGCAAGTATATATCCACCGTACTCTTTAAGCCTGAGAATATCTGCATAAGGTTTTATTCCCATTGCAGGTCTGCCCGAAGCAAGTATTATCTTTCCTCCGTTTTCCTGAAATTCAAAAAGGCGGTTCTGAGTTTCGCCGGTTATTTTTTTTTGTGAATTTGTAAGTGTTCCGTCAATATCGAGAGAAATTACTTTATAGCCCATACAGGCACTTCCTTTCCTTATTCTGAGGATATTTTAACTCCTTGTTAAACTTTTGTCAACGAAAACAGACTTTATTTCAAGTGATTGGTGCATAACAAATAATTAACTGAAATATATTGAAAAAATTATGTTAAAGTGTATAATATACTTATGGTTATTTTAAAAACGGAGGTAATTTTTTATGAAAAGAAAAAAGCCACTGGCATTGCTTCTGACAGCGGCATTGCTTACAGCAATGTCAGGCTGTGTAGGAAATGTGACATATATTGATGGTAACGGAAATGCTACGAATCCGCCTGCACAATCAGGTGCAGAGGTTTCATCTCAGGAAAGTACGGAAAATCAAGAAAGTACACCTGACGAAAACAGTGATCAGGCTTCGGCAGATACAGTATCATTCGGGCTTTGTGATAAGATAGAAGATGGTGTTATACTTCATGCATGGAGCTGGTCATTCAATACGATAAAGGAAAGTATGGCAGATATAGCCGCAGCAGGTTATTCTACAATACAGACCTCACCTGCCAATAAGGTAACAGACGGAGGCGGTGGAATGCAGCTTATGGGCAGAGGTAAATGGTATTACCAATATCAGCCTATAAACTGGACAATAGGCAACTATCAGATGGGTACAGAAGAAGAATTCAAAGAAATGTGTAATGAAGCCGATAAATATGGTATAAAAATAATAGTTGACGTTGTGCCGAATCATACAGCAGCTGATAAATCCACTGTAGAACAATCATTCATAGATGCCGTGGGAGGAGCAGATAAACTTTATCATAAGGGTGCATCAGAGGGAATAACATCATACAGTGACCGTCTTAATGTTACAACACACTCCCTTACAGGACTCTGGGATGTAAATACGGAAAATCCGCTTTTTCAGGAATATTTTATAAATTATCTTAATCAGCTTATTGCAGATGGTGCAGACGGTTTCCGTTATGATACTGCAAAGCATATAGCTCTGCCCGATGACCCGCAGGAAGACCCGAACCTTCCGAATAATTTCTGGGAACAGGTAACTACAAAGATAGATAAAGCAGATACCATATTCAACTATGGTGAGGTTTTGCAGGGTGATAAGGAAAGAATAGATGCGTACCTCACGGCAATAGGACATACCACAGCCAGCAATTATGGTGCGGCACTCAGAGGAGCTGTAAAGCGTGGAAAAATGAACCTCAAAGACCTCAGCGGATTTATGGCAGCGGACAGCGACAATGTTGTTACATGGGTGGAATCGCACGATAACTATACCGGCGGGGATTCCAACAGAATGACCGATCAGCAGATATTGCTCGGGTGGGCAGTAATAGCGGCAAACGGTAAGGGTACACCGTTATTCTATGATCGCCCGTATGGCTCTTCACCTGATGAACAATGGGGGACAATGAACAGAATAGGTGCTGCCGGAAGTGAGCTTTACAAGAACGAAACGGTTGTTGCACTTAACCGTTTCCGTAATGCTCTTGTGGGCGAGGAAACTGTAATGACCAATCCACAGGATAACAAGGCTATGCTTATGATAGCAAGAGGAAATAAGGGGGCAGTTATCGTAAATTCAGGTGCAGATGACGTTGAGCTTTCAGTTGATACGGCACTTGCAGACGGTACATATACTGACAGAGGAAAACAGAACGGGGATTTCAATGTCTCAGGAGGAAAACTCAGCGGTACAGTAAAGGGAGGCACTGTGGCTGTTCTTTATAATGAAGGCTATACAGAGCCCGTACAGATGGCTGAAGTTTCTGTAGATACAGACAGCTTCAATATAAGCGGCAGTGAAAAGACCGTTACATTAAAGCTTTCCGGTGCTGACAGCGGAGAATATACCCTTAATGGTGCGACAGAGAGCTTCACAGACGGACAGACATTAAGTATTACAGCAGATTCAAATGGAGAAGCAGTTCTCAAGCTTTCGGCAAAAAATGCATCCGGTCTTACATCAAACATGACATATTGGTTTACGCAAATATCCTCGGTTCCGTCAGGTTCGTCAATAAGCTTTACAAAGCCTGCATCATGGGGAAATAAAATATATGCATATGTTTATGATGAAACAGCAAGTCCGGCGGCAAGCAATGCCGAGTGGCCCGGAGCTGAGATGACAGCAGATGGTGATGTATATACCTATGTTACCACTCAGGACTGGACAGGTGCATTAGTCATATTTAATGACGGAGGAACAAATCAATATCCGCCGTCACTTGAACCGGGATTTGAGCTTGAAGCAGGAAAAACATATGCCGCTGAAACTTCGGGAGATACAAAGCCGGCGGAAGAGTCATCAGAAGAAGAAAAAACATCAGATAATGCACAGGGCATAAAAATAACATTTACCAAACCTGAAAAATGGGGAGATGATGTGTGTGCATATGTATACGGTGACGGAGACGCCAAAAATGCCGAGTGGCCCGGTGTTGCGATGACAAACAATGGTGACGGAACATATTCTTACGAAGTTCCCTCAGATATAGCAAATGCTAAGATCATATTTAATTATAACGGCGGAAAACGTCAATACCCCAGATCTCAGGGACTTGATGTAAAAGACAGTGAAAATTATACAGCAGAATAAAAAAGCGGGGCTGTTGCAGTTTGCAGCAGCTCCGTATTTTTTATTTTTACGTTTTTGATCAATTATCGGCTCTGAAAATTAATGTGGGATCTATGCGTTTTCCGTCAAGAAGGACTTCTATATGGATGTGTTCTTCATCTTTTGATTCAGACGGTATCTGTCCGGCGTATCCCAAAGTATCTCCTGCCGAAACGATGTCACCTGCTTTTACTACCGCACTGTCGGTCATTCCGTAGTAACGGCTTTCGTAGCCGTTTGAATGTTCTACTATAACGGCATTTCCGAGCATAGTATCTTTGTAGAGCATTTTTACTGTTCCTGCCATTATTGCATGAACAGGAGCACCTTCATTACAGCTTATATCCGTACCGCTGTGTATTCTCCAGTCGTTCATCGTTTCTGAGCGTATTGGATCTTTAGGACTGAAGCCTTTGATAACTTTTCCGTTTTCTATCGGTTCGGCAATTGCGGATGAAGATTCGGCAGAGGATTCTTTAGAAGATTCTTCAGGTTTTGATTCCTGCATGGAAACTTCCGCGGAAACTGGTTTTGGAATTTCCGAAACAACAGAAGATTCCTGAGCCTTTTTTGTTACGGTTGATTTGCTGCTTTCCTGTTTTTTATATGCTGCATTGCTCACTTCACCGTTTACCTGAGCTTTTTTCTCTTCAATGCTTACTTCATTATCGGCAGTATAATTATATTCCATTATACTTCCATAGGTTGACCATGCCGCACCCGCTACTGCGACAAGACAAAGTGCAAGTGAAATATAAAAGCCGATATTATTTTTGACCATACTTTTTTTTGATTTACTGTATTTATATCTGTTCATTATTATCAGCACCCCCGTCTTTATTTTTACCTTTTATTCCCTTATATATACGGATATTTTAAATTTCACCCTGACAGGCTTACTTACAAACCTAAATAGTTATTGACAAAGGGATAATTAACATTTATACTTATTGGTGTAATTTTACCTTAGGGAATTTAACCTTCGTTTTTTATGATGAAAGGAGAAAAGGATGCTTCAGCTGAAAAATATCAAAAAGGAATATATCACAGGAGAACTTAAACAGACCGCACTGAATGATGTAAGTCTGAGTTTCCGTGATAATGAATTTGTAGCGATACTCGGGCCCAGCGGTTCAGGTAAAACCACACTTTTGAATATTGTGGGAGGTCTTGACCGCTACGACAGCGGTGATCTGATAATCAACGGTATCTCTACAAAAAAGTATAAGGACAGGGATTGGGACTCCTACCGCAACCATACAATAGGATTTGTCTTTCAAAGCTATAATCTGATACCGCATCAGAACATACTTTCAAATGTTGAGCTTGCACTTACCATTTCAGGAGTGTCAAGAAGCGAAAGAAAAAAGAGGGCGGCAGATGCACTTGAAAAGGTCGGACTTAAGGAACATATGCATAAAAGACCTAATCAGCTTTCGGGCGGTCAGATGCAGAGAGTAGCCATTGCAAGAGCACTTGTCAATGACCCTGATATACTTCTTGCAGACGAGCCGACAGGTGCTCTTGATAGTGAAACAAGTGTACAGGTAATGGATATGCTCAAAGAGGTGGCAAAGGACAGACTTGTTATCATGGTAACGCATAATCCGGAACTTGCTCAGAATTACGCCACAAGAACAGTAAATCTACGTGACGGAAAAATAACCTCGGATTCAGATCCGTTTATTCTCGAAAATGTCAGTGAGGAAGAGCCGAAGTATAAAAATATGGGCAAAACTTCAATGTCATTTTTAACATCACTTTCCCTGAGTTTCAATAACCTTAAAACGAAAAAGGGGCGTACTATTCTTACATCATTTGCAGGGTCTATAGGAATAATCGGTATTGCACTTATACTTTCTCTTTCAAACGGTGTCAATACATATATAAATGATATTCAAAGAGATGCAATGTCCTCTTATCCTATAACGATAGATGCACAAAGCATTGACCTTAGTGCACTTGTGGATATGTCAAATGAAAATAAAAATGAACATGACCACGATCTTGATGCTGTATATGCAGATAATTCACGTATGCAGGGCTTTTCGGCATTTACCTCAAGTGTTACAACAAACAACCTTACAAAATTCAAGAAATATCTTGATGATCCTGATTGTGAAATAAACGAATATGTAGGTGAAAACGGTATCGTATACAGTTATGACACCAAATTCGGTGCTTTCAGCTATGACCCTGACGGTACACTTGTAAACCTTGACGGAAGCACACTGAATGAAGAGCTTACATCCGCTTTCGGAATAAGCACCGAAACATCAGATGCAGGCGGAATGTCCGTATTTAGTGCAATGGCATCATCGGGAGAGAATAATAACCTTTCCCAGATATTACCCGGAGCAGACGGTAAAGGTACAGCTTCGGCAATAACAGAAAACTATGATCTTGTATACGGAAAATACCCCGAAAATTATGATGAAATACTTCTTGTACTTGACCATGACAGTGAAATACCTCTTGCTGTTTTTTATGAACTCGGTATCCTGCCTTCAAAAGAATACAAGGAAATGATAAAGAAGATCGGAAACGGTGATAAGGTTGAATTTGATGAAAAGAAATTCAGCTACGAGGATATATGCAAAACAAAAATATATATTCTTCCCGCAAGTGACTATTATACAAAAAATACCAACGGAACATATTCAAAGGCAAGAACTGTTACTGAAATAGAGCCGCTTATGGAAAATGCGGTCACTCTTAAAATAACAGGTGTGATACGTTCAAAGGATGATGATGCATCAAGGATCATAAGCACTGTACTCGGCTATACAAAGGAACTCACAGATTATCTTATAAATTATGCCGATAACAGCGAAATAGTAAAGGCACAGAAAGAGAATAAAGATGTAAATATTGTCAGCGGTGTAAGCTTTTCCCCGAAGGATGATGAAACAAAAGCAGCAGATGCAAAATCATTCTGTCTCAAAATGGGTGTATCGGAAAAAGCAAAATTTATATCAGGCTTCATGCCGGCATCTCAGTCGGGACAAATGCCTTCCGAAACGGTGCTTGCAGAGCAGTTTGACAAATTTATAGAGGCAGCTGATACAAAAACACTTGTTGATGTATATGACAAGTATATATCACCCGGAACTTATGATGATAATATGCGTAATTTCGGAGTTGTCAGCAAGGATGCCCCCTCGTCGATTTCTATATATGCCGACACATTTGAAGCGAAGGATAAAATATCCGAATGTATCGAAGAATATAATAATTCGGCAGATGAAGGAGATAAGATAACATATACCGATTATGTGGGACTTCTTATGTCATCCGTTACAACTATAATAAATGTAATTTCATATGTCCTGATAGCCTTTGTTGCGGTATCACTTATCGTTTCATCAATAATGATAGGAATTATAACATATATTTCCGTACTCGAAAGAACAAAGGAAATAGGTATACTTCGTGCAATAGGTGCTTCCAAAAAGAATATCTCTCAGGTATTCAATGCGGAAACATTCATAATAGGACTTACTTCGGGACTTATAGGAATAGGAATAACACTTCTTATGCTTATACCCGGAAATGCCATTATTCATGCGGTAGCTGAAAATGATAATGTCAATGCTATACTTCCCGTTACAGGAGCAATAATACTTGTAGTGCTTAGCGTAGTGCTTACACTTATAGGTGGATTTATCCCTTCAAAGAAAGCAGCTAAGCAAGATCCCGTAAAAGCACTCAGAACAGAATAAAAAACTATCCCCCGTACTTTTGCAGTTTTGTATAGTACGGGGAATTTTTATTGGTGTCATTAACTTAACGAAGAATCTTTTATAAATAGCTGATTTATTCAAAAGATCCTTCGTGCTCCAAGGGCATTTCCTACGGGCACCGCTCAGGATGACAGGGTAACAGTATTGAGTTAATGACATTGAATTTTTTATGATACTACATTTTTGGGTTTACCATTTAAAAAGCATCTGATATTATCAGCCACAATATTCATAAGTCTTTGTCTTGTTTCTATAGGAGCCCATGCAATGTGAGGGGTTATTATACAGTTTTTTGCCCCCATAAGTATGCAGTCTTCTTCCATAGGCTCAACACTAAGTGTATCTATACAAGCTCCCCCCAGATGACCGCTTTCAAGTGCATCAAAAAGAGCTTTTTCGGACATGACTCCTCCTCTTGCGGTATTTACGAAAACAGCACCCTTTTTCATTTTTGAAAATGTATTTTCGTTGAACATATTTTCCGAATCTTTGTTAAGCGGACAATGTACACTTATAATGTCACTTTCTGAAAGAAGTTTTTCAAAGCTGACCTGCTGAACATCAGGGATATTTTTCACACTTCTGTTAAATGCAATAACATTCATACCGAAAGCATTTGCTATTCTGGCAACAGCCTGTCCTATTGCACCAAGTCCTACAATGCCTAAGGTTTTCCCCGAAAGCTCACTGAGAGGATATATAAAAGGAGAAAAAGTCGGGCTTGATTTCCACAGACCATTCTGAACATATTTGTTGTAGAGAGAAACTTTGTTGTAATGTTCAAGTATAAGGGCAAATGTATGCTGTGCGACAGCAGAGGTCGAATAAGAACCTGCATTACATACAGTTATATTATTTTTACGGCAGTATTCAATATCAATGTTATTATAGCCTGTAGCAAAAAGACCTATATATTTAAGATTTTTTGCAAGGCTGAGAGTATGTTCGTTGAGCAGTGTCTTATTACATATAACCATATCGGCATAGGCTATTTTTTCGGCAACTTCTTCATATTGAAGAAGTCCGTATTCTGTAATATCACCGAATTGTTTAAGTATATCGGCATTAACTTTTTCATCAATTACTGTTTGTGCATCTGTAAGAACTATTTTCACAGTCGGTCACCTCGATTAAAATATAAAACCTGTAAGAAAAGCAGTGAGTGATGCGGCAAGAGCAACCACTATCAGAGGCAGGTCAAAATAAGCTAAGATCAAAGCAATAACTGTTCCTGCAATGGCAGTCGGAAAACTTCCCGTGCTGTAAAATACAGCAGGTATCGTCATGGCACTGAGTACGGCATAAGGAACATAATAAAGCAGACTTTTGAGAAAAGTCGATTTTATCTTTTTTCTGAAAAATGCAAACGGCAGCATACGAATAAGGTATGTTACACCTGCCATAACAACAATATATGCGGCAATAGTCATTCTTTTACTTCCTCCTGTTCTTTTTTAGGAAATATCAAAGCGGCAAGAACTGCGGCAATAACTGAGCATATTATAACAGCAAAACCTCCCGAAATGTCAGGGAAAAAGAATCTGCATATGACGCTCATTAATGCGGCACTAAGGACAGTAAAAAGAATACCGAGATGTTTTCTTGCCGGTGGAACGATAATTGCAAGGAACATACCGTAAAGTACAAGACCAAGTGCGGATGTTACTGAAGCAGGCAGAATTTCTCCGGCTGCTGCACCCAGAAACGTACCTGATACCCAGCCGAGAGTTGATATTGTTATGACCCCGTACATATACTTAGGTTTAATAGTATCCTCCTTTGTTGAGCATACAGCAAATATTTCATCTGTTATGCCGTATGCGGCAAGGAATCTGTGAGGCAGAGTAAAGCTTTCATCGAGTTTTTGGGATAGGGAAAGAGCCATAAGTGCATATCGTATGTTGATAATGAATTGCACTAAAGCCATTTCAAAAAGAGTTCCTCCGGCTGCGATAATACTTACCCCCTGAGCCTGACCTGCCGATGTAAGATTTGTAAGCGAGATCATAAATGCTTCAAAAACAGATATTCCTGCTCCTGCCGCCATTATTCCAAAACCGAATGATACTGACAAATATCCCAGTCCTATAGGAATCCCGTCAAAAAGTCCGTTTACAAAATCGGAATTTGATTTAATTTCCTTTTTCTTCATTTTTCCACTTCCTTATGAAATAAACAAAAAATCTGCCGCACAAAAAGCTGATAAAGTGCGGCAGTTGTGTTTTTTAAAGCCTTGTTAAAACATATTCTTCTTTAAGATGTACTTTACCCCCTTCACCGTCATCAACATCTTCTTCAACGGTGCGGATAAGCTTCATAGGAGTACCGTCAGAGGGAGTTTCAAGTCTGTAATGAACATCGACATATTCAACATCACTTTCTCGGTTTGTCGGCTTTGGAACGTGCATTGTCATATCTACAGTTTCATCTGTATATTCATATGTGAAATCTATCGTTCTGTAGTCATCAACTGTGATGTATCCCGTACCCGATTTTTCAAAATGGTACTGCATACTTTCATACTGCATTTCTTCCTTATGTACATGATTGTTTTCCTTACCGTCAACATAAAGAATATCATCAGTATATTCCCATGTACCTATGGGATTGAATTTAAAATCCGCACAGCCGCTGAAAATACAGGTACTAATGATTATCAGAGCTGAAAGGAGTATCAAAGAAACTTTTTTCATAATGCACCTCCGAATTACGCATAGTTACATTTTAATATTTTTTTGTGTGAAAATCAAGTATTATATGTTTAATATTGTAAAATATTATCCGGAATGTTATAATATATAAAAATAAACGGGAAACGGAGAAGTAATATGTCAGAAAATATCGGAAAACGTATCAGAGAACTAAGACTGAAAAAAGGCATAACTCAGGAAGAACTCGGAAAAGAACTTGGTATGACTGCACAGGGCATATCAAAATGGGAAAGGGGAGCTACACCCGATACATTACTTTTACCAAAAATAGCGGAAGTTCTGGGGGTATCTATCGACTATCTTTTCGGAAAGGAAACCGACCCCGGACTTGATGTTGCTATTGTCAGGGAACTAAGCTCAATGGAAGAAAGTGAAGCTTTCAAAAGGGCATTTCAGCTTTGCTGGAATATAGAAATGGGAGTTACAGGAAAGAATGCTATGAAAAATAATTTCACTTCCGAAATTGTTGAAGCACTTGAAGAGGATGAAACGGGAAGTGATTATTTTTCAAGAATTATTTATGATGGGGGACTTGTTTCGGCAAGGCTGAATAAAAATGCGAGATATTTCTTTTTTATGCCTGAGCCAGAGGGCAGCATATCAGAATATTTAGGGAGTACAGGAGAAATGACAGAGATATTTTCCGTTCTTTCGGACAGCAGAATACTTGAAATTCTGAAATATCTTTATAGCAGAAAAAATATACCTGTTTCAATAGACCTTATCTCAAAACATACAAATCTGAATAAAAATGAAACTATTGACTGCATGACAAAGCTGACAGATAAAAAATTTGTAAACTGTTCGGAGATAGAAACAAATCAGGGTATAATCAAGGCATATACATATGACAGGGAACTATCCGTACTTCCTCTTCTTATTTATGCCAAAGAATTGCAAAGTGAAAAATATTTCGGTTTTGTTATGCTGACAAAAAGGGATAAACCTCTTATTAACTGATAATCCGGCAGTTGAAATATTATCCGTACAGTTGAGATAAGCGGCTGAGCGTTGATTGACTTTAACAGGTACTTCATTTATAATTTTATCAGAGGCAAGGAAAAATCTCAAAAACAGAGAGGAGAAAAATTATGAATTTCAGTTTATTGTACCCCGAAGGAAAAGAGCCTGAATTCTGTACACTCAGCAATGAGACCTGCAATGACCTTTCGATAGAGCATATGGTAGATCAGATAGCTGAAAGCGATTATGAACATACTGTTATACAGAGAATGATGACAAAACTGGTAAGCGACCCAGAAGTAATACGTTACCGCTGTGATATATTCGAGGATATACTGAAATTCCCAAGTCTCAGGGATAAGATAAAGGAACTTTTGGATGAGCTTGATTATCTGAAAGACCTTGAGCGTTCGGTAAAGGATAATACAGCAGAGCCTATATGGCAGCTTATAAATCGTTTGCAGGAGTTGGATGTATATGTAAACTGCATATCGGGAATAAATGAAAGTCTTGAGAATAATGACATAAAATCCGAAGGACTTATAAAGCTGAAGGATTATGTAAATTCGATTTACGGAGAAAGCGGATTTGAATTTCTTTATCAGGATATAAAAGAGCTTATGGCGGAAGTAGGAAATATCCGCAGTGTATCATTGGGAGTAAACCTTGACAGTCATATGCGTCCGGTAGAGGTCGGTATAGTTTCACTGAATAATGAAGCATTCAGCAAACCGGGTGTTTTGAGCAAATTTCTTGACTTTACATCGAAAAAGAGTCAGATACATAATGGGGCATCATTTGACGGCATGACAAAAATACATACAGTAGGCAAAGTGGCTGGAGAAGACCCGCTTATGAGTCCCCTCAGCAGAGTTGTAACGGAAATGCTGGGTTCTACTGTAAAACAGCTGAAAAACAGACTTAATAAATATGTAAATGTAAGCGGTTACAGTCTTACAAAGCTTATTCCCGAATTTCTGTTTTATATCCGCTGGGCTGAGTATTGCAATAAGCTTATGGGAGTGGGCATAAAGATGTGCAAGCCTGAAATAACGGATATTGAAAAAAGAGAGATACATTCAAAAGGTCTGTACAATTTCAAGCTTGCAGTACAGAAGGCTCAGGGCAAAAAGATAGACATAATAAGCAATGATATTGATTTTACAATGGAGCATGGAATATATATCATGACAGGTCCTAACCGCGGAGGTAAGACGACTTTCACTCAGGCAGTGGGACATCTTGTACTTATGGCACAGCACGGTCTGTATGTTCCTGCAGAATATGCAAGTATATCTCCTGTTGATAATATATACACCCATTTCCCTGCAGACGAAAATCAGACAGTAAACCTTGGCAGATTGGGAGAAGAATCAAAACGTCTCAGTGAGATATTTGCAGTTGCCACTAATAAAAGTCTTCTGCTTTTCAATGAATCACTTGCTACCACCTCATTCGCAGAAGGACTTTATATAGCCAAGGATGTTGTAAGGGCTCTCCGATACCTTGGAGCGAGGACAATATTCAATACGCATATGCATGAACTTGCAATGCATCCCGAAGAAATGAATTCTCTTGAGGGAGATATGAATGTTGCAAGTCTTATAACGGGAATACATGATGGCGAAAGATCATACAAAGTATTTCTTGCACCGCCTGAGGGTGTAAGTTATGCAAAAGATATTGCCGAGAAATACGGTGTAACATTCTCACAGCTCAAAAACTCAATAGACAATACAACTAAATAATTATAGTAAATGCCATAAATTATTTTATGTCATTCTGAGGAGTGCCCGTAGGAAATGCCCTTGGGGCACGTAAGCGGCGAAGAATCTTTTTAAGATCCTTCGCTTCGCTCAGGATGACAAAATCAAAGAATTAGTGTCGTTAACTACATTAAAATAACTGTTGCAGTTCTTTGTAGCTACAGCAGTTATTTTTTCACTTGATCGATCTTGCAAAAAACTTAACCCTTTTTTCTGTCAGATATTATAAGAACAGCAAGATATATTGATATAAGCAGAAGAGAAAAATTATATTTTGATTCAAACAATACTAAAATTCCTGCAATGAACATCGGTACAAGAACAATAAACGATATTGTATTAAGTATGATCTCTGCCCTATGAAATGTTGTTATCCTGCAAAGAATGATATTAAGTGCCTGTCCTCCGTCAAGTGTATATACAGGTAAGCCGTTGAATACGGCAAGCGTCATATTTGAATACAGAAAATAATCCAGATATTCATTATCAAATTCCATTTTAAGTCCGATACATATTATTACAGCTGTAAGATTTGCCGTGATACCCGACATTACTACTGTAAGTTCATCTTTTATATTTCTTAGAGGCTTTCGTGTATCCGATATTGCTATGTCAAAAAGCGTAAGAGTGATTTTTTTCGGGAATGCTTTGCATTTATAAAGTGCAAATAAATGCCCGCTTTCATGTATAACCACAGAAATAAGACATATCGCAGAAGATAAACTCCTGTCAATTATCAGTACCGCCGTTATCGCTGCAGCAAGCGGAAAACTTATCTCAACTGTCAGATTTTTTGTCCTCAGCTTCACTTGTCTTTACCTCCGCAGCAGCTTCTATTCCGGGAGCTACCGTACTTGTTTCTTCCACCTCAACAGGATCTGAAAACGGGAATACACCGTCTTTACTTCCCAGCATTACTGAATTATTATAATTGTCATAAAACCATGTTCCTACTGTACCGTGTAATGTACCGCCTATCAGCTTTACGGTAAATGCTCCTGCTACTATCAATGCACTCACTATAAGCTGTATGACTATCAGCAGCATTCCCTTACCTCGTTTTTCAATCATAATATCCCTCCCATACATTCTATTATGATCACACTCTAAAAATGAAAGACAGCATAAAAAAGCTGTTGTGCAAACAAAAAAGCACAACAGCCATAATTTTATTCAGCATATTAAATCAGAACAATCACAAATTACCATATTGCTAATTGTTTCTTGCGTTGAGGTAGGAGATATATTCATCAAGTGTCATATTGAGAGAACGCATACGGGCAGCATTTTCTTTGCCTACATAGCGGAAATGCGTGGGATCGAATTCTCTTTCCGTACTCAATTCTTTTCCCTCAGGATAACGAAGAATAAAGCCATATTTTATAGAATTTTTGTAAAGCCACAGATATTCTTCTGTGGAAACAAAATCCGAGCCTTTGAGTGAACTGAATTTAACTGCAAGACCGCTCTGAAATTCACTGTGATTCTCCATAGGAACAGTTTTTTCCGCTTCCTCCATTGCCCTTGCTTCACCGTAACCTTCACGAGCTATAAGCTTTCGTACCTGATCCATATACAGTTCATGCTGTACTTCGGGAGAAACATAACCTTCTTCGATTTTTATGGACAGTCCCTCTCTGTTTGCTGTATCCATCATTTTTTTCAGATCTTCGATTATACCCTTGTCAAACTGCGAACCGTCATAGCTGATAAGGTCGGTTTTGTAATCTGACGGCATGGGACTGTCGGGGGATATTATCAGAAGAAGCTTGCTTTCGTCAAAGCTGTCCACAGCTTCTGCCGAGGTACTCTCTCCCTCAGATGTCATTTTTATTCCAGCAAAAATGGAGGTATACTGTTTTATTCCTATGATAAGAGCGAGGACTATTATCCCTATTATAACTATTGGAAGAATTACAAGTACCTTTCTTAGCCCCTCAGTATTATCTTCACTGAAGCTTGTATCACTGTATCTCAACACTTTAGGGTCTGACTTTCTTCTTGCATATGATTCCCTCATAGACAATTCATCTCTTTTCATATTATCGCCTCCATTCATATATTTTTTGTCTGTTCTGTCGTTAGTATGATATTATCATATTTTTTTACTATTTTCAAGAGTAAATAATTTCATGCTGTACAGTTTATTGAGCAGAAAAAAGCGGTTTCGTATATTTCCGAAACCGCTAAATTATCAGCCGCCAAGCTCTATCATTTTATCTATACATTTTTTTGCTTCGGAAATCATCTTTTCATCCATTACAATTTCCTCTCCGCCTTCGCCTTTAACACAATTGAGTACGTCAACAAGAGTTGTTTCCTTCATATTCTTACAGATAAGCCCCTGAGAAAGCTGATAGAACTTTTTGTTGGGACATTCATACTGCAAATGCTGCAGGATACTGTTTTCTGTACCGATTATGAATTCCGTCCCGTCAGAATTTTTCGCAAACTCCATAATTCCGGAGGTCGAACCTACATAATCTGCTTTTTCTGACACAGCAGGTATACATTCAGGATGTACCAGAAGAAGTGCATCCGGATGACGCTTCTTTGCCTGCTCCACTTCCCTTACTTTAACACTTGCGTGTATAGGACATCCGCCTCTGAGTAATTCTATATTTTTTTCAGGTACTTGTTTTGCCACAAAAGCCCCTAAATTGCAATCAGGTATGAAAAGTATATTTTTGTTATCTATAGCATTCACTATCTTTACCGCACTTGATGATGTTACACATACATCACATACAGTCTTAAGTTCTGCTGTTGTATTTATGTATGCAACTACTGTATAGCCGGGAAATTTTTCCTTTACCTGACATATCATTTCTTTATCCATTTGCTCCGCCATCGGACAGCCGGCTGTAGGACTGGAAAGTATTACCTTCTTTTCGGGAGAAAGTATTTTCACAGTTTCTGCCATAAAACGTACTCCGCACATAATCACAGTTTTATTCGGTACTTTTGCCGCCATTTTGCTGAGTGCATACGAATCTCCCGTGAAATCGGCTACTTCGATTATATCATGCGTCTGGTAGCTGTGGGCAAGTATACATACATCATTTTCCTTTTTAAGACGTATTATTTCGTCCTGAACTTCTCTTACTGTCATATTTATCTTCTCCAAAATTTGCTACATAAATGACAAGTTCAAATTGAAATTTGTCAAGTATGCTTGACATCAATGTTATTCTATGATAGAATTGTCATAGCCTAATTTTCCTTTTTGAATACGGATTTAGGTGCTCCGCATATCGGACATTTCCAATCATCAGGAAGGTCTTCAAACGGCACAAGGCTTTCACTGTATTCATATCTGCATATCTTACAAATATATTTATCTGTCTCGGTTTCCTTTTCTTCATAGTAAGTCGGAGCATACATCGGAGATTTTCCGTTTATAACATTGCGATAGTATTCGTATGTCATAGGTTTCCCCTTTATTGCCTCACTGCCAGATACCGGCTCGGCTATAAAAACCGTATGTGTGACAGTTTCAACGATGTTTACTACCTTGCACAAAAACCAGCAGCATATGTTTTCCTGTATAACAGGAACTCCCTCACTGAGCATTTTGTATCTTACATTCGCAAGCTTATTTGTATCTCTGCCGGATGTATATCCCAATGCTCCTATAGCTGTACCGGAAGTATCTTCTGAAAGGACACTTACTGAAAATTCACCGTATTTTCTTATAAGCTCATTTGTGTAATTTCTGTGGTTTATACTCACAGCTATAGTCATCGGCAGAGAGGAGATCTGCATAACTGTATTTACTATACAAGCATTCGGCACAGGTTCATCTTTTACTCCTATGGCAAACATACCGTAGGAAAGTGATGTCAGAATTTTATCATACATAAGCGATAGCTCCTTCCATACATATCCATTAATACAAGGCTGCTGAGATAATAATAACACATCAAAATTGATAATACAAGAAAAAATTACAATTTTTCCATAAATTAAAAATATTTCTTATATTGTTTACCAAAAAACGCTTTAAAAGATGCTATCGCTTTGTATTTACGTACTTTGAATCCATAATATTATGCCATACAAAATTGATGCTACTGTTCCGTATACTATCACAGGCCCTGCAATTATGAACATTTTTGCACTCAGTCCGGGAATATACCCCTCACTTTTGAATTCCATTGCAGGAGATGCAACCGCATTTGCAAAGCCTGTTATAGGTACAAGTGTTCCTGCACCGCCGAGTTTTGCTATATTATCATACCATCCGAAAAAAGTGAACAGTGTGCCTAAAAATACAAGGGTAACACTTGTAAGGCAAGCTGCATCTTTTTGTTCAAATCCCATTATTCCGTATGCTTCAAGGAATAACTGTCCTATCATACAGATAAATCCCCCGATAAAAAATGCCCCTGTACAATCTGTGAGCAGTTTGCTTTTCGGCGAAGCATCATCAACCATTTTTACATATTCATCCCTTGTTACTGCCACCAAAAATCCCCCTTTATCCGCTTAGAAATCAGCGATGTGTAATTATTGGTATTTCATTTTTATTATTTCATTTTTATATAAAAATATTCATTGTTTTAAGGAGAGAAAAAATTTTGGAAGAAATATACCTCGATAATAGTGCAACCACAAAGGTATACCCGGAGGCTGCCGAAAAAGCTTTTCAAATGATGACCCGGTACTACGGAAATCCTTCTTCACTTCATTCAAAGGGACTTGAGGCTGAACATCAGCTTACAGCCGCAAGAAAAATAATTGCATCTTCAATGAATGCACTGCCTGAAGAAATATATTTTACCTCAGGAGGAACTGAGGGTAATAATACTGCTGTTTTCGGTGCAGTAAATGCACTGAAGAAAAGGGGAAACCGTATAGTAACTACGGCAATAGAACATTCCTCGGTTATGGAAGCTATGCAGAAACTTGAAAAAGACGGTTTTGAGGTAATATATCTTTCACCTGATATAAACGGCAAGATCAGAATTGATGATGTAAGATCGGCTGTAACCAAAGATACCATACTTGTCAGTATTATGGCAGTAAATAATGAACTCGGTTCGATTCAGCCTATTGAAAAAGTACACCGCATAATCGAAAATGCAAAATCTCCGGCACTTTTTCATGTTGATGCTGTTCAGGCTTTTATGAAAATGCCCCTCGTTCCGAAAAAATACGGTATAGACCTTATGACTGTAAGCGGTCATAAGATACACGCTCCGAAAGGAGTCGGGGCTTTATATATAAGAAAGGGGGTACGTATACTGCCCCTGCATTCGGGAGGTCTGCAGGAAAAGGGAATACGTCCCGGTACTGAGCCTGTTCCTGCTGCCTGTGCCATGGGAGTGGCTGTGGATATGCTTTCCGCAGACCATGAAAGACATGACATAATACTTTCACTTAATTCGTATTGCCGTGAAAAGCTTTCGGAAATATCTGAAGTTGTTTTCAATTCCGACAACGACGCTTTGCCGTATATAATAAATATCTCAATCCCCGGTTTCCGCTCTGAAACACTTCTTCATTACCTTGCCGAAAAAAACATTTTTGTTTCAAGCGGCTCTGCCTGTGCAAAAGGTCATAAAAGTCATGTGCTTGCTTCTGTCGGTCTTGATGGTGACCGCATAGATTCAGCTTTGAGAATAAGTTTCTCCGAAGATATAACAAAGGAAAATATTGATTATCTGATTTTATGCCTTAAAAATGCAGTTTCCTCTCTTGCAAGAAGTAAATAAAAGTGTTAAAATATAATTTGACACTATATCAGAAGGATGATTGACAGAAATGAAAGAAGTTATTATTATCAAGCTCGGTGAAATAGTTCTTAAAGGACTTAACCGTAAAACTTTTGAGGACAGGCTTATTAAAAATATCAAACACCGTCTTCATAAAATAGGCCCGTGCAAAGTAAAGAATTCTCAGTCAATTATTACAGTCGCTCCCGTTTTTGATGATATTGATATTGACGAGGTTGCGGACTGTATTTCGCATATTTTCGGTATTGCGGCATTCTCCCGTGCCTGTGTTGCCGAAAAGGATATAGAAAATATAAAAATAACATCTGCCGAATATCTCAAAGACCATTTCGACAGAATAACAAGCTTTAAAGTTGAGGCTAAACGCTCAGACAAGAAATTTCCGTTCACTTCCCCCGAAATTGCAAGAGAAGTCGGAGGCTATCTTGCCGATACATTTCCTGAGGTGACAGTTGATGTTCACGATCCCGATGCTGTTGTTACGGTTGAAATAAGGGATGATGCGGCATATATACATTCCGAAGTTCTCAAAGGTGCGGGCGGTATTCCTGTAGGTACAGGCGGAAAAGCGGCTATACTCATATCAGGCGGTATAGACAGCCCAGTTGCCGCCTATATGATGGCTAAAAGAGGTATTGAGCTTACTGCAGTACATTTTGCAAGCCCGCCGTATACAAGCGAAAGAGCCGAAGAAAAGGTTGTTGGTCTTCTTGAGCGTGTGGCTAAGTACAGCGGCAGAATGACTATGTATACAGTTCCTTTTACAAAACTTCAGGAAGAAATAAGAGATAAATGCCACGAGGAATATTTTACAATAATAATGCGCCGCTTTATGATGATGCTATCCGAAAGAATAGCAAAACAAAACGAATGTCAGGCTCTTATAACTGGTGAAAGTCTGGGACAGGTCGCAAGTCAGACGATAGGTGCTATAGCCTGTACGGATATTGCCTGCGATATGCCTGTTTTCCGTCCGCTTATCGGTATGGATAAAGAGGAGATAATAACAATTTCAAGAAAAATAGATACTTTTGATATTTCGATACAGCCTTATGAGGACTGCTGTACGGTATTTACCCCGAAACATCCTCGTACACGTCCGGTACTTAAAAATGTCTTAGCCGAAGAACAAAAGATAGATTATGAACCTCTTTTCAGTGAGGCTCTTCAAAACCTTAAAGTGACCGAAATCAATTAAAACAAGGAGTGATAGTATGAATACGGAGCTGTATTTTCCACGTGAGGGGAGAGCTTACACCCTATTGACAGACAGCGATTTTGAAGAAACTGTCCGTGAACTTGGTGAACTGGATATAAATATAGCTTACAAAACCGAAGTTAATCTCAATCAGAACAGTATACAGGAGGCTCTCAAGGAAACTGCCGAAAGTGAAGACAAAATAGACATCGTATTTATTGCCGATGCCCTTTACACCGAAAATGACGACGATGCAAAAAAACTTTTTGAAGATCTCGGTATCAAAGGAAAAATCAGCAGAATGACAGTAAATATCGCATCCCCTGAAGGAAATCTGAGGTCTGTTTCCGCTCCTTCGGTAAATATTGACGAAAATAGTATTCCTCTTATGACAGTGGAACATTCATCTTCTCTTGTTATCGAAGAAAAGGATGAACCTGTAATTGATGAAAATGCTGCCAAAAAAGTTCAGGAAGAAGAAAAGTCCTCTCATGATAATATAAAAGAAAAACTTACGGCATATTCATGTGTATGTGATGATATTACTGTTGTACTTCTGCCCTCAGAGGATTTTACGGGAGTGGATTATGCTACTGCTCTCGAAAGAGTTTCTTCCACTCTTATGAAACCAAAACAAAAAACAGCCTTCTGGAAACGCTTTATTCCATGCTCAGGCGACACTCCCTTTGATGTTATCAGAAAGGTAATACTTTTAGTTGCTATATGCACATTTATAGTATCATCATGTATGCTGGTAAACATTCTTGTTGTAAGACCCGCTATAAATGATAACACCACCCAGAGTATAAGAAATTTGCTTGTTTCGACAGAGGAAAAAGATGAAAACGGTAAGGAAATAACAAAAAAACCTACCGATGGTTCGGAAGGTACTCTTGTAGATTTCAGTAAGCTTCTCAGTGAAAATAAGGATACTGTAGGCTGGGTTACCGTACCTAATACAAAAATAGACTATGTTGTAGTTCAGCCGCCAGAGGGAGAAGATCCTGAATATTACCTTTATCGTGACTTCTACGGAAATTATGATAATTATGGTACTGTATTCCTTGATTATCGCAGCAATCTGAATTCCAAAAATATGATACTTCACGGTCATCATATGCAGGACGGCAGAATGTTTGCAAATCTCAAATATTTTGAAGATATAAATTTTTATAAGAATAATCCTGTATTTACTTATAATACGATATACGAAAAGAGTAAGTGGAAAATCATCTCCATATTCAAAACGAATACTCTTGAATCTCAGGGTGATTTCTTCAACTACCTGAGAGGAGATTTCGCTAATTCATATGACTTCCTCAATTTCGTTTATCAGCTTCGTGAAAGGTCAATAATTGACTGTCCTGTTTCACTTAACGAAAATGATACCATCGTTTCGCTTTCGACCTGTACTTACGACTTTTCCGAATTCAGACTTGTAGTTGTGGCAAGAAAAGTAAGGGACGGTGAAGATGAAACAGTTGATGTTTCAAAAGCAAAACAGAATCCCGACACACTTTATCCTGATGTATGGTACTATACCTACGGCGGAGAAAAGCCCGATGTAACAACATTCCAGGATGCTTATAACAATAAGAAGATCGACTGGTATGACGGTAAAAAGACAGACTGGTCTGAAAAAGATGACATTGCTCTTTCAAAGGCAATATCAGAAGTCCGTGAACACGCAATCAAGACCATGAAGGAATATATCGAAAACCATGAATATTCCGAAAGGGAAAAGAAACGTATCACTGAGCTTATGGATAAGTATATCGTTCTTATCAATGAATCAGATAACAGCCTTGTGGTCAGCGAGCTTTGCGACAATGCACTCAAACAGTTTGAGGAAGAATTCAAGACTATAGATCAGGAAAGTGAAGCTTCTGCCGAAAACAGTCAGTCTTCCGAAGCTGAACTCAAAAACAAAAAGGAAAGTGCAAAGGTAGAACTTCATAATTCTATAGCAGGAAATGTATATCGTTCATCTCAGATGAATGAAGTGAATAAGACCTTCGATCAGTATAACCGCAAGATAGATGCAGCAGCAAGTGTTGAAGAAGTAAATGAACTTCTCAAAGAAGGTATTTCAGTCCTTGCAAAAATAAAAACAAATGACGAGCTGAACGAGGAAGAAAATTCCAGAAAAGCCGAAGCAAGCAGAAAAGCTGAAGAAAGCAAAAAGGCTGCCGAGGAAAGTAAACGTATTGCAGAAGAAAGCAAAAAGGCTGCAGAAGAAAGCCGCAGAGCAGCGGAGGAAAGCCGTCTTGCAGAAGAAAGCCGCAAAGCTGAGGAACGCAGCAGAGCAGCGGAAGAATCCGCTCAACAGCTGTATGATGCAAGAGAATCTGCTGTGAGCTATATTTCGACCTATCTTGACCTTAACAATTACTATGAGGCTCAGCAGGCTGAAATACAGTCAATTATAAACAAATATACCCGATTCATCAATAATTCTACATCAGTAAATTCCATTGAAAGTCTCAAAAGCAATGCCGAATCCGAATTCGACAATGTAAAGACGGCTGCCCAGATCAATGATGAAAATCACACATCTTCCGAGCCGGTAGAAAGTTCGGAAACACAGCAGAGTTCCGAAGTGACTCCTGAGCCTGATGAATCCTCAACACAAACTCCCGAAAGTCCGGAGGATTAAGAAGTGCTTTACGAAATAATATTCTACCATTCATGGAAAACTGCTGAATTACAGACAATGCTTGAGGATGGTCTTGCCACCCTCGGGCTGCGTCTTGCAGGAGGATATGCATCTTCTGATGCTGTTGAACTTTCTGAAAAGCTTGCAGCAGCGGGCAAAAGAAGAAATATTATCTTTGTTATAGGCGGCAGTGAGGAAGGTAATAAAAGCCCCTGTGAAATAATAAAAAAAGTGATCACCCCGAAAAAAAGCAAGCTTGAAGAAGAAAAAATTTCATCTGATAATGCAGAGTGTATTATTATGACAATAAGTGAACAATCAATAATACTTCTGCCCGACGATACAGAAAAGCTCATATCACTTATGCCAAATATACGAAAGAAACTTTCCGAAAGATATGGGATCAAAGATGAAACTCAGGATTCTACAAATGTGAATTCCGTTATAAAGGAGCTGGACACACAAATGGCTGAAACTAAAAGAGTGCGTGTTTCACCTTCGGGTTCAACCGCTGAAAAAACAAAAGCTGAAACTCTTAAAAAACTTAAAATAAAAATTGCCGTACTCCTTATACTTGCCGCTGCCCAGCTTGGTGCAGCTGCCTACCTGTTCCTTACCAATTAGCAATGTGCAGTTGATTTGCTGTTCAAAGTTTATACGCTGAATTAAAATTATGGCTGTTGTGCTTATTTGTTTGCACAGCAGCCTTACTAATCAAATTAAAAATATGTATAACGAAAAAGGGTGATATTTGTGGAGTATAAAATAACGGAAAAAGGTACAGAAATTTATTCGGGAGAGGCGTTTGATCTGATAAATACATTTGAATGTGGTCAGTGTTTCAGATGGAACAGTGATGAAAAAGGGATATATAAAGGCATAGCATACGGAAAGGAATTGTCTGTAGAAAAAGACGGAAACAAAGTAATACTCAGCTGTAGTGAAGAAGATTTTCTGAATATATGGAGACAATATTTTGATATTGAAAATGATTATGATGAAATCAGGAAAGAAATAACCGAAGTTTGTCCTGAGCTTGGTGAGGCAGTAAAAAGTATAAACGGAATAAGGATATTGGCACAAGACCCATGGGAAGCATTATGTTCCTTTATTATTTCTCAGAATAATAACATACCGAGGATAAAGGGAATAGTAAACAGATTATGCGAGAATTTCGGAGAATTATGTGAAGAGGGTCATTCTTTTCCGACAGCCGAAAAAATTGCCGAATATGAAGCGGAAGACCTGTCCGTGCTCAGAGCAGGTTTCAGAGCAAAATATATAATAGATGCAGCAAGAAAAGTGGCAGGAGGAGAAGTAAGGCTTTATGACATGAAAGATATGCCGATAGACGAGTGCAGACAGGAATTGATAAGGATAAAAGGTGTAGGAGCAAAAGTGGCAGAATGTACTCTTTTATACGGTCTGCACAGACTTGAGGCATTTCCTGTGGATGTATGGATGAAAAAAGCACTTGCATCGGAATTTTCGGGAGTAACACCTGAAGGTCTGGGACGTTATGCAGGTATAGCTCAGCAGTATATATTCCATTATGTAAGAAACAAGGCATAAAAATTCCCGTATATCAGAAGAAAACACTGATATACGGGAATTTTTTACTGATTTTCAAGTATGTCCACAGCATTTTTAACACAGTCATCGCAGGAGCAAAGCATACGGGATGTTTCTATACCTTTAAGCTCCTTACAGGTGACAGCACCGCATTTTGATTGGAATCGGGCAAGTATATTTCTTGCATTAGCTGCATTGTGTCGGGAATTCATAAGATTATCAACCATAACAGCACCGATAAGAGCACCACAGTTTCCCTGCATACCTCCCATACCCAGACCGAAACCCGAACCGAGAGCGAGCAGAGTTTTTTCTGAAAGACCGAGCTTGTCCGCATAACTAAGAAGTACCGCCTGACAGCAGTTAC
The DNA here is from genome assembly GCA_900315465.1 of uncultured Eubacteriales bacterium. GTDB lineage: Bacteria > Bacillota > Clostridia > Oscillospirales > Acutalibacteraceae > UBA1213. The sequence continues at coordinate 6,700 of OMZF01000057.1, read as the reverse complement.
AGCCCTTATGTTTATAATTCAAAGCAATATTTTGTCTGTCCATGATTAGCCTCCGTATATAAGTTTCAGAATAAGATCTATGATGCTGGGGATAAGATGTACTGCATTAAGTATAATACCGATTATGCACAAGGCAATAACTACATGGGGTTTTTGAATCTGCTCAGTATTGCCGACAGTTTCTCTTTGTTTCTGATAATCTTTTTTTGCCTTTACAAGACCTACTATTGCGAAGATGATACCAATACCGAAAGAACTGAATATAATTGACATAATGCCCCATATAATATTCTTATAATTTTCAGACTGATTTTTTGTGTTAATATTCACCTGATGCTGTTTAACCGCAGGATTTAAAGGTTCGTATGAAGACGGAGGAACAAAAGCAGGAGCATTCATTTTTGCACTCTGATAAATATGAGCATCGAAAACGGGGGGAGGATTATCAGATGAACTTGTTTTGTGGTTTTCACAGTCAGTATCATAAGATTCATGCACGGAGTCATCCTCTGTAAGTGGATTACTGCCGTATACAATATCGTCATCGGAATTTTTTGTTGTATCGCTGAGAGGCTCAAGTGGTGGGAATATTTCGTCAAAAGACATTTCAGTAATATTTCTGTTATCCAAAACGATCACCTCATGGATGTAAAAGAGCAAGTATCCATATAATTCCCCAGAAAGCAGAACTTACTGCTCCGAGTATGGATATGATAAGACCTCCAATGGCAAGACCTGACATAGGTTTGCCGTCGTATCCGGAAATTCTTTTTGATATAAGTGAGGAAACTATACCTACAATACCGAGAGGAAAAGAGATAAAGGGTAAAAGCATTCCTGTAATGATAGACAAAATGCCGCTTATAAGACTGATTGCTGCAGGTCTTTGAGCGGGATTGGAATTCTGGCTTTTAGGTGCATAGAGTATAGAATGGTCATTTTGCCTTATAAGATCGTTTGTGTTATAATTGCGTTTGCCTTTTACCATTTTATTTGCAGGCTGTGTATCGGTATCAATAACTGTGGGATTAAAGATAGGCATATCAGAATTCTGTTCAGTTACTGTGGGTTCAGATTCGTTCGTAAATTTCACACAAAACACCTTCCTTTAATTATCGGGAAAAAATAGAGAAAGCGGCAAAAAGTGACGGTACAAAAAATATAAGAGCATATAATATAAGATTAAAAACTATACCGATGATCGAGCACACATTACCTGCCATAGCAGTGCCCGAAAGAGGCTGCTTGTTAATAAAAGCTCTTTTTTTATCCTCGTTGTAGAGGAATATACCGATAATGCCGAAAATAAGGGGGAGAACAGGCAGCCAGAAGGTAAGATCCGAAAGAATACCGAGTATAATACTTCCAGCAGCCGTACCGGAATCGAATGTATTGGTATCGGGAGAGGAGTAAATGCCGAAATCCTGTTCGTTTATATCGGGGGCAGATTCTCCGTTAAGATTTGAGTAAGTAGGGTTTACACGTTTAGGCATATTTTCGTCATCAAAGTTGTTATTCATATTGGCTACCGCCTTCCTGTAGCTGATATACGATACTGTAGTGTATATCATCACCGAAACTATAATTGTCAAATGAATCAGGTGAAGCAATAAACATTACAACAGTGAGAATCCAGAAAAGTATAACCAAAGCAGACAGGATAGTACCTATAAGCGAGCAGACAAAACCTGCTGTATTGGTTGAGGGCGGCTGAATATTCTGTGCAGCGGCTTTCTTTTTTGCGTTAGACGAAAGAACCATGCCTACAATACCGAGTATGATGCTTATAACTGAAATGAAACTTGAAAGAACGATAGATACTATGCCGAAAATAAGTGAAAGAGTAGAGTTGCTGTCCTGAGGGGGTGCATTATATCCGTAATTGTATTGAGGGTACTGAGGATATTGTTGTTGATTATACTGAGGATATTGATTATATTGAGGATATTGAGAATATTGTGGCTGCTGAGGTTGCTGATATTGAGGCTGTTGAGCTTGCTGCTGATTATATTGAGGATATTGCGGGTACTGCGGATATTGAGGAGTATTATCGTTATTTTTATTAAGGTTTACGGGGTTATTCTGACCATTCATATTATTCATATACATTCCTCCATTCTATACATCCATACTAAAATAATACCACACAATTGCATTTTCGTCAACAACTCAATTCATTGCAGCATGCTGCACATAGAAAAAAGCTGTTATGCCGATAAACAAGCACAACAGCTATAATTTTAATTCAGCGTGTTAAATTTGAATGATCGATCAATTGCACATTGTTAATTGAATATCATTCTCCGAAGTATCTTTTGAGGAGACCGGCAAAACCTGCACCATGACGGGCTTCATCCTTTGCCATTTCATGAACGGTGTCATGGATAGCATCAAGATTCTGAGCCTTAGCTTTCTTAGCAAGTTCAAATTTACCTGCACAAGCACCTGTTTCTGCATCTACACGCATCTGAAGATTTTTCTTTGTGCTGTCTGTGAGAACTTCTCCGAGAAGTTCTGCAAATTTTGCAGCGTGCTCTGCTTCTTCAAAAGCATACTTTGTAAATGCAGCGGAAATTTCGGGATAGCCTTCTCTGTCGGCAACTCTTGCCATTGCAAGATACATACCCACCTCACTGCATTCACCGTTGAAATTGTTTACAAGTTCCTGATAAATTTCAGGGTCAACGCCTTTGGCAGAGCCGAGTTCATGTACAGTAGCGAAAGAAGCCTCACCCTTCATCTCGTTGAATTTTTCTTTCGGTGCCTTACAGACAGGACATTTTTCAGGTGCTTCTTCTCCCTCGAAAACATAGCCGCAAACCTGACATACAAACTTTTTCATTTTTGATTACCTCCGTTGATTTTGATTTTTTGATATATAAGACGAAACATTTCATGTTCCGCCAATTATCCTTTTTCCGAACATTCTCTGCAAATACCGTAAAAGATAACGTTGTGACTTTCTACTACAGCACCATATTCTTTTTTAATATAATCATACAGAGCAGGGTCGGTGAAATTCGTGCTCTTTGGAACATCGATTACCTTAAAACATTTATTGCACACAAAATGGGGATGCACAGACATATCCGCATCAAACCTCTCCTGACCGTTTACAACTCCTACAGACTTTGCAAGACCTATTTCTTTGAATACGGTCAGATTTCTGTACACTGTACCAAGACTGAGATCAGGTATGGAAGGTTTAAGTTTATTATAGACCCATTCTGCAGTAGGGTGAGTTTTTGTTTCAGACAAAGCTTCGTATATAGCTTCTCTTTTTGCACTGAAATTACGTTTTGTCTGCATACATACCCCACCTTTTGAATTCTATCATATTTTGTCTCAATAAAATATTTTTAATAATCATTATCATTTATCAATAATATAACATAGTTTTATCGTTTTGTAAAGGGTATTTTATATTAATTTCAGTCAATTACTTTAGCAAGTTTAAGTGCTATAGCATAAAAGCGAAAATTTGCTTACATAGTTATATAACTTGCATAAACATATCCGGTATTACCGTTATAACGTGTGAGAAGCCAGTCACCGTCCCTGCCTATTATAGGAAGTCTTGTGCCTCTGGGGATTTTTGCCAATATTTCGGAATTGACAGAGGGTTCTGCTCTGAGGTTGAGAGGGGTAGACCTTGTATTTACAACACCCGTTTTTACTCCATTGGGCAGCTCAAAGGGCACACCCAGAAATTCGGCAGTCGAAAGAGACAGATTTCTTGCAATTTCCCCTATATTATCCCTTATCCATTGAGCATCTTCAGGGTTATCATGATATGCTACCTCTATAAGAATTGCGGGAGCTTTTGTTCTTGAAAGTTCGATAAGTGAGGTAGTCGCCACAGTCTTTACCAGATCGGGCAAAGGATATATATTTTTGAAATTATCCGCAAAAAGCTCAGCTGCTCTTTTACTGTTTTGAGATGCAGCATAATAATAAACCTGCACTCCTCTGTTTCTGCCTGCTGACTGAGACGGGGAGGCATTTGAATGTATAGCTAAATGAAAATCATAATTATCCGAATTTGACATCATAACGGAATTATTCACGGACTTTGACGGGTCATTCCGCACATACATTATCCCCGATGCATCAAGGTAAGGCTGCATTGCATCAGCAATAAGATTCATATAATATTCTTCATTCCCTCCGTCTACATATGGATTGAATTCCTGAGTTGACGGACTTAAAAATATTTTTGCCATAAAAACCACCTATTCAATTAGCAATGTACGATTTATAGTGAACGACAAAATAAATTCCTCTATGTCATTCCGAGCGATGCGAGGAATCTTTGACGGATTCTTTGTCACTTCGTTCCTCAGAATGACAGTATTACTGCCTTTGCAGCAAATTCAAAACTACACACTAAATAATCTTCCATCCTCTGATATCTAAACTATATACCGATATATTGTCAGTTCTTATAAATCTGTGGAGATGATACAGGTCATCGGGAGAACTGAGTATATTGATTTTATTTTCACAGTCTAAAATTGCTTCAAATCCCATTGATTTTACTATTTCCTCAGTTGTTTCACTTTTCGCTCCGTAAGGGTATACAAAGGCATTTGCTGCTTTTCCGATATGCCGTTCTATTCTTTTATTGGCATCTGAAAGATCTGCTTTGAGACGTTTTTCATAATCCTGTTCATTTTCACCCTTTGCAATAGCAGCTCCCCGCACATTGTCACTTATATTATGGAGGTCATAAGTATGATTTTCAATTTCAACGAGTCCACTGTCCGACATCTCTTTTAGTTCATCCCAACTGCATTGTGACCAGCGTGAATCTCTGTACAGGTTATTATCTTCCTTGTCCGTTTCGGCAGCTATGGGAGAAATCACTGCCTTTGCCGAATATTTTTGAAGAAGAGGATATGCATAAGTGTAATTATTCATATATCCGTCATCAAAAGTGAGCAAAACAGGTTTTTCGGGCAGAGGTGTCCCTTTTTTGAAATGGTCGATAACCTCTCTCAGAAGTACCGTTTCATATCCCTGCTCTTTTAAATATATAAGATCTTCTTCAAAATATGACGGGTCTATGATATATTTATTTTGCCTTTCCTTGTCCGGACAAAGTCCATGATACATTATGATCGGCAGTGAAACTCCTTTTACTTCCGCCGCTGTCGGTATACTGTAAAATGCAAGTGATGCACATAATGCAGCTATAAATATTGCTATAACCGAAAGTATAAGTCGTTTTCTGTTTAATACAATTATCATACAAATCTCACCTCAATAATAAAAAATATTCATAATTTATGATAATAAGTATTGAATAACCGAAAAAAATATAGTATAATTATATAAATATTTTTGATTTTTGTTTAATTGATACACTTCATTGCATTAAACCATAAAAATACAAAATCATTTCGATTAAATTATAGAGGTGACGAAAAATGTCAAAAAGCAGTAATAAGATAGTAAACTTTTTTACAGGAGTACCGAAATATAACGATGACAAAGATTATGCGGATTATTCTTATTTCAGTACTCCATTGAATATGTTTTTCCTTGCTTGTCTGTTGCTTCATGCGGTTTATCTGATACTTTTTTCATATTATATGATAGTAACAATGATGATAGTTGACGGTGTATGTGTACTTCTGTATACAGCATTCGTTTTTATCCTCAGGCGTTTCAAAGGCTCTATGCTGCCGTGTGTACTTTTAGCAGCAGCCGAACTTATCGTACATCAGGTTTTTGCAGTTAAACTCTTCGGACTTGCTCCCGGTTTCCATTATCTTCTTATTCCTCTGATGTTTATAACGGTATTTATACGAAAAAAAGGGTCACTGTACGTTTTACTCAGACGTTTTATAATATTTATTGCAGCAGCATCATTTATATTACTTGTTGCCGGTTTTGATGAGTATCATCCGGAATATATGTTCAGTACAGAAGTGACCAAAGGTTTGTTGGTAGTAAACTGTATAGCCTGCTTTACACTTACTCACCTCTTTACAGGTCGTGTTGTTCATAATCTCGATGAAAAGAGAAGCGAACTTGATATAAGCGTAAATGAAAAAACAAACGCTATTGAATCAATGCAGAATCAGATAATCATAAGCTTTGCGAATATTATCGAGGCTCGTGACGGCAGTACCGGCAAACACGTTAAACGTACAAGTGAATATGTTGAAGCACTTGTAAAGGAACTCAAAAGAAACGGAGATTATGCAGATATTCTTGATGAACAGTATATGCATGATGTAATGATGTCTGCTCCTCTGCATGATATTGGAAAGATAACGATCCCTGATTCAATTCTTACTAAAGCAGGCAGACTTACGCAGTCTGAATTCAATACCATAAAAGAGCATACAATAAACGGTAAAAAACTTATTGAAGAGGCAATGTCTGATATAGAAAACGAGCAGTTCCTCAAAGTTGCAAAATCGGTTGCACTTTATCATCATGAATGTTGGGACGGTTCAGGCTACCCCTATGGTATAGCAGGTGAGGATATTCCTCTTTGTGCAAGAATTATGACCATAGCCGACTATTTCGATGCTCTCGTTGCTAAACGAAGCTATAAAGCTGCACTCCCTACTTCTGTCGTATTTGACAGCATAAAAGAACAAAGCGGAAAGAAATTTGACCCCACTGTTACCGAAGCTTTTCTACGCATAAGAGACAAAATCGACGAGATTGCCAAAGCTAACGCTGA
>OMZF01000056.1 GCA_900315465.1 uncultured Eubacteriales bacterium | reverse complement strand
TTGCCTGAAACTGTCTTTGCATCATCACACCGGGAATAATAAAAGCCGGGATAATTTTTGTTTTTATAGGTATTGGCAACAGAGACGGTCTGTTCTGTTTTTATATTTTCACTTAATGTATAGCTGTCGGCGTAGTCGTATGTTTTTGTTGCTGCGTTTTTGTCGTCGGATTCCTTCTGCTTCCATATGATCACCGTATACTGTGAATTACCGGGTGTCCAGTGTGCATAGAGCTTCGCCTGTATTTTCGGTTCTTTTACAAACAGCTTTCCGCTTCTGACTTCAAGTTCATCTGTACTTAACCCGGAAATAAGATTCTGTGCCGAATCCGTCACCCGGACGCCGCCGTCCTTTGCGGTATACCAGCCATCGAAAACATAACCTGAACGAACAGGGACAGAATTGCTAAAAACCATACCTTCATCCTTCGGAAAAGACTTCGGCGGAATGTATGTCGCACCTGACCCGTTGGAGTCAAATTCAAGCCAGCGTATCGGTTCAAAAACAGGGTACAGGCGGATAGCTTTATCAGGTGAATCCTCCGATACCGAAAATGTGTGCGGACTCTGTAGTTTTTCCGGTGTCGTGCCGGTCGTATAATCCATGATAGGTTCGGTTGTCCAGCCCACAAACTGCATTGAGGGCGGCGCGCCTTCCTCTTTGTCCTCATCGTCATAGATGACCTTCAGATCGTCAAAACTAAAAGTTGCTTCCAGCTCAGATGTAGTCTCATTGTACCTCTGTGTGCCGCGTCGTGTAGCAAAAACCGGAAAGGTCCCTGTTCTGCCGTTATACTGCTCATGAAAAATTGCATATACATATGCTTCAAAAACCGCATACAGCTCGACTGTCTCATTCTGTTCCACGGCAGGGATATTATTAAAGTCAAGCTGCTGATTGCCGGGCGTGCCACCGCTGCCTATAAACCAGCCTACAAACGTATATTTACTGTCCATATCGGCAGGCAGCTGTGGGAAGATCAGTTTTTCTCCGTTTTTTATTGTCTGACTGCAAATCTCTTTATAGCTGCCGTCATTATTCTGACTGTTGGTCGGATAATAGTACTCCGCATAATTGCTGTTATCATGCGGACTGCCCGGAATCAGGAATTTATAGGTCCTCAGTGCAGGCGTGCCGTTATCCACTTCATACACCGAAAAGCCGGAGGCTTCAAAGATGATCTTGTTTTTTTCGACGGTAAAATTCTTTATTTCCTCACGCAGACCATCGTTATCAATGTGCCACAGCCGTAGCTTTTGACTGGACTTGCGCATATTACCGATCATCTTATTTGTTATCTCTACTTTTATAGGATCGTTGCTTACCGGCTGAAACTCTTTGCCGTTCTGATCGGTGATGGAAATATCGTAGGCGAAAAGATTGCCATCTGTATATTCCTTACTGGACTGTACATTCACCTCTGCTTTTACGGGCATCAGACCGTCCAGCGTCACGATCTCCGCTTTGCTTTTTCCCGGAAATGAACTGATAGTCTGATATTCCAGTCCGTCCGACTGCTCGGCCGTCATATTCCGGGCGGATCGTGTCAAAGCCAGAATGTCAGTCGGTGAAGTTTCCAATATGAATGAGAGTATCAGCAGCATACTCATAATGGATACAAATATTTTGTTGCTTCTGATCTTTTGTATATATACTCGCTTCATCCTTACATCACCTTCTCAATCTATCTATATTTTAATATATTTAGTTCTATTCCTCCTCGCTATTCTCTGTCTCCTCCGGCAGTATCCCTCTGTATCGCAAGCAAATGAAATCAACGATCAGTGCTGCGGCGGCGATCAGTATCATAAGTCCTGTCCAGCGGTCGCGTATTACCATTATTCCCGAAAGGTCCTCCGTCATAAAGAATACGATCACAGAAATGATCAGTATAATGATCTCAAGGAATATGCCTATATGACCTTTTATGATAAAGTGACGAAGATCACTGACTGCATTTTGTTTTTCGTCTTCTTCCTGTTTCTCATAATTCTGCCCGGCTTCCTGTTCTTTGTCCATCTGCCCTTTGAGGCGGTGATACATTTTTCTTGAATAGCCGAACTGCCCGAATTTTCTGCCCATCGCCCATAACGGAATCAGTGTGAGCAGGGTACAGATCAGACACATCAGATTCAGAAATGACCATCTGCCTGTCTGAGTTGTATGCCCGGCGGCATATAGCTGCGTTGTATCGGATGAAGCTGTGTCCACGCTTGTTATACGCTGAAAAGCAATTCCGTCGGTCGCATTATCCCACGGGGCTATACTTGCGAAGAGCACGATCCTGCCGTCTGTTACCGCATTGGCACAGGTGGACATCCCGAGAATATGACCGTCGGATATATTATCCGGAATTTCGGTACGGTTGACTGAGTGCTCCTCAATATATTTTTTCAGTACAGGATAGCGGCTTTCCGAATCGGCGTCTATCTGATATACCGTATCTTCATATGCGTTTGTCCGTACACAGGCAAACACATGAATACTGTAATTACCGTGCAGGGTCTGTATGATACCGTCATTGTGCGAGGAGAAGAATTCGGGGTCAAGGTACTTTGCTATATCCCCGAACATCGCCCCATTATCCATATGATGTCCGTATATAATATTATACCAGTCGCTGAAATCCGAATTGTTTTCGGCAGCAAGATAAATCGAACCTGACGCTGTACTGTAACCGAAAATATCTTTGTTTAAATATTCCAGATTATTATCACCCTGTACGACAGGATAGTTGATATTTGTGCCAAACATCTCTATCCAGCCCACAGTATCCGGATTGATCTTTTGAAGCTCTTCAAAGCCGTTATTTGCGGCTTCATCATCCTCCTGTGCTTTTGGTCTGTATTTTAACAGGTCATAAGAAACGAATGCGGTACGGTTTGTGTAGAAAATATCATTCAGGACGTAAAGCCCCGACACCAGCATAACAGCGGCAACAAGTGCAACAAATATCATAAGCACGGTGTTTGCCCCTTTTGCAAATTGGTTAAGCCTTCTCATTTTTCTCCGCCGCCTTTAAAAGCTTTGCTTTTGTGGTTATATACTGTGCCTTCTGATCAATGCGACTACCTTTCCGTTTATTTCGGAACGCCTGACCGTTCCGAAATAGCGGCTGTCCTCTGCGCCGCCCCGCGCATCAGCAAGAATAAAATACTCATTGTCTGCAAGCACTACCGGATATTTCACAAAGCCCTCATACCGCGGCGTTGCATTATGGATATCCGGTTCGGAAACGATATGATCGTTGATGATAAGCCGGTCATCATCCGATATCTTCACGCTGTCTCCGGACACAGCAACCACTCTTCCTAAGTAAGTAGTGTTGTTTTTGACAAAGACCACAGTGTCCTGTGCAAGGTAGGACTCATCCAGTCTGTAATACAGCAGGAGATCCTTTGATTTTATGTTAGGAGACATATCATCATTCGGTGCGGTAACTGCACCGATCACAAAGCCCCAAAGAAGCCACATCACTGTAATAACGATCAATAGATTCAGCAGGAGAATCTGTATCGGCGTCATCGGTGATCTGCGTTTTTCTTGCTTTTTTTTGCAGTCCTCTGCTTGTTCGGTTTTATTTTCGCTATAATCTGTTCCGGTTTTTTCCTCAACTGACGGCATAGATCATAACACCTCCGGCACATATAGATAAGAAAAACACACCCGGCCGGACATACCTATCCAATTGAAATGTGCTTTTAACCGTTGTTAATTAATTGAAAAAAACACAAAAATTCCGTATAGTATATATGTCCGAACATATGAGTTCATCCCGGCTTTGTCAACTTCTTCTCGGTACTATTCTCAAAATATATATAATCATCATTATTCAAAAATATTACACTGTTTCAAAAATATTATAATCTATAAAACTATTGTAACGTCTATAAAATTATTGTAATGTCTTTAAAACTATTATACCACACAAAGTGTTACAAAACCGTTAGATAAATCTCAATAAATAAATACAGATATTTAGAAAAATGTGGCAAATATTGGAAATTTTTTGTATAAATTTTAAGGGAACACTGAATTCTTTCAGTGTTCCCTTAATACCAATGATATTGTTCTGCAATTTCCGACGGGCTGCCCACACATTCTATTGCATCTATATCCACACTAATCTTGCCGTATTTTTTGATAATTAGGCTTTCTGCGCCTATCTTTTTCAGGCAGTTTCTCATATTCAGTACCAGCTGTCGTAGATTTACCTGTTTTTCACCATTATCTCCCCACAGTATGCCGATCAGCTCATCGTTCGTGCAAAACGCACCCTCTTTGTATATGAGATATGTAAACAACTCGATCGTCAATCTCCGTCCGAAATCAAAGGGTTTTCCGTTCGCAAACAATGCAAAGGGGCTGCATTGTACTTTTAAAGGGCTTTTTACCGTTTCCAGCGGAAACCGAAGCTCCTGTAACTCACGGATAATATCCTGTTCGCACACAGGCTTTGTCAGAAAGCCGCTCGGATGCAAAGCTACTGCATCAAATACATACTCGGGATGACCGGTTACATATATGATGTTCAGTTTTTTATACTTTTCCTTCAGCATAGGTACAGCGTCTATACCGTTCATACCGGGCATTTCAATATCAAGGAAAAGGATCTGTACATCATCGCTCAAAAGCGATAACGCCTGCTTCATATTTGACGCACTCATATGAGTACCATTCGGATCAATCTTGCCCAGCATATAAAGCATAAGCTCGGTCACAGCTTGCTGGTCATCTACAGATAAAGTGATCATTCGGGGTCCTCCTGTCCTTTCTCTATTGTTATTCTTGCGGTCGTTCCGTGTTCACTGCGTATTATCTCCAGTTCTCCTATATCTATTGTCCGTAGTCTTGAGCGGACATTTTCGATACCTATTCCTCTTCTTTTTTTCTGCTGCTCGGTTATGCTGCTCTGTCCGGAGCCGTCGTCTATGATTTCGATACAGATCTTTTCATTCTTTTTGAACGCTTTGATATATACAGTCCCGCCCTGCTCATATGTCCCGATACCGTGGCGCACTGCATTTTCTACCAACGGCTGTACAGAAAGTGCCGGTATAAGGAAATCGTCACATTCAATGCTATACTCCACTTGAAGACGATCTCCGTAGTTTTCTCTTTCCAGATCGAGATATGCCTCTACATTCTCCATTTCCCTCTCAAACGAGATCATTTTTGTATCGCTTATCGCCTCGAAATGAGAGCGAAGATATTGTGAAAACTGGGTAATGCTTCTGTATAGATCAGGATAATCCCGGCATCTGGAACGAAGCGCCATAAGAGAATTATTGATGAAATGCGGCTGTATCTGAGCCATCAGCACAGCATTTTTACTCTGCTCTAAGGCAAGCTTCTTTTCAACAAGCTGTGTCTGAAGCAAGTTAAGCTCATGGAATGTCCGTACTGTAACATCCGTTTTGTGTTTTTCATAAAACAAAAATATGATAATTGCAGTAATGGATACACAAATATTATTGAAGCTCAAATCTGAGTGTACCGTATTTATGATAAACCCTGCTAATGGTATGACAGTGGCAGTTACTATGATTTGGCGAAGAAAAATGTCCGTATTTTTTCTTTCGACAATGTAAACGAGGATTATAAACAGAAAAGAAATGATCGTTGTTATGTGCCACCATATAAACAGCGGTCCTCTTACATATCTGTTAAGTTCATCAAAGCTATACAAGGCTCCGGTAAACGGCGTAACAGCGAGCAAAAGCAGAGCAGGCACGTGCAGCAGCTGCACGGCAGATACAGCTTTTCTGAGCAATGTAAAGCCATTTTTTTCAGCGATATATTTCTTTATCAACTGTAAAAAGAAAAGTGTCTGAAATGCACCTATGACGTAGTATAGATAATCAAATATTCGTACAAGCCAATAGCTGATCACAGCATTACTTCCGGTTGATAAGATACTTATCACATTACACAGGTTGTATAGGAAAATCAAATTATAAAAAATGAGAATCTCCTTTGTGTACGGAATCTCGATATTTTTTGTCAATTCTTGTTTTGCACGCGGTTTTTTGATGATCAATGAGAAGATCATAAGCATCAAAAACACACTGTTCCATAGTTCTATCACGATCTGAATGAAGAAAGTTATTCCTATCCGATCAATTAATTCCTGCATAATACACGCTCCCGTCAATAAAGCTTCATAAGTACAAATCATAGATATACTATATGTAATTTTAACATATAATAAACAAATAGTAAATCATTTGACACAACTTATCTGCTATATTTTATTGATTTCATTAAAGGAAATAAAAACTGTCCGGCACATATTGTTTTGTGAGCAGTTCCCAAGGAGTTCTTTCTGCCTTACTCTCGCCGCAGGTATCTATCTTATACCAGTATTTATCCTTGTAATATTTTAGCTGAGTGCCTTCACTCGTACCGTCAAGCTGACTGATATATTCGCTTCCGAGTGTAACATCAAACATCCTCATCTCTCCTCGGATTGACATGCTTCCACCTTAGTATATTCGGCTCAAATTTGAACCACTTGCAGTCGTTATAACTCAGACCGAATGTCCGTTTTACAAGCTCCATCGGATCGTATTCCGTCAGACCGAATCGTTTCAGTATCTCGTCTATATCGCCTCTGCCTCTGTCCCAGCAGCGTGTTTCAAAAAGCTCGCTGAGCAAAGCAAGATCCATGCTTTCCATCGGCGGAAAAAACTGCTTCATTTTGTCATCTGTCAGTCTTTCGATATATGCACGGTTATTCTCGATTTTTACTTTTGCCGTTATTTCGTCCTGCCAGTAAGCAACTATCTCCGTATCGTTCCACTTGCTCTGTGTGAGATCAGTCACATCAATACTGCACCCGAGTTTCTCGGCAATAGTCATAATGGTACTAAGCTGCGGAAGTATAATATGGACTTCAATTCTGCCGATAGTTGACTGGGGCATACCGCAGCGTGCTGCAAGCTCCTTCTGACTGAGTCCTAACTGTTTCCTTTTTTCTCTCAGTTTTTCCACGATTTTTGCTGTATTATCCATGCTGATCCCTCCTGATACTATAATAGCAGAAGTGCTATTCAAAAGCAAGCTTTTCGGAAAGAAGAATTACCGGAGAGCGTCACACCGGTCAAGTACGATTTATCGAATCATAATTGACTGTTTTTCGACGCCTATGTTATACTGATCATAGCAACGGGTGTTGTATACGTTTATCAGCAGAGAAAGGGAGCTGAGTACACTTAACAAGCTCACCATTTAGCGAGCCGGGAAAGCCGCTGAATGAAAGCAATAGTTTTGTCCGCAGACTTAGGGAATGTCTGCCGAAGCGTCCTCGGGCACTTATGATAACATCAGACCCTGATGATATGGGACTGACACAGGGCTTTTCTGATGCTATACGATATACGATGGAGCTGTCAGGCTTCGTGTTCGGAGATTACTACATTCTTGACGGAAGTAATAAAGAACAGACAAAGGAGCTTGTCGTTTCGAGCGACCTGATTATACTTGCAGGCGGTCATGTTCCTACGCAAAACAGATTCTTTACAGAGATAGGGCTGCAGGAACTTATTGCAGGCTTTGACGGCACAGTTCTTGGTGTCAGCGCAGGAAGTATGAACAGTGCTGATTTGGTATATGCTCAGCCCGAGGAGAAAGGAGAAGCAGCCGACCTGACTTTTGAGAAATTCCTCCGGGAACTGGGGCTTACCAAAACAATGCTCATTCCTCACTATCGGAATACGAAGGATAATATCCTCGACGGTAAAAGGGTATTTGAGGATGTCACATACCCGGACAGTATCGGTCGGGAGTTTATCGCTATCTGTGACGGCAGCTATCTGTATTCTGACGGAGCTAATGAGATGATCTGCGGTGAGGCTTACCTCATAAAGGACGGCAGCATAAAGAAAATATGTGAAAACAGGGCAGAATATAAACTTTAACCTAATGGGCAAGAAGTCCCCCGCTTCTAAAGCGGTGGGATGAATTGCCTGTCAGCCGTAAGGCTGACTTATTATCTCTTGACAATATAAAACAAAGAATGTTACAATAAATGCAGATAAAATCGGAATAAGCCTGTATTACAATAGAGCGAAAACCAAGCCGTAATGCAGAGAATTATGAAAGGAGAATAGATTAGGGGTAATCATTCCCCTATGATAAGGGATTCCCGCTAGATAGACCTCTATGACTCGTAACCAATCGAGAATGAAAAGTGCAAAGTCAGTTTTGCGGACAAATCTATCA
>OMZF01000010.1 GCA_900315465.1 uncultured Eubacteriales bacterium | reverse complement strand
TTTTTTTTTTTTTACAAACAGCGAATCTCTGGACATGTACGATATGATATTTTGACATTCTCTGTCTACTCTTCGCCATGACATCCAAACCACCGCCACAACACCCCGACATCTAAATCGGACACAGAGCTTACTGTAAAAATGCGTTGATATGTTTCCACAGTCGTCAGTGCCACTCATCATGCTGCTCACTGTACTCGCTCATAATATCTGAAACACTGCGATTCATGAAATATTCGCCGTATTTTTCGTGCTCCGTTTTTGTTTTGTTATATGTTATATTATTTTTTCCCGACCAGCTATGTATTTCATAATCAAACTGAACAATATAATCTACTGTATACCCAAAACGATCTGCTAAAAATTCTATACTTAATCTCTCAAAATCAGCCTTCGATATTTCACCGCCAAATTTTCTTTTCCCATCGATATAGAATTCTATCGGCAGGACATCATCAGTCAAAATCATACGGATATAATTCTCAGCTTCACTCAGATCATCAAAATGCCTGTGCTGTGTTGAAAAACAAACAATATACTGAACGAATACATCTTTCATATCGCTCGAACAGTATTGTTCCTCATATATTTCTAACTTTTCTCCTGTGTCCTTGTTTGATAATACTGCTTCATCCTCTTTTATTGTCATATTCAATTTAAATGTATTACAAATATCTTCCAAAAAATCCCATTTGATCATTGATAATAGCTCCTTCTGACTTAGTTTGAGCTGTTTCCTTTTTGCTCCCAGCTTTTCCACGATTTCTCCTGATACTATAATAGTAGAAATGCCATTCAAAAGCAAGTTTTTCGGAAAGAAAAATCATTATACCTTGATTTTTTTATCCAGTATGGTATACTTTAATCAGAGAAGTATAGAATTAAAGGGGTGTCTCCCATGGGAGAAAAAGATACAGTGACAAAGACACTTGAGTCGCATGAGTCGGTGTTTGCTGATATTCTGAATGTTCTGCTCTTTGACGGTGAAAGTGTTATAAGTGCTGATGAACTGTCGCCTGCGGATAAAGAGTCACAATATAAAGTCAGCGGAGAGATCAGAAGTCAGCAGCGGGATGTATCAAAATTCTGGCATAATACACATATCAATTTAGCCTTTATTGGAATTGAGAATCAGGTTGCCCCAGACAAATTGATGCCACTTAGAGTGATCAATTATGATGGTTCGGTTTATAGAAATCAGTACAAGGCTGCACAGGAAAATAATGATAAAACCTGCTATCCGGTAATTACATTAGTCATTTACTTCGGAAAGAAAGAATGGAATTACGGTAAAAATCTCCATTCTTGTCTTAACATCCCCGATGCCCTGCTTCCGTTTGTAAATGATTACAAAATGAATTTTTATTCCATCAAGGATATGCAGCCGGAACAAATACAAAAATTTAAATCCGATTTTCGTTTGATCGCAGAATTTTTCTATGCACTGAACAACGGTATAGAATACCATCCCACCAATCAGGTATTGGAATATCCGGAAGAAACACTTGATATGATAAGCGTATTCTCTGATGATGAGCGTTTCAGAAATGAATACAACACTATAACAACTGACAAGAAAGGAGAGATTACAATGTGTGAGATCTATGATAAGATACTTATGGAAGGTGAAGCACGAGGTGAAGCACGAGGTGAAGCAAAGGGCAGACTTGCTGTACTTACTGAGTTAGTTCAAAAAGGGATCATAACGATAATGCAGGCAGCGGAACAGGAAAAAATGACCGTTGAGGAATTTTCAAAAAAAACCGGGCTTGCTGCACAATAATTCAGCCACTGAACAAGTTATCCCCCGAAATTGCTGTCAGTGACATACTCCCCCACCTATAGAGGCGGGGGACTTCTTGCCCGTTTAGGTTAAAATTATTAAATTGTAATACAATTAGTAACAAAGCTACAGAGAGTAATATACAACGAATCAAATAATCAAAAAAGCGAAAGTTGTTCTGATAAATAATATGCGTGTTCCATATGCTGTTTTGCCTCGGCTTTCATTATTTCCAAATTTGAGAGAGGAAGACTTTTGAAGCGAAGCTGATATACCATATCGAAAAAACTTGTTACAGCAGCAGTACCGAGATGTGTTAAGCAAATCAGCTGGATATGAAAATGCCGAGCTATACGAAACATCGGCTCAAGGAGATGCGGTGATGAAATCGGGCCGAATGGGTTGTCGAGGATCAGCACACCGCTTGCAGAACTCATATTTCTTGTTAAGCTCCTTGAGTAATTCATTACAGAAACGATAAGTGAGAATAATACGACAAACTGTTCTCCGCCTGAATTAGCTTTCAGAGCATCCTGCCACGAACGATAGCAGCTATTCTGAATATTCTTATCGATCTTATATACAGTGATCGGAATAGACTCTTGACCAATATAGCAATTCAGAAGTCGCCTTATCTCTAAATAGCCGTGATGCGATTTAGTCTGAGTTGCCTGTTCTGACAGATATTTTTTTACTTGTCCGGTGATATAATCATTGATTCTTTCAGCAGGCTGTTCGCTCATCGGATCAATATCAGGCAATTCTATTCGTATCATCTGCTTTTTATCACCACCAATCTGAATGGTGGATTTTTTAGATAATAATTTAAGGCTATCATATAATCTATTAACACGCTGACAACAATGTCCTACAAGCTCCATTCTGCTGTCTTCCACATCTTTCAGCAAAACAGCAAGCTGGGCGATTCGATCCTGATATCGTTTTATGTCGTCCTCTGTTCGCTCATAAAGCGTATAGTATTTATCGCCTGTGATACTATTATTGTCAATCACCGATATTATACCTTCAAGCGTTCCGGTGAAAAGGCTGTGTGTATCACGAAACGGTTCCAGTTCACGGCGATGATAAGTTTTTGTCCGATTTTCAGCTTGCTTTAACCGTTCTATGCATTCCTCTATAGAATCCTGGATAGCATTTGTGTCCTGCTGGCTGTCGGTTATTTTAGAGGTGTAGTTCATAATATCTGCCTCAAACTTCTTTGCATACTTTACAGTAATCATTCTGTCTGCATTCAGATCATTTAATCGTTTGATACATTCTTTTTTCTCGGTATCGACAGTATTTAATTTACATTCACATTCTCTAATACGGCGTTCAAAATCCGACCCGACCTCATAGCTGGGCAGAGGCTCGGTATGCAGTTCAGCAAGCTTATCCTCAGCCTGTTTTAATGAACTTTTGGCGTTAGCGTGCTCTTCCACAGCTTTTGAATACTGCTCCAGGTACATTGCACAATCTTCTCTTGCACGAGTATACTGCTGCTCTGCACGATGGTATGCTTCATCAGAATATACAGTATTTTCGTATTCTGACGGTTCAATATGAAATCTGAGGATATCATTTTCTTTTTTTCTTATGTCACCCTGTAGCCTTTTTAGTTGTTTATGTAACTCCTGACGCTCTGCCGAATAATTCTCCTGATATAACCGGTATTCAGCAAGCAGCACAGAATAATCCTCTGTAAGTATTTCTGTAGCCGGTGCGTCTTTCAGTTCATCAAGCAATTTTCGGTATTCTGTTATCTTTTCATTGAGTTGACTGATGTTATCCTCACATTCCTGTATAAGCTCCTTTAATCGGCTTTCTTCCTTGCGTTCAGTGTAGAGCTTATCAGAAATCTGTCTGCATAATGTTTCTTTTTCTGCTATTTGATTTCCGAGGTCTTCGTATTGAGAAATAGTATTGCAGATACGCTCGAATTCGGTTTTGTTTTTCTCAGTCTCATATATAATATTCTGTTGTTCCTCTTCGAGCTTATGTATTTCCTCTGTACGCTCCCTGATCTCAGTCTTACGCTTATCAAGAGTTAACAGCTTTGCTTCTGTTTCCCCAAGTTCTTCCTTACAAGAAGTGATCCGGATTTGTAATTGCTCCTCATAATCCGCCGAATATGTAAACTTCGATAGTATATCCCGTTCTGCTTCCCATTCACCGATCAGGTGTTTAAGATGTTCTGTCCCTGCTTTTGCATCATCAAGTTTTTGTTGAATGCTTTCTTTGTAAGCAGGTACATTCCGGAAATAATCCTTGTCAAATGCAGAAAGAAAACGGTTATGTTCGTTCCACTTACCGTCAGCCATATCGGCAATTTCAGCAAGTGTATATACCGGTACAACAGCCGACAGCCATGTATCTGCTGATTGTGACAGTAGTTTTTTCTGTTCTTTTTCAGAACTGACAATCACAGCGTATGCAGCAAGCGGATTAATGGCAAGGATATCTTCCCTTATCTTTGTGGACTGGAAATTCAGATATTGCTCACCTGTCTGAAATGCAATGCCCGATTCCTGCAAAAAACTGACGGCTGTTTTAGAGAGGTGAAGCTGTCCTGCCTCAATACATCTTACCTGCTCTGTCAGCAATTCAGCCAGGCGTTCAGCTTGTTTAAGCTGCTCATTAAATTTTGTAAGTATACTGTCAAGACTTGATATTGGTTCATCAGAAAACAATCGGCTTGTCGGTACAGACAAGTGTTCCAGAACCGGAAGAACCGATTTGTATGCTTTTTGATACTGTTCAAACAATATTTCATCCTGTTTCAGATGAGTTGTACAAGCTGCTTTTGCCTGAAAAAGATCAGCGCGCTTTGCATCCTGAGCGTCAAGTTCCTGTTCAAGCTGAGTTTCCTCATTTTGAAAGTTTTCTATCCTGTCTTTTGCAAGTTTGATCCCAGTATCATATCGCAAACGGATATTTTTTATATCCTCGTCAGAATAGCTGCCGTTAAGCATAACAGTTATTTGCAGGGTCAATAATTCCAATCCTTTGACGATCTGTTCGTGCAGAGTATCTCTGCGTCCTTTCGTCTGATTCAAGAGATTGTTTTCATAAATAAACTTCTTATCAAGTTTTGAAATTGCTTTTTGTAAATCGCAAAGTGCGTCTGACCGCTCTTTTCTTGCAGAATTTTCCTGACTCAAAGCTCTTTCAGTCTGCTGTTTCAGTTCCTCAGACATTAAATACAGTGAATATTTCAAAGAAAGGATGCGGGAATCCTGTGTTCCCTGATCAAGCTCTCTTATTTGTGCAGTCAATGCTTTCTCAGCATTTTGTTGATCAAGCAGTTCAGCGTATTCTTTTGCTGCATTCAAAACGCTGACTATATGAGCAAACTTATCATGCCTGTTTTCTGCATCACTCTTTTGTTGTTCGCATTCTGTACGCTGATGATCTGCTGATTCAAAGCTCTCCTTAGCAAGATAAAATGCTTCTGAAGCTTTTTCAGATTTTATATGATGCAGCTTTGCGGTTAAGTCTGATATTGTATTCTCTATCTGTGTCTGCTTATCATTATATAGTCTGATATTATGGTCGAGCGTAAATAAATAGTCAGCTAACAGATGTATCGCCTGTATCCTTGCATCTTCGGCATCCCACATATCCTTGATGAGAGGAAGTATTCCTTGCAGTTTTTCATTGAATGACTTAATCTGTGACTGCAACCGGAGATTTTCTTCCTGTCCCGCATAGCTGTCTGCGTAATTAACAAACATTTCTTCCAAATCTTCTGTTGATTTTGTATCGTCAGGCATCACACCCGGAATAATAAATCTGTCAAGCAATCTGTCGGCAGTCCGATACTCCTCAAAGAATTTCGTTATACCGCCTTCAACCGAATTGATACGTACGAGAATATTTTCCCATTCTGTATGAAGGATGCCGTATTCTTCCAAACGCTTCTGATATTTGCGAAGAGAATCAGAGGGATAATATTCGACCCTTCTGCTTTGCAGGTATTTACGCAGATCATCAAATGACATTGGACGGATACGACTGCCTGTCCGTTCAGTAAGGGGAAGATTGATCAGATCAAGTTTATCTCCTGCTCTTGTATAATCATGAATAAAAGTGTAAAAACGAATTGTTTTGCTTTCTTTTTCATCATCTGCTGTTGTACTTGCAGCCATCGCTATCCCTGTCAGCAAACTGTTTGATGAACCGTCCAATGCCCACTCTATAAGGACAAACGCATGGTCAGTACCTTTCTGAAAATAATCGCTGATACTGCGGTTCTGAACCTTGGCTTTAGGGCAGACAGGCTGCATCAGCAACTGAACGATAACGGATTTGCCGCCGCCGTTATCTAAATTCAGCAGGGTATCGATAGGCTTTCCCTCAGCATTCTCGGTACAAAATATCTCGTCAGGTATCAGCTTTGCACCGTCATTGAACCTGAAATTTACAATTCTTATCTTACGAATCGCCGGCATCCGACTCGCCTCCTTCCAGAATGGAGTGTATTTCGGCAATGCGGTTCTGAGATAAATAGTACGGCATAAGGTCATTAAGTTTTACCGTCGGTTTCCATACACCGTCCGCATCGTACAATAGATCCTCATCGCGAAATTTTCTTATTATCTTCATAAAACAACCGTGTTTTGTATCAGATGAAATTGATTCATCCCCACGCTTTGCAAGCCAATTATCCGCAAGCCGAAGAAAATCCATGCTATACTGAGCAGCGGCGTTTTTCATATCTTCACCCTCAGCCCGGACTTGTTCGCAATGTTTTGTGAAGTCATTCAGAAAATCACATTCCCTGATATAATATCTCGTTTGCAGTGTGTTTCCTTTTCCGCCGTACAGCTCATGCAGAAGAAAAATAGCCATATAATTCAACAAATACAATTCTTCCAGCTTTTCATTACCTACACTGCGGCGAAAGTCACTGTTGTTTTGCGAAAATAATTCGTTGCTGGGATTTGGCAGAAGATAAAGCCTTCCGTTTGTTCTGTAAAGTGTAAAATCAAGTTCCTGTTCCATAACTGCAAGCTCAGAGGCAATTTCAGTATCGCAGTAATCTTCATAATATGACGGATTCTGTTCACGGGTAATATAACCCTTTTCCATCAGCTTGGCAAATAGTTTCAAACTTTCGGGTTTCATCTTCTCACCTCGATACTAAAATCATTCATTTTAATAATACTCCCTGTTTCATCAGATAAAGTGATAACATCATCGAGCTTATGTATCAGTATTGTTTTCATTTGTACCAATTCACCCGGAAGCTCACTCAGACAATAGGAAAGATCAAATTCGCCCACCGGCTCAATAATGTCCTGCTGCTGTGAATGCCACCCTGCTATATCAATCTCCCCGAGTCCGTAGAGCTTTAACATAACATCAGGCAATGATTTTTCCTGTAATTGTTCCTGTAACTGCTCCTTTGATACAGATTCAATATATTCTTTAAAATAAAAATCAGATTTGTTTTCTGCAAAAGACAGCAGACTTCTGATAATTTCAACATATCTTTTGTTTCTGATATCAGCCGCAGTTTCAGCATTATCCTCACTTACGATATCAATACCATCATTTTTTCTGCTTTCTCTGATGGAGTTTTGTCTGCTGTAGAAGAAATCAAGACCAAATATATGCGGTAATGAAGGACGATAAAGCGGAGCAAAAAGCTTTCCTATGTTTTTTGAATCTTGCAGCTGCATTTTCTGCAGGGGGAGTAATAACTCCTTCTCAAGATCAAAACGTCCTGCTTGTAAATAATAGAAGCTTTCATCTAAAAGGGCAGAATACAGCTCGGACAGTGTGTATTTCTGATTGAAAACACGGCTTTGTTCATTTATTACTGTATCGATGTTTTCTATGATCTCGAGTATTTCTTTTTCTGTTTGAGCTATATTTTCGTCTTTACTTATCTCAATATCTGTAATTGCCTGTAACTTGGCAGATACGAGAGTACGGATATCACTGAGCTGTTTATTTTCGTCTTCAAAGGAATTCTTGATTTCAGTGACGATCTCTTCGTATTCATCTATTGAAACTTCGGTTATATTTGTTCTGCACCGAAGCATAAAAACATCCATCTTTGTTTTCAGTTTTCTTATGAGAATGACTAATTCCCGGCTTTCCCGCAATGCTTTGCTGTAATTTCCACGCTTTATAAATTCCTGCAATTTAAAACGGTTGACCGAGAAATCAAGTTCGCTGTCTATTTCCTTGGTCCGGAAGAGAAATTCATATGCCTCATCTGACAAGATATAATTTCCATTCTGCTGATCTAGGAGAATAAGTGAACTTTGGTCTTTGAATTTTGTGTCGCTGCTGTGGAATGTATCAAATAAACGTACTTTTCCATTGCTTTGCAGTACATCTGTTACTATATAATTTGTCAGTTTCTCTGCCGACTCCGGGTCATAATCATAAACGTCGGCTAATTCACGCAAAAATGCTGTTATATCCTGCCTTGTGCAACTTTCGCCGTAACGAAGCGTACTATCCATAATAAAGACCATTACCATCAGGATCAGATTATCCGTTTTATCATCATCGTTATGCAATAATTCACGAATATCTGTAGGTTTGCTTCTTTGCAGCCAGTATTTGGTCAGATTTACGAATCGCATTCGTTTCTCAAAACCTTGTAATAGTTCTTTGGATTCTGCTGAAATCATTTTTTACCTCATATGATCTGCCAGTACAGGGTACGAGAGTATCTCCTGCGGCAAGCGTTTATTATCTCGCAGTATCTGTGTGATCTGCTCCTGTTCGTCGGACTGAAACATAGGCAGTATCTCAGACATTTCGGGTATGATACATCTTTTGTCTTCACTGTCCGGAAGCTGAATATTTCGGCTTAATTCCAGCATCTTTTTATACGCTGGAATGAATAACTCGATGTTCAGTCCCTCAGCCGCCTTGCAAAGCCTCAGAAAAATATCAAATCCGGCTCTGTCAATATCTCCGCAATACAGGAAATTGACCTTATCAGCACCCAGAAATTGTGTATAGGAAAGGAATTTTCCATTTCCGGTTATATCATTGCCCTGCCCGAAGATCACTCCATCGAGCGGAATGTCAAACAGAGAACAGACACCAGACTCGTACATCAGCCTCCGTATATTGAACCAGATATCTTTGTTTTCACAGATAAGTAATGTCATCTGTTTTTTTCTGATGGGAATATAATCCGAGAAGCAATGTTCGGGAGTTTCATAATAGCCCAGGGTTTCGCCCGAGATCCCGATAGATTCCAATAGCCTTAAATGATTATCCAGTTCTTTCTCATCGCCGAATATAGAAAAGGAACGTTCACGCCTTGACATCATATCACTGCAATCATTATGCGTAAGCCATTCACTCAAACGGCACAAAAAAGACCGGTTATTAATATACTGCACTCGGTTGTGAAGCAGATATCCGTTTGCCGAAAGTCTCGGATGAAGAGCGTATATCTCATTGGGAGGTATCTTTACACTGTTCTCGATGCAGATAGAATATCGCATGAATAATGGCTTTTTTATATTTCCGTTAGTTTTGCTGCTCTTTACAGGCACTAATAATCCTTGTCCGGCAAGCTCTGTAATTTGTTCAGAAAGCTGATCGTAATCAGGACACAACCGGATTAGTTCCTCTAATCCTATTCGCTTTCGAGGAAATACCTGCAATGCTTCATATAATTTATTTCTGACCTTACTCATACATTGCCACCTCTTTACTGAATAAATGTATTGTAGCATGATTTGGTCGAATAAACAAGAATCTGTTTGAATCTATCCTACACTGTCAGACAGTATCACGCATATATCCGTGAATTTGTGACATACTCCCCCACCTATAGAGGTGGGGGCTTCTCGCTCAAGTATGGTAGCCCATACAGTATCAACGAGCTAACCCCGTGTG
>OMZF01000063.1 GCA_900315465.1 uncultured Eubacteriales bacterium | reverse complement strand
CAATTTACGTTTTGAGGTATTTCTTTTTTGGTATTGTGATAATAACCTTCCATATCTTCTGTCCAAGATAATACTGATTCTAAATACTCTTTTACTGATGAATCATTAGTGGATAGAAGGCATAGATCATCCGAAACGTGACGGAGTTGATAACGCAATAGACACTATAATTTATTCTTTTACGAGAAGTGACCCCTCGGCACTGAAAGAAGCTATCGCAGATGATGTACTCAACAAGGACAATGGCTACAAAAATTTATCTGATTATATTACCGGTAAGGGCAGGCTAAGCTGGAATGGTTTGGGAGATGCCTGGACAAATATTACAGAGGATAAAGCAGAGGGCTATCTTCTGCTGAATACCTGCCCGAAACAATGTGTATATGTTAATGTTCGTGACGATAAGATAATAGCTTTAAAAATTACAGAATTAGAAGAGGGAAAATCACTCGACGATTACGATCTGACCCTTTCTGAGCCGGGGATAGTATTGCCGTAAACAAAATCCATTATCAAAATAAAGAATGACATAAGCCGTGCAGATTTTTTTAAGACCTGCACGGCTGCTATTTTCTGTATTATTCAAATCCGAAGAATTCTTTCAATCCGCTGCATCCTCTGAGATCATCAGCGGTAAAGCCATAATTTGTAGCCTTTCCTACAGTAACAACATTTTGGAGAAACTCATCATAAGACATATCCAGATACTCCTCAGGAACTTCACAGTGGATCGTACCGCCGTCATTATGACCGCCGCCCCACCACCAGTTTTCTTCAAGCTCAACTTCAAATGTTCCGTCATCTCTTTTTACAAATTGATAAAAGGAAGCCCATTCCTTCATACCTTCTGGCGTATTCTCTCCTTCATAATGCGGTGCAGAATACTTCTTTTCGGAATAACCACATTCTCCTTTTTGTGCATTCATTCTGTAAACAATAAACCGGTCAATATTCTTAGGAACTCTTACTATTTTAACAGGACCGGACACATACACAATCTTTCTTGTATTCGGTAAGCGGTTTTCCTCTTTCATAATACTTTCCATAAGCTTATATGGTTTTTTCAGCTTTTTTTCTTTCAGATATTCAGCCGGTACAGTGTTCTTATATACTGATGGCCAGCCGACATAGTATTCATAGCTGTTCTCCTCAGGTTCACAATAATATGATGCAATACATCTATCATCGTAATAAACCGAAAACTGTTCCATTTTTAATTACTCCTTCTTTTGATTTATTATAGTTTTAATAGTAAACCACAATATTTTTACAAAATCAGATAAAATACAGAAGTCGTTACTGCTAAGTGTTTTGTGCAAGTGAATTGAACATGGATTCATCAATCCGGTTGTTGTCCGTCGTGGGCTCTCCAAGCACATTCTGTTATTTTTATATCAGTGAAAATAGCCTTGAAGCTGGAATTTTCCGGACTACAGGCATAAATACCGAATCGTATTTTTTTCGCACCTTCCAACATATGACACACACGCATCTGAGAAAAAGCGATCCCGTTATTTGAACATTCAATACAGTAATCATCTTTTCTTCGGCTGAAACGATACCACATAGTCTTGATATCGGCAGGAATTTCAGTTGTTGCCCAATCAGAATAACCATGATTAGTTACAACCGAACCAAGATGCTGAAACAACGAGTTTTCGTATTCAACAGAAGCCTTTAACCAGTTTTCTGAATCAAGATACATAACAATGCCGCATTGATCAAAGCGATGATTGCTTTCTGTAAAATCTGTTTTTACAATAAAGGAAAAGTATTCTTCTTCAGTTTCCATTTGCAGTACCGGTGCATTATCGTTGCGAAAATGATAATATGTCCTCTGCCACAGATCAGTATAAGGTACAGTTGTTATTTCTATCTGATCGCGTCGGATACTATAATTTTCCGGCTCTCTTGTCCATTTCATATCAGTTACATCTATCATAACTACTTCCTTCGCACAATTCTTTTTCTTATTATACCACACACTTACCGATTACGGCTACCCCATTTTTTAGATAAAAATTTATTATATTCAGGTGCTTGTAATTATTGACAAAACAGTTTATAATATGTAGTAAATAAACTAAATAATCATTACAGGGGGTTATTACCATGAAACAACAAATCAAAACAACCGAAGCCATTTTTCCGATGCCTGTGCTTCTGATTTCCACATTTAACGATGACGGAACTGTAGATGTGATGAATGCCGCATGGGGTACTATGCTTGAACGTGATGTGGTTGCACTCAATCTTACTGAAACACATAAGACAGTTCAGAATATCAAAGCAAGAAAAGGCTTTGTCATTCACATAGCTGATGCAAAGCATGTTGTGGAAGCAGATTATTTCGGTATAGTCAGTGGAAACAAAGAACCGGACAAGTTTGCCAAGAGTGGTCTTACATTTACAAAATCAGAACTTGTCGATGCTCCGGTCATAAATGAATTTCCTATAGCCATGGAATGTGAATTCATCGAATATCAGAGTGATGAAACCGGTATCGGGGTTATTGCAAAAGTTGTCAGAACATCCGTTGAAGAAGCCGTAATGAAAGATGGTAAGGTAGATATAGACTCACTGCAGGCGATTGCTTTTGACCCGTACACACACGGATACTATAAAGTTGGCGGAAGAGTCGGAGATGCTTTTAAAGATGGATTGAAATTGAAATAATTGTTATAACAGATGGTTCTACAAAGCCATTGAAAACTCTCCGCCGTTTCCAGCATTTTTGAATACGGTGGAGGGTTTTGTAATTTAATTATGATTATGAATAAAATAATTGTTTTTTACTATTGTATGACACAATAAAACATTAAAAACATTCAAAAGTATATTGAAATAATATTAAATATATGATATAGTAGGTGTAAGAGGTGATAATATGCAAGCCAAAGAAGTATTAAGGTT
>OMZF01000147.1 GCA_900315465.1 uncultured Eubacteriales bacterium | reverse complement strand
TGTACATACTTCTGAGTATAGTCACCGATGATCTTGATGGAGTTCTTGTTTGCGCCAACAGTACCGTCGCCGCCGAGACCCCAGAACTTACATTCAATTGTACCCTCTGCAGCTGTGTTGGGAGCGGGCTTTTCCTCAAGTGAAAGCATTGTAACATCATCGTTGATACCGATTGTGAACTGAGCCTTGGGTTCATCCTTAGCGAGTTCATCATATACAGCGAATACGCTTGAAGGAGGAGTATCCTTAGAACCAAGACCATAGCGACCGCCAACAACCTTAATGCCTGTTCTGCCCTGAGCAGCAAGTGCAGCGATAACATCAAGGAAGAGAGGTTCGCCGAGAGCACCGGGCTCTTTTGTTCTGTCAAGAACAGCGATTTTCTTAACTGTAGCAGGGATAGCCTCTACAAGCTTATCAGCTCTGAACGGGCGATAAAGTCTTACTTTAACAAGACCTACTTTTTCACCGTTCTTGTTCATGTAGTCGATAACTTCTTCTGCAACGTCACAGATTGAACCCATAGCGATGATAACACGCTCTGCATCCTCTGCACCGTAGTAGTTGAAGAGTTTGTAATCTGTACCGAGTTTAGCATTGATCTTGTCCATATACTTTTCAACGATACCCGGAACAGCTTCATAGTATTTGTTGCAAGCTTCTCTGTGCTGGAAGAAGATGTCTCCGTTTTCATGTGAGCCTCTCATAACAGGACGCTCAGGATTAAGAGCTCTCTTTCTGAATGCATCAACAGCATCCATATCGCACATTTCTTTAAGATCTTCATAATCCCAGATCTGAATCTTCTGGATCTCATGTGAAGTTCTGAAACCGTCGAAGAAGTTGATGAAAGGAACTCTGCCCTCGATAGCAGCAAGATGTGCTACAGGTGCAAGATCCATAACCTCCTGAGTATTTGTTTCAGCGAGCATAGCAAAACCTGTCTGACGGCATGCATATACGTCTGAATGGTCACCGAAGATATTGAGTGCGTGTGAAGCTACGCAGCGGGCTGATACATGGAATACGCCCGGAAGAAGTTCACCGGCGATCTTGTACATATTCGGGATCATAAGAAGAAGTCCCTGTGAAGCTGTGAAAGTAGTGGTAAGTGCACCGGCATTAAGTGATCCGTGAACTGTACCTGAAGCACCTGCTTCTGACTGCATCTCGGAAACCTTTACAGTTGTACCGAAGATGTTTTTGAGACCCTGAGCTGACCACTGATCAACATAGTCTGCCATAGGGCTGGACGGAGTAATAGGATAAATACCTGCTACCTCAGTAAACGCATAAGCAACATGTGCAGCAGCGTTGTTACCGTCCATGGTTTTCATTTTTCTTGCCATTGGATTTTTCCTCCTTTATAATAATAAATTAAAAATGACTTATAAAAAATGATTAAGTCCATGATGCAACAAAATTGCACCCTTATAATTTTAGCACTTTTTTTCTCCTATGTAAAGTCAAAAATATAAATTTTCAATATTTTTCCGGCTTTTTTTCTCACAATGTTATTCATTTCTCCCAACCGTAGAAAAAACGAATCAGTCTACTGGTATTCCGCTTTTTCTGCAAAGAGTGAGCCATTCGTCATATTCTTCAAGAAGCAGAGTATAAAGATCGTCATCACTGATAGAATAAAGGTCATTTACATTAACAAAATTTGCATTATCTATAAATCTTCCTTTGAGGTTATCAAGACGTTCAAGGAACTCAAAGCGTTCTTTGCCGATACCTATGAACTTCCAGAAAATATTATACCTTGATGCATTGATAAGAGCCTTGCTTGCATCACCTTTATCAGAATTTGCACCGTCAGTTATAAAGATAACGAATGTCGGGATATTGGCAGAACTTATCTTTACATACTTTTTAAATATTTCATTCATTACAGGTGCATAGCAAGTACCGCCGAAACGTTCCGGATTTGCAAGTATGATTTTGTTTACATAGTCCTCAAGCAGAGCCGGTGTTACAGGGGGCAGTTCCCTGAACAAAGAGTCAAACCAATAGAAATCAAGTTCAGAATTATCATCAAAATACATTGCCATCGGAAAAATACGTTCAAGCAATGTCTGAACAGTACCATTATTGTACATTTTCCTCATAGAGCCTGAATGGTCGAGTACAAAAACGACACGAGCCTTTTTTCCCTCAAATGATGTTCTCTGAGCTTTTTTCTGAATAATATCTTTACGCAAGCAAATTGTTTTGTTAAGTTCCGGATTTTTCGTAAGACTGATGACCGGTTGATTTTCTGTTGCCTTTACATTATCCGTACTGTTTTGCTGTTTATTTTTTCCAAAAAGAAATCCCATAATTATCTCCCCATTTCAAATAATTTTCAGTAATTATAACATATAAATGTCTACAAAGCAACACTAAAAAAATGACTGCTGTGCAAAATCATAGAATTATAGGCTTTTTTACCCACTCTGCTGCTCCCCTTGTCAACAATGTATTGAACTTTAACTAAGAATCTTTTTAAAAAACTGATTCATTATAAATATCCTTAGATTCGCTCAGAATGACAAACTTTTTATAAACCCCTCCACCACTCGCCGTTGGCGAGCGGTGGATAGATTATAATATCAAGTGCAACAGTAGAATAAAGATAGACAACATAGCCCCCAATAGTGTAAAATGTAAGTGCTCAATCGACACCGCCGGCACGGCGGCGGCTCGCTGCCCGGTTTTTATGCAAAACAAACAATTTTTTCTTTCAGTTTCATACGTTTGCCCTGCCTATTGCTTTTTTTACTTCTTGACACATAATTTCTATGATGATATAATAATGATAATTGGTTTTTTGGAGTGATTATATGATCAGCGGTGCTGAAATAATGGTAAAATGTCTTCAGGAAGAGGGAGTTAAGGTACTTTTCGGCTATCCGGGTGCTGTTATCTGCCCTTTCTTTGACGAACTTTACCATACAGATATAAAGGCTATACTTGTCAGACAGGAGCAGAATGCAGCTCACTGTGCCAGCGGATACGCAAGAGCGATTTCCGGTGTTGGTGTATGCGTTGCAACTTCAGGCCCCGGTGCATTGAATCTTATAACGGGTATAGCAACAGCATATATGGACTCAATTCCCCTCGTATGCATAACAGGGCAGGTACGAAGTGATGTACTCGGCAGAGATGTTTTTCAGGAGGCTGATATAACAGGTGCGTGTGAATCTTTTGTAAAGCACAGCTACCTTGTTAAAAATACAGCCGACCTCCCCAGAGTATTCAAAGAGGCATTTCATATTGCATCAACAGGCAGACCCGGTCCTGTACTTATAGATGTTCCTGTTGATGTACAGACAGGTACTATCGAAGAATTTGTTTATCCAGAAAAGGTAAATATAATAGGATATAAGCCCAGCGTTCACGGTCATCCTATGCAGATAAAAAGAGCTCTGGAAATGATAAAGACTTCAAAACGCCCTGTAATATGTGCAGGCGGCGGAGTTCTTACATCAGGCTCGAAACCTAAATTCCGTGAATTTATCGAAAAGACAGGTATCCCTGTTGTTTCTACAATGATGGGCATAGGGATAATGCCCTCCGATGATCCCCAGTATGTCGGAATGCTCGGCTCTCATGGTATGAAAGCGGCAAATATAACGGTTCATAATGCAGATCTTGTTATTCTTTGCGGTGCAAGAGTTGGTGACAGAGCAGTCGCATCTCCCGATCAGGTAGTTGAACACGCTAATGTAATACATATAGATATCGACCCTGCCGAAATAGGCAAAAATATGAAAACATCCATTCCTATCGTTGGCGATATGAAAAATGTACTTTCCCAGCTTCTCAAGGATGTTGACTATACCACACCGGATGAATGGAAAGCTCAGGTCAGCGAATGGAAAAAGGAATATGCTCCCGTACCTCAGAAATTTGAGGGATATGTTGAGCCGAAAAGCTTTATCTCAAGTCTTTCTGGTATGGTAAAGCCTAAGGCAATAATGTGTGCCGATGTAGGTCAGAATCAGATCTGGTGTGCCAATAATTACCGCATAAAAGACGGAAGATTTTTCACCTCAGGCGGTATGGGTACAATGGGATATTCTGTTCCTGCGGCAGTCGGTGCAAAAATAGCACGTCCAAACCGTGATGTTATTGCCGTATGCGGTGACGGCTCTTTCCAGATGTCGATGAATGAACTCGCTACAATAGCCGCTGAGGGCATAAACGTAAAAATAATAGTAATGCGTAACACCGTTCTCGGAATGGTGCATGAACTTCAGGATGTACACTACGGCAGCCGTTATGCCATAACAGAGCTGAGTACCGTTCCCGATTTTGTAAAACTCGCACAGGCTTACGGCATTGATTCTGCTATGGCTTATTCAAATGAAGAAGCAGAAAAGTATGCGGCTGAAATGCTGAAAAGTGATAAACCCTTCGTGCTTGTATGCAACGTACACCCGAATACCACATCAAGATAAGGAGACACCGCTATGAAATATACATTATCTGTATTAGTAGAAAATCATCCCGGTGTACTTTCAAAGGTCTCGGGGCTTTTCTCACGCCGTGCATTCAATATAGACAGTCTTGCGGTAGGAATAACCGAAGACCCGAATATATCCAGAATGACAATAGTTGCAGACGGCGACGAATATGTTATAGAACAGCTTGAAAAACAGCTGAACAAAGTCATCCCCGTAATAAAAGTAAGAACATATACCGAGGGAGAATATATAAGCAGGGAGCTTTCCCTTATCAAAGTAAGCTGTCCGGCAAAGCAAAGGCTCGACATAATGAAAATAGCCGAGCTTATGGGGGCACAAATTGTTGATGTTTCGGTAAATACCATGACGCTGCAGTTTGCAGATACCCTTGAACGCTTTGAGACACTTACCGATCTTTTAAAGCCATATGGCATCCGTGAGATAGTCAGAACGGGAACTGTCGCAATTGAAAAAGATTCGACACTTTCACGCAAATGACGGTCTAACAGATTTCATATAAAAAGTACCATAAGGTACAAAAATCATTTTATTTTTTAATTTGGAGGTCTTTAAAATGCCAAAAATCTACTATCAGCCTGATTGCGACATCAATGTTCTCAAGGATAAAACAGTTGCTATCATCGGCTACGGAAGCCAGGGTCACGCTCACGCTCTTAACCTCAAGGAGAGCGGAGTAAATGTTATCATCGGTCTTTACAAGGGAAGTAAGAAGTGGGACCATGTAAAAGAACTTGGTTTTGAAGTTTACACCACAGCTGAAGCTACACAGAAGGCTGACATCATCATGATCCTTACTCCTGACGAGAAGCAGGCTGATATCTTCAAGAATGATATTGCTCCTAACCTCACAGACGGCAAGGCTATTGCTTTCGCACATGGTTTCAACATTCATTTCAAGCAGATTATCCCCCCGAAGAATGTTGATGTATTCATGATCGCACCCAAAGCTCCGGGTCACACAGTACGCAGCGAGTATGTTGAAGGCAAGGGTACACCTGCTCTTGTTGCTGTATATCAGGATGCTACAGGCAAGGCTCTTGACATTGCTCTTGCTTACGGTGCAGGTATCGGTGCAGCTCGTGCAGCCATCATGGAAACAACTTTCAGAATTGAAACAGAAACAGACCTCTTTGGTGAGCAGGCTGTTCTTTGCGGCGGCGTTACAGCTCTGATGCAGGCAGGTTTTGAAACACTTGTTGAAGCAGGCTATGCTCCTGAGAATGCTTATTTCGAGTGTATCCACGAAATGAAGCTTATCGTTGACCTTATCTACTCAGGCGGTTTCTCACTTATGAGATACTCTATCTCCGACACAGCAGAGTTCGGTGACTACGAGACAGGTAAGAGAATCATCACAGAGCAGACAAAGGCTGAAATGAAGAAGATTCTCGCTGAAATTCAGGACGGTACATTTGCTGCAAAGTGGATCGCTGAAAACAAGAACGGCAGAGCACACTTCAATGCTATGCGTGCACTCAAGGCTGAACATCAGCTTGAAAAAGTTGGTGCTGAGATCCGCAAGATGTATGCATGGAGCCAGACTGACAACAAATACGCTGACTAATCGTGAGCCGATTTTAGTCCGTTTTGTATCTTGATTAGCTTTAACATAAAAAATAAGCCTTTCCTTTTGTTATCATACATCAGGAAAGGCTTTTTGTCTGACGAAAATGACTGTTGTACTGGTAAAAAGCACAACAGCCATTATTTTAGTTCAGCGTATTAAATTTGAGTTGGCAATAAACTCCACATTTATTCAACTGTTGCGATTACTTCAACCTCACAAAGAACATTCTTCGGGAGAGTTTTTACAGCAACACATGAACGTGCAGGCTTTGTGGTGAAATATGTGCCATAGATCTCATTGAATTTTGCAAAGTCATTCATATCTGCAAGAAAACATACTGTCTTTACTGCATTATCAAGTGATGAACCGGCAGCTTCAAGTACAGCCTTAAGGTTTTTCATAACCTGTTCTGTCTGTCCTTCGATAGTAGTTGCTTCAACATTCCCTGAAGCAGGATTGATTGCTATCTGTCCTGATGTGAATACAAAGCCGTTAGCTTTGACAGCCTGTGAATACGGGCCTATTGCATCGGGTGCATTTTTAGTGTAAACCTTTTCTGTCATATTTATCATTTCCTTAAAAAAATGTAGTAGTTTTTTATGTCCCTCTCCAAGGACTTTTATATAACGGTGTTACCCGTTTTTGTTTTTATTCTTCGGGGGGATTAAGTCCTACGGAATATACTCTCAGAATATCATTTTTCCATGAATAATAACTTCCCTTATATCCATATGCCCTGATTATTTCATCAACAGTATCTTTTGCAGCCGCAAAATCCGTATCAGAGGCAAAACGCACTTCAATCAGATTTGCTCCGCTGTCAAGCTGTTCTTTTACAGCAAGCTCCAGAACTTCAGTTTCTCCGTTCGGGATATATCTGCCCTTGCGTCTGTAAAAATTGTCGCCTGTGGAATGACTTTTTGTTTTGGATTTTTCTTCTCCTTCGGGCTGATGCTCCGCCTGCTTTTCCATATCTTTTTTTGACAGTCCGAAATTATCATGTATTATATAGTGGTTTCCGCTGCTGTCAAAACGGTCAATATCATCCCATGTCACATCAACATAACATTCATTGCTGTCAAAATCAGGGAATTTATTCCAAATGTGAGTTCCCGAATATATTTCCCCACATCTTATGCCTAATTTCTGGCATATATATGTCATTGAATAAGTATAACCCTGACATACCGCCCTACGCTCCACCAAAGCACCGTATATATCATGGCTGTGGGCAAGTTCATCGCTTTCGTCATATGTTATCCTTCTGATAAGCTCGTCATGTATAACAAGAACCTTTTCCCAGTCTGATGCCTCCTTTGGCACAAGAGCTATTATATCGTCAACCTCTTCATCAACAGCATTCTGCATTTTCTTATTATCGGCGGCATCGTCACGATAAACAAAATTGTAGCGTTTTATGCTGCTCCCCTCGGTCTCAGTTATATTGAAGCTATCCACCCAGAAACATTCCCTGCAAATTTCATCCCACTGCAAATTTTCTTCCTGATCCTTTACAGCAACCATAGGTTCAAGGTCTTTCAGATATTCAAAAAGCAAATCGCAGGATTTTTCTTTAGAATCATTATCCCACTGTACAACAGGAACATTATCCGGAACTGCATCGTTTTTAATAATAACACTGACCTGAGATATTATTTCGTTATCTTTTCCAAAAAGTACATAGACCCCCAATACAGCCACAGTAATAATAAGCAGAAATACGACTATTCCGGAAAGACTGTTTTTCTTTTCCAAATAATTCCCTCCTGAGTGAATATCTCAAAAAGCTGTTTACTGAACTATGCGATAGCCTTTCTTGGAAAGCTCGTCTTTAATCTTCTGAATATGTTCATGGTTTCTTGTTTCAAGAGAAAGACGGAGATAGCATGAAGTAATATCTGTATTGAGGTCTGCTCTGTCATGGCTTACTGCAACAACATTTGCACCAAACTTTGAAATTATCTTTGATACTGTAGAAAGCTCACCCGGCTTATCTGTAAGAGCGATAGTAAACTCTGCAAGTCTGCCTGTCTTCTGTAAACCTCTGTCAATAACTCTTGAAAGTATGGTAACGTCAATATTACCTCCCGAAACAAGACAACATACTTTCTTGCCTTTAATCGGGAATTTGTCAAACAATGCCGCAGCAACAGACACAGCACCTGCACCCTCGGAAATAAGCTTTTGTTTTTCGATAAGAGTAAGTATAGCTGTAGCAACTTCATCATCTGTAACGGTGATTATCTCGTCAACATACTGCTTGCAAAGTTCAAATGTAAGCTCACCGGGTGTCTTTACTGCAATACCGTCTGCAAATGTATTTACTCCGGGGAGAGTCTGTATCTCGTTATGTGCAACGGAAAGATACATTGACGGAGCACCTGCTGACTGTACACCATATACTTTTACCTTCGGATTGAGTGATTTTATAGCGAATGCAACACCGCTGATAAGTCCGCCGCCTCCGATAGGAACGATAACAGCATCAACATCAGGAAGCTGCTGGAGTATCTCAAGACCTATAGTACCCTGTCCTGCAATTACCAGTTCATCATCAAAGGGATGAATGAATACTGCACCTGTTTCTTTCTGAAGTTCTACAGCCTTATCATGTGCATCGTCATATGTACCTTCAACAAGCACTGCCTCCGCACCGTAACTCTTTGTAGCCTCTACCTTTGATATAGGAGCAGAATTCGGCATACAGATCTGTGCCTTTATGCCAAACATCTGGGCTGCCCTTGCTACCCCCTGAGCATGATTTCCGGCACTGCACGCAATAACACCCTTTGCCCTTTCCTCTTCGGTAAGCTGCGAAATTTTATAATAAGCACCTCTTGCTTTGAATGCACCTGTTATCTGAAGATTTTCTGTTTTCAGATAAAGCTCGCAATCATCGGAAAGATTTACTGCTTTGATCATATCCGTAGGTCTTATAATATCCTTTAACGTATATGACGCATGATAGATTTTGTCAAGAGTAAGCATGATATTTCCCCTTTTCCTTTGAAAAAAATTTAATAAACTTTACTATAATAAAATACCGCTTTTGCAGCTAAAAGTCAAGATTTTAATACTATTTCTTTGATATGTCTCCTCTTTATTCCGATAAACATAAAAAAATTTTAA
This sequence comes from uncultured Eubacteriales bacterium, assembly GCA_900315465.1. Classification (GTDB taxonomy): domain Bacteria; phylum Bacillota; class Clostridia; order Oscillospirales; family Acutalibacteraceae; genus UBA1213. The sequence continues at coordinate 171 of OMZF01000147.1, read as the reverse complement.
AAAAACAGTAATTCCCCCTTTAATTTTTGACACAATTACTGTATAATAGAAGAATAAGGTATGTTCTTCATACCGAAATAAATATTTTGGAGCGTGATTACAATGGCATTGGTAAATGCAGCAGAAATGCTTAAAAAAGCAAAAGCAGGTCACTATGCAGTAGGTCAGTTC
>OMZF01000055.1 GCA_900315465.1 uncultured Eubacteriales bacterium | reverse complement strand
ATAGGATCCTGAACGGGCATAGGACACTTTTTAGGATCCATATTTCTTTGAACTGCCATAATCATTTTACCTCCTTATTCAGCAGATTACATGAAGCCTCACGGGCGTGAGTTTCAAAATCTCTGTACATTGTACCTCTGTGCATAGCTTCATCGAAATCTACCTCGTGACCGTCGAAGTCAGGGCCGTCAACACAGGCAAATTTTGTTTTGCCTCCTACTGTAAGACGGCATCCGCCGCACATTCCTGTACCATCGATCATTATGGGGTTCATGCTTACTATAGTTTTTATATTATATTTCTTTGTAAGGAGAGAAACGAATTTCATCATAATAACGGGGCCTATAGCTATAACCTCGTCATACTGATTGCCTTCCTTTATAAGCTCCTCAAGAGCATTTGTAACAAGACCTTTTGTGCCGTAGCTTCCGTCATCGGTCATCATGCAGAGTTTATCGCTTACATTATTGAATTCATCCTCAAGGATAACAAGATCCTTATTTCTGAATCCGACAATGCTGTGAACTTCACATCCGAGGTTATGGAGTTTTTTAGCGATAGGATAAGCTATAGCACAACCCACACCGCCGCCTACAACAGCAACCTTTTTAAGACCTTCTGTTTCACTGGGTTTTCCGAGAGGTCCGACGAAATCATGCAGACTGTCACCTTCATTAAGACCGTTAAGCTCCATTGTAGCACCGCCGACGATCTGATAAATAATTGTCACAGTACCTTTTTCCCTGTCAAAATCTGCAATAGTAAGCGGAACACGTTCACTGTCTTCCATAGCTCTGAAAATAATGAACTGACCCGGTTCTGCTTTTTTTGCGATAAGGGGAGCTTCGATCTCCATAAGAGTAACTGTAGGATTAAGCTCCTTTTTTCTTACTATCTTGTACATCTCTTTACATTCCTTTCAACGATAGAAATTACAAAAATGCTGAATTTATATTTGTATGAAAAACTGTTTCAGCACAAATCCTAATAATTATAACACTAAATGATAAAACTTACAAGAGTAAATAACAAATCCGTCAAAAATATAAAACAAAAACTGTATAAATGCCGAAGTTTTCAGGTGGAAATCGGGCAATTTGACGATAAACTGACAGGGACTTGAATTTGCGATAATGCAGGAGAATGAAATCTCCTTGCAAAAGATATTAAAATGTTATAAAAGCTACTTTATTGTTATTGATGAAAGTGAATCATAGTATTATAATACTATTGTATCAGTTTTCGCCGTAAAAACCCGTATTTTTCGGTTATTAATAATATTAATTATGCTAAAATCAAAATAAACAGGATGTTGAAAGGAGCACCAAATTCAATGCAGCAGGACGAGCTACAATTTTTTAAGGAAACGGGACAGAAGGGAGATTTTATGCTCCCCTATACAGTATGCAAAACCGTTATGCCTGATTTTTATACGACCTACCCTATGCACTGGCACAATGAAATGGAGGTCGTTTATGTAGAAAAGGGAGAGTATGATGTCTACATAGACCTTGAGAAATATCATGTCAGGCAGGGGGATATATTGATAGTAGATCCGTACCTGTTACATTCCTTCCGTCAGTATAATGACGTAAGGACAATTTTCCGCACGATAATATTCAATATGAATATGCTGACAGGAAATAATACTGATGCGTGTGCGATAAAATATCTCACACCGTTTCTTGACGGAGTTTACATAAATCCTATAGTAATATCACCGGATCTGCCTCATTATGAAGAACTCAAAGAGTGTCTGATGAAGCTTATAGATGAATTTGATAAAAAGAATAAATTCTTTGAAATAAAAATAAAATCTGAGCTTTTTCAAATGTTTTATATCCTGTTCAATTATTTCTTTATACCTGATATGCATGAAGCCAATATAAAGGATAATACTACAAGAAACATAAAGACAATACTTGATTATATAGAAATGAATTATATGAAAACCATAACTATAGATGAACTTGCAGAAAGTGTAAATCTGAGCAAGCATTATTTCATGCGGTTTTTCAAGAAGTATATGGGAATGACGTGTATAGAATATATAAATGATTACCGTCTTAATGTTGCAACGAATCTTCTGCTTACAACGGGTATGCAGATAACAGAGGTGGCAGCTCACATAGGAATAACGAATCTGTCGTATTTCAACAGGATATTCAAGAAAAAATATAATATGACACCTAAGGAATATCGTTATAATGTAGATAACAGAAGATAATACAGGAGGTGGACGGATGAAAAAAGTCCCGCTCATAATATCAGCCGCATTTACTGTGGGGGCAGTAATATCATGTATGTGTAATCCTCCGGCGGTACAGGCAAAAACCGTAATAGACAACGGGGATTTCAGATATAAAATATCGGCAGAGGATAAGACTGCCGAAATAATAAGTTTTCGTGGACAAAGTATATTTCTGACCATTCCTGCCGATGTAGACGGATATACGGTAACAGCTGTAGGTGCAGCGGCATTCAGAAATAATTCCACAATAAAGGGTCTGGAATTTCCAAATACAGTAAATAAAATAGATGACTGTGCATTTCAGGGCTGTACTTCACTTGAAAAGGTGCAGCTTCCTGCAAATATCAAAGAGGTGGGTGATTCTGCATTTTCGGGATGTGAATCACTCAGGGAATTATCAGCAGATGACGGATTGCAGTCTATAGGCAAATATTCATTTTCAGGCTGTACATCTCTACAGAATATTCATCTGCCGAACAGTCTTGATATAATAGGTGATTATGCTTTTGTGAACTGTACGTCCCTTGCAGCTCCTGCGATACCGAAATCGCTCAGGTATTTCGGAGGATATGCACTTGAAAATACAGCATGGATGAATTCACAGAAGGATGAACTTATTACCGTAGGTGACGGTATACTTGTAAAATATACGGGTACGTCCGCTGTAAAAACACTTTCGACAAATATAAAGACCATCGGCAGTCATGCATTTGCAGGGAATGATACTATAGAAGAAATAATTATTCCGAGTACGGTAAGTGTAATAGATGTATCGGCATTTGAGGACTGTGATTCTCTTAAAAAGCTTACTATACCCAATTCGGTAGAGAAGATAGGAGAAAAGGCATTCAAAAAATGTACTTCGTTAAAAACGATTGATCTGCCTAACAGCCTCAACACTCTTTCTGAATATCTTTTTGAAGGTTCGGGACTTGAAAATATAAAGATACCCGTAACTATCACAAATATAAGCGAGGGCTGTTTCAGCGGCTGTGAAAAGCTTAAAACCATAGATTTCGGTAACAGTCTTAAAACTATAAAGAGTGATTCATTCAAAGACTGTATTGAGCTGAGGAGGGTAGTATTCCCCACAACACTCGGAGAGATAGAGCCGGATGCCTTTAACGGCTGTAACAATCTTGTACGTTCGGAATTTAACGGAGGAGTAAAGCTTGATGCATTGTCGTTTAACGGATGTCCGAATTTTGAAGAAGCCGTATTTTATAAAAATCCATCCGAGCTTGAGGACAATGCCTTTAATATGACACCAAAGCTTATAATTTATTGCGATAATAATTTATATCTGGAGGAATACGGGGCAAGCAACGGAAGAAAGGTGGAGACAATAAAAAATCTTCCGGTATATGACGAAAATAAGAAGTTAGCTTCACCCGATGAAGAGGAAAGCTCAGAGTTTTCTGTGGGATATACTTTTATAACGATTCTTATTATATTGATAGATCTGGGACTTGTTATTCTCACAAGTTTTTATATATTGTTTATAGACCCGAAACAAAGAAAACGCAAACATGACAGAGTTGTTGCACAGCAGGCAAAGATCAGACGTGAAAATGCGGTAAACAGTGCTTTCGGCAAAGGTGCTCAAAAACATAGTAATACTGTTGTTAAGAAAAATGTTTCTCAGCAGCAGGCAAGGAATGATAAGCAGACAGATACGAAAAAAGAGGAGCAGCGTCCCAAATTTGCAAGAAAAAATCCCGAACAATTACAAAAAAAGATTCCTCAAAATGATCCTACGGTTTGTCCTCCGAAAAGCCGCAGACCTAATCAGAACAGACGACCACCGGACAACAAAAAATAAACGTGACGAAACCGCAGTCAAAAAGCTGCGGTTTTTTTGTTTTTATCAGAATAATTATTTATGTTTGAAGGAAAAATAAACTTGATACAATAGGTTAGTAAAACAACAATACTCCATACCAGATCGAAAGGAACGATAGTTATGAAGGAAGAATTGATATGTCTTAAAAATATAAAGCGTGATTATAATGCAAGAGGAATGACAGTTCATGCATTAAAGGGGATAGATCTGAGTGTGGACAGGGGAGATTTTATTTCTGTAACAGGGCAGTCAGGCTCGGGAAAATCCACTTTGATGAATATACTCGGATGTCTTGACCGACAGACTGAAGGCAAATATTATCTGAAAGGAATGGATGTAAGCTTTCTTAGTGAAAGAAAGCTTGCATTTCTCAGGAGTCAGGTGATAAGTTTTGTGTTTCAGAGCTTCAATCTTATACCATCGCTGAATTCCGAGGAAAATGTTGCATTACCGCTTATGTATAAGGGAATATCTAAAAGGGAGAGGCATTATGCTGCACAAAAAGCACTTGAAATGGTGGGACTTCATGAAAGGAAGAATTATTTCCCGTCAGAACTTTCGGGAGGACAGCAGCAGAGAGTAGCTGTAGCGAGGGCGGTTGCCTCAAAACCCGAAATACTTCTTGCAGACGAGCCTACAGGCAGTCTTGATCGTGAATCGGGAGAAACTGTTTTGTCTGTTATGGAGGAAATGAACAGAAGCGGTGTTACTGTTATAATGATAACGCATGACAATGTACTTTCAAAAAGGGCAAAAAGATGCATAAAAATCGTTAATGGAAAAATAATTACATGAAAAATGTCAAACGATTAGCAAAATGTACAAAAATCAACCGCTTAATTACTGCAAGTTCAATAAAATTTTGAATTATTTTTTAGAAAAAAAGATTGACAATAAGGATCTATATGTTATAATAAAGGCAACAGGTAAAGAGTACCTGCTTAAAACCACTAAACAAAACTTAGGAGGTAATTTATTATGGCATCAGTTGAAATGCATAACATTGACGTTCAGGAATTTCTTGCAGAGATCAATAAATGTGAGGGAAATGTATTCCTCGTAACAGATGAAGGAGACAGACTTAACCTCAAGAGCAAACTCTGCCAGCTCATTGGTCTTACAAGTCTTATTCAGGGCGGTAAGATTGCAAATGCTCACCTTGAGTGTCAGAAGCCCGAAGATGAAACAAGGCTTTTCCGTTTCAATATGTTCGGCAAAAAAGCTGAGTAATTTCAGCGTCACAGCAAAAATGGGGACTGCAGCACATCCACTGTGCTGCAGTCCTTTTTGGGTTATCAAAAATTTAGTGGAGGTCAATCGTTTCCATCATCATCTTCTTCGTCTGCATCATCTATATAGAAGAAATCATCGTCATCTTCGTCTTCCTCTTCATCACCTATGTAGAAGAAATCATCATCTTCTTCGTCTTCCTCTTCATCACCTATGTAGAAGAAATCATCATCTTCTTCATCGTCCTCTTCTCCATCGTCCTCTTCTTCGTTATCGTCATCGTCAAAAAGGGAAAGTGTATATTCGTCTCCATAGTCCTTATCTCCGCCATCTGCACATTCTGCATCTTCGTCATCATCGTCAATGTCTTCAACTTCCTCAGTCATTTCATCATCGTCATAAAGATAAAAGAACTCGTCATCCTCGTCCTCATCTTCTATGTCTTCAACTTCCTCAGTCATTTCATCATCATCATAGTAGAAAGGATCAAAGTCAAATTCGTAATCATCTTCCTCTTCATCCTCGTCTTCATATTCATCTTCGTATTCATCATCATATTCTTCATCGTCTTCAATAGAGAAGTAATCTTCAAAATCCAGATCACTCAGACTTGCCCACTGAATATCATCGAAAGAACTTTCGTCATCATCTTCATCGTCTTCCTCAAAAATATCCTCGTAGTCTTCATCATCTTCATCAAGTTCATCCCAATCAAAGTCGTCTTCGTCAAAAAGAGTTCTTTCTTCATATTCTGACTCGAAAAGTGCAATCATCTTTTTTGTATCGGATATAGTATCGCAATAAGGACATTTTGTATAATTCTGAATGTGATCAGATGTCAGGTAACTTTCGCATTTCGGGCATTTTACAGGTATTTTGTCAAACATATTTATTCCTCCGTTTTTTTAATATATTTTTCGTATCTTTCAGCAGTAGCAAACAAATTTTTATGTATTTCCTCCACCAGTTCGGGAGGTTCTGTAACAGTTATATGCTCGCTGTACTGCATTGCAAGATACATCATGGATTTTTTTACCGATCTTACGGTTACAATGTAGGTGTTTTCATCATACTCGCTTATTTCAGGATTTTTATTGTTTATTTTTGGTATATTGTCAAATACAATATCAAGATGTTTTTTAT
>OMZF01000052.1 GCA_900315465.1 uncultured Eubacteriales bacterium | reverse complement strand
ATCTACAAATAAATCAACGTCATATCTTCCCTGGGTGCGTGGATATAATACCGTTAATGATAATGGCTATGCCGGTATCTACGGTGTGGCAATTGATAAACTGCAGTGCCGTATCGTTAAAAAATAAATAATCACTGATAACTGACATCTTAACGGAACAGAAGAACTCGGACATCTGGAAATGGTGGGGACTATCGTATATCAGCTCACAAAAGGTCTTACTGTTGAAGAAATCAAGGCGGCAGGACTTGATGCATATTTTGTTGACCACACTGCCGGAATATACCCGTCAGCAGCATCGGGAGTGCCTTTCAGTGCAGCTGCAATGCAGGTGAAGGGCGACCCTATAACAGACATCCATGAAGACCTTGCTGCTGAACAAAAGGCAAGAGTGACCTACGACAATATACTGAGATTTTGTGACGATCCAGATGTTATTGACCCGATAAGATTTTTAAGACAAAGGGAAATAGTACACTACCAGCGTTTTGGCGAGGCGATGCGTACAAAGTGTAATGGGCTGGTAATGGTTATGAATACATATAAATTGATTTTTGTGTCTGAAATGTTATCTTTGTGGAAAGAATTATGCATTATGTTATATTTAGTTATATACATTTTGCACAATCATTGTCTTTTAACCTAACGGGCAAGAAGTCCCCTGACTATAAGCGTTAGCGTAGGCGGCGGGAGTATGTCACAAATTTCACAATAATAAAAAGACTGCCGCAGATATACAAAATGTATCTGCAGCAGCCTTTATTTTAATTGAGAATTGCTAATTGGACTCACTTGTGTCAGCGACATTGACATCAACTTCGTAGTTGCCATAAGACCATATAAACGGGAATTTGCTGTTTATGCTTACTGTTACCGGTACACTTCCATAGCCTGAGAAGCTGACCTTTGAGGACATATCTACCACCGCCGTTATATTAGCTGAGGTAATGCTGCTGATCTGATCTTTGTCACCTACAAGAGTGATAGCAATGGATTTTGTGGAAACGGTAGTTTTACGATTTGCACTTTCATTGATTATTGTAAATTTTGAAAGAGTTATTCTTTTTGTGGAAAGCCTACTGCTGTCAAATGTCACTTCCGCTGATGTTATCTGTTTGAGATTTCTCAGACCAGATGGAATGTCAAGCTCTACATTAAAATGATTGTTTGTAGTATCCACATTTGAAAGGTCAATTTCACCTGTACTTATTGATGAAATTACATCTGTTGCATCATCGGGTATTGCTACCTGAATACTTGAAGGTTCTACCGAAATAATACTGTCATCGAGTACAAAGCTGTCTGGTGTATTTATTATTTTCGGTACTATCGGAATGGTTTTTATCTTGAGTATCGGTACTGTTGCGGTAACTGTCTTTGCATCTGTTGTTATATAGCTGCTTATTATTTCTTCTCCGGCTGAATCTCTCAAAACTATTTTTGCCTCTACTGTCTGGGTTTCGGAGATCGAATCAGTGAATTTGTATTCTGCATCTGCTTCTGCTATGCTGTTTATGACCCCTTCTGCTCCTTTTACGGTAATAGTCTGACGGGAAAGGGTCGTTTTTGCCGCATAATGATTCTCGTCAACCTTGCTGACATCTATTTTATCGGTAATGGTTATTTCTTTTTCCGCATATCTGTCTATGTATGTCTGTATGGTTGAAGGGCGTACAGTTGAATCAAAATTATAATCGGATTTGATGCTGCCTTTTTTTGGAACAAGGTTCAGTGTATAGCTGCCGGGAGAGGTGAGCTGACTTGTGTCGGCTGCGGTGATATATATATCGCTGCTTGTGACACTGGCAACTACAAGGGAATTTCCTGATATGCGTACCTCTGCGGTTTCATTTTCGCTTCCGAAAAATTGCAGGTCATTTCCGAGTTCGGGCAGGCTTATCGGAATATCGGTAACTGTAAGGTAACGTGTTTCCTGAGAGGTCATCGACAAATTTACCCATATTATGAATGCAAGCAGCACCGAAAAAAGCATTACAAATTTATCGTTATAAAAGAGCTTTGAGAAATTAAGCTTACTTGTTATTCCTTTCATTTCTTTTTCCTTTCATAACATTGTTTATTATGGGAATACGGTCATTCTTTTCCATATCCTTGGGAATGAGTTCATCTTCAAGCTCCATGCTCAGAGTTTCACGGGTATAGTTACGTGTGATTACTCCGTTTTTGGCAATCGAAATAGTGCCTGTTTCCTCTGAAACAACCACTATTATCGCATCACTGTTTTCACTGATACCGAGAGCTGCACGATGTCTTGTTCCGAGATCTGTGCTTATATTATTATTTTTGGTAAGAGGAAGTATGCACCCTGCGGCATATACTTTTCCGTCACGTACTACCATTGCACCATCATGCAGAGGTGCTTTATTGAAGAATATATTTCCTATAACAGGTACAGAAGGCTGGGCATCTACTATAGTTCCCGTATCGATTATTTCACCGAGTTTGGTCTGCTTTTCAAAAACTATAAGAGCACCAGTTTTTGATTTCTGGAAATTATTTGCTACTTCAACAACACAGTTTATACATTTACGTATCTGTTTTACATGATTTTCCTCAAGATTAGCTGCTGAAAGACCGTTCCAGTATTTTCCTATCTTACTTCTGCCTATATGCTCCAAAGCACTTCTGAGTTCGGGCTGGAATACTATCAGTATCGCAAGTACCGAAAACTGAAAGAAGGATGTAAAAAGGGTATTCAGCATTTTAAGATTAAAAATGCTTGAAGCCGCAAATCCGAGCATAAGTATGAAAATACCTTTTACGAGCTGTTCTGCTCTGGTTTCACGCATGATTTTTATAAGACTGTATATTATAAAAGATACTATCAGAATATCAAGTACATCCGTCACCCTGAATGTAAGCATAAGGGCAATGAACGAATTGTACATTGATACTATCTGTTCCCACATTATTTTGCCACCACCATGATTTAGTATACTATAACTATTTTATCATATCATTGAATTTTAGCAACATTTTTTTTAAGTTTTTCATAATTATTTTTTACCATTAACAAAACAGCCGTCATATGCAGATGGCGGCTGTTTATATGCGGATGCTATATTCTTTTAAGAGCAAAAATAAGTCTGTCAATATCTGCACCTGAAGTAAATACCGAAGGTGAAATACGTACAGCACCTGTATCAAGAGTTCCCATGCTTTCATGTGCGAGCGGGGCACAATGAAGTCCTGCCCGTACAGCAATACCTCTTTTGGATAATCTGAGAGCAGTTTCCTCAGATGAAAGACCATCAATATTGAATGAAAGTACAGGCAGAGTGAATTCTGCATCGGGTCGTGGTGTATAAAGCTTTATTTCAGGCATTTTTTCGAGTCTTGAATACAAATACTGCATCAGTGCAAGTTCATGTGCGAATATACGGTCTGTACCTTTTTTTCGTACAAAATCTATGCCTGTTTTAAGTCCTGCAATCCCCGGAAGATTGGGAGTGCCTGATTCAAAACGGTCAGGCAGTTCTTCAGGCTGCATAAATTCGGCTGATGAACTGCCTGTACCTCCTTCTATGATGGTATCAGGAAGTATATTTTCACCGAGTATAAGAATACCCGTACCCATAGGCCCGTAAAGTCCTTTATGACCGGCTATGCATACGGCATCATAGCCGCTTTTCATTGTTACCTCCGCCACTCCTGCACTTTGTGCGGCATCAAGTACAAACATAAGTCCGTAGGCGTGTGCAAGTGCGGACAGTCTTTCTACAGGCATACGAAGTCCCCACACATTTGAAGCATGGGTACAGACTATCATTCTGGTTTTTGCATTTATAGCTTTTCTGAAACTGTCTGTTGTTTTTTCATTGTCAAAGGGAACTATCTGTGCTTTGGTAAATGTTATATCATCTTTTGCAAGGCTTTGCAAAGGCCGCATTACCGCATTATGCTCAAGTGATGACACAACTACATGATCCCCCTTTTTTAAAAGTCCCTTTAAAGCCATATTCATTGCCATCGTACAGCCTGATGTGAATATGACCCTTTCTTCGTTATCACAGCCGAAAAAGCCGGCTGCACTGCTTCGGGCATTATATATTTCAGAGGCAGCGGCAAGAGAAAGCGAATGACCGCTTCTTCCGGGATTTGCCGAGTGTTTCATTGCCGATGATACCGCTGCCGATACTGCCGGTGGTTTCGGATAGGTTGTGGCGGAGTTGTCAAGATATATCAATCTGTCACTTCCCTTTCAGAGTGTCCGATCATACGGATACCGTTTTTTGTCAGTATTTTTTCAGCGTCTGCTTTTTTTCCCTCTGGAACTATTATACTATAACTGCAGCTTTTGCCCTTTACTTTTTCCGTTGTACGTTGAATTTCTGCCTTTATTCCCATAGATCTCAGAATTTTCTGACCTCTGAGAGCATAGGTGACACTTGAAACCTGTATTGCGGGTACTCCCATAAAGATCACCTCTCTCTTTTATTACCATTATATGATGTAAAAATATGTTTGTGAGAGAAATAATTTTGTGTAAATTTTTGGTGTATTGATTGATTGTAAAAATAATTAATGGTACTATTATATGTGACAGATATGTATTTGAACGGAGGATAACTATGGCAAAAATAAATTGTCCCGAATGTGGTAAGATAATATCAGACTTGCAGGAAAAATGTCAATATTGCGGTTTTCCGATAGGTGCTTTTACAGATCCTTCACAAAAAGAAAGTGACGATATTTCCTATGCTCCTTTTAATGAACCGGTGGAAGAGGAAAAAAGAGCTCCCACGGAAATGCCTGTATACACACCTGTTTTTTCTGAAAATGAAGAAAACAAGAAAATTGCCGATACGGAAACGATTAAAAAAGTTTGCAATTCAGGTCTTAATACTGCTCCGGAGAGAAAAAAACGCAGAGTATATGTTGCAGCGGCAGCAGTAGGGCTGGCTGTGGCAGTATGTGTGGGTGTTGGCGTTTCCTTGGCGATAGGGAATAAACAGACTAACTACGAATCTGATATTTCCGATTTAGTAGAAACATCTTCTATTGACGATGACGACAAGGGAGAGTTTAATGTAAAGGAAATATCCTTTACCGGAAGTGAAGTTATATATGATGATGCTGGTGAAGAAAGAAGACTTGCACATTTTGAAAGCGACGAAAGAAACACTTTTATTGCAGTGATTTCAGACGAAGAATATGCACAAACCAGTGTAACAAAAAAGCCGGTCTATTATTATGTATATATGGATGGTGGTATGGGCTTGCAGGAATATAAGCTATATAACGATTCCGATAAAATGGCAGATTCTTTATCTGAAAAATTTAAGGTAATGGGATATATGCAGGGTAAGCCTGTTGATGAAAATATACTTGAAGATGTAGTTATAAGATATGAATATACGGATCTTGCTTTTGAGGATACTACTCTTGTGACGGTAATACTGAATTTTTCATTTAACAGAACAAAGACCGGCAGGATGTTCTACAGACTGAATTTGTATTCGGATCAATACAGTAATTATCTGTTTTGTGAGTCAGTGGATTCTTTTGAAGGAAAATCCATGACACAAAGCTTTTCATTCCGTACACCAAAGGGTACTTCGGATCTTATTGCTGAAGTTGAGCCTCTGCTTTTTGTCGAGGCGGAAGTATGCGATGAAACAGAGAATGGTATTATGATAGATACACAAAATTATTATGCGGAAGATGACGGTCTCAGTTTTATTGAGTATAATGCAAGCTGTACTGTAAAACCTGTGAGTGATCCCCCCGGAGAAATTTTATACAGATGGAGTATACAGACAATTGAAAATGGTGCAGGGGGGGATGATTTCGATAATGTACTTTCCGGTTTTGACAGCACCATAGTTGATTCAAAAGGAAACCTTGAAGTATTACGTAGTGAAGAAGCGGGAAATCTTAATATTTCAGATGAAACAACAGGACAATTTGATATATTGGGCTTTATTCCCTGGAAAAGCATAGGAGTCTATGGGGAGGAAAGTGAATGAACAGGATGAATTGTCCCGAATGCGGATATACCATAGAAGACTCAGCGGTGAGGTGTCCGCACTGCCGTTTTCCGATAGGAAAATTCAGTGAAAGCGGAAAAGCTGATGGTATGGGCTTTGCTGTATCACAGGAAGAATTCTCAGCACTTAAAAGCGAAATAACTTCTGTCAGTCCGTGGTATTCGGGGATAAAAAGTAAAAGAGATAAAATTTTCATGATAGTTTTCATTGCGGCAATAATAGTTGTATGTATGATAATATTGGCAATGTTTATTTTATCCGGAAGCGGAGAAAAAATAAGTGAACCGCAGATAAAAAGTTTTTCAATGAGCAGAAAAATGAAGCTCAACGGCAGCACTGTCATAAGACTGAGTACGGACTGCAAGGATCCTTTTGCAATTGCTGTACGGAATAATTACAATGGTGAAATTATGTATTCTTTTATGGAAGACGGCAGCGGCAGTCTTTATATTGATAATGATAATACAACAAAGAAGCATTGTGAACCAATAGGATATTTCAGCGGATATAAGATCAAGCGTGAAGATATAACCGTAACAGAAATAAAAAAGTATAAGAAAAATGATGAAGATCTGCTCGACTGTTATGTTACTGCATCAGTAAAGCTGAATTCGTCGGAAAGCGGTATTCTGCTTTTTGACAGTGTAGTTTTATATACCAAAATGAAAAACTGCAAAATAGATATTTATAACGGTGAGGGAAGCTGTACATGGAAAATAAGTGACATTGACCACAGGATCAGCCATGATTGTGTAAATCTTGAGCCTTTGTTTTTTATCCCTTGTGAGAGTATTTCCGAAACTGATTATTCTGTTACGGAAAGTATAACAGTTAATTCTTCTTCAGATGATTTAAAGGTAAACCTGAATGGTAAAGCAAGCCTCAGCACAGGAACAGATGGAGTTATTTTTTATCACTATAACCTTTCCGATGGAAAAAGTTTAATAAAAAGAGGAAACGGAATGTGCTTTTCGCAAAACAGGGTATGTGATATTGATAATGATATATTATTGTTTGAAAAATCAAAGAATGTAAAAAACTATGAAGTTTTCTTTCATGGTATCCTGAGGTCAAAGCCTCTTCCTGAAATTAAATAATAAAGAAAATTTTAGATAAGAAAAAATTATATAAGCGTAAATTCTTTGGTTTGCTTTTTGCAGGAGTTCGAGTCCGAATGGTCTTGCGAAAAATATCTTTTTTATACTCTGTTGCCACTGAGTGAAATATTTTTAAAAAAAATATATAAAAATAATATAAAAAAACTCTTGACATCCTAAAAAAATTAGTGTATTATATAGATGTTGCTGAGAGAGATTGGCTGATATGGTCGATTTAAGGCAATTATTAAATTTGATTATTCCTTTTCTTTCCTTTTTCCTTTTTTCTTTTTATTCCTTTTTGACATTAGTCACAGGGTCATTCCTGTGGCTTTTGTCTTTTTTATTAAAAAAAATTTCTTTCGGGGGTTTAGAATTTGTTTGATTTATGATATACTGGTAATGTCTATATGATTATAGTAAACTACATTAAACATTTCCTGTTATTATTCCTATAAACGCATACACTCTGTCATTCTGAAAAGCACAGCGACGAAGAATCTTTCAAAGATCCCTCACTTCGTTCGGGATGACATTGGGGCGGCTTTGTTGTGGTATTTTAAAAATTGGTTGACTGTCATTCTGAGCGAAGCGAAGAATCTTTCCGGAACAACCACTTTTTTGAAGAAGATCCCTCACTTCGTTCGAGATGACAGAGTATTTTGCTTTTTCGTTGCATAAAAAAACCGCCAGCGAGCCGCTGCACCCT
>OMZF01000051.1 GCA_900315465.1 uncultured Eubacteriales bacterium | reverse complement strand
TCTGAGAAATCAAATACAGGTGATTCAGGCTTAAATTCTTTAGCAGACTCTTCTTTCTTTTCCTCTGTCTCGTCTGAGAAATCGAATACAGGTGATTCGGGTTTGAATTCTTTAGCCGGCTCTTCTTTCTTTTCTTCAATTTCATCTGAGAAATCAAATACAGGTGACTCTGGCTTCTTTTCCTCCGTTGCAGCCGCCTGATCCGGCAGCTGTGAAGGCAATACAAAACCTTCTTTATTATCTCCTGCAGGTTTTTCCCACATATTCTCGTCTGAGCTGCCCTGATCTTCCCAAACCGGACTGCCTCCTACAAGAAGAGGAATACCCTTTCCATTTTCACCTGATTCATTAATATTTTCAGGTATCTGATACATATGGATGTTAGGTGTGATACCAAACATCGGCACATTCCAGTTCAATGCATAAACATAGGTCTCTACTACGTAGCAAGCCCATTTCTCAGCCATACAAGCCTCTTGTGTGAGGACTTTTATGGATTGGAGAATAGCTATACACTTATCAATTTCGGGCTGATCATGTGCCAGATAAAGTGCATTGCACACACCTGCTTCATAGGCATCCATAAAAACCTTGCGTTCCTGTTTCAGATCGGGTATAAGCTCACTTAGTACAGTTTTCAGTTGCAAACCGTCAATGATAACATCTACGCCGTAAGTTTTTATTATGTACCTCAACGCTTCCTTTGCATTCTGAAATATCAGCTTGTCTTCTTTTTCCTGTTCAAGCTCGGCACCGCAAAAAGGACAGCGTATCATAACACCGGCACGAGTGTTGGTTTTCCACTCACTGCCACAACTTTTACATTGCATTTATTCTCACCGCCTTTTCAGGAATTTTAAAACCGGAAGAATAGCTTTTCATCTCTTCAAAATTCCCTTCTATTTCTTTAATAAAGATTACATCTTTAACTATACTAAATTTTAAATGAATTTTCAATAGTTTTGACTAAATTTTTATATATTTTATTATATTTGACAGAAAAACCATTTAAAGTCGTTGCCAAAAACGCCAAAGCCCGAATAATTCTTAAATAAATATAGTGAAAAATGAATAAAATAAGATGTTCCGAAATCTGCTTACAAGCATTACTTTTAAGCATTTTATCAAAACACCAAAAAACATTACGATGTCATATTAACACACGATAATATTTATATTAATAGTATACTAAATACTTTTCAATTAATCAACATTTTTTCGCACATTTTATAAATCATTTTCAACAAATTTACAATCATAATTTTTACACCTTCACTTATTATGTAGTAATTTTCACAAAATTTCCATAATATTTCCGAAAAAGCCCTGTCCATTCACATAGACAGAGCTTATTTCAAAGGTTATTCTGTTATACTCGGAATTTTAACATCAGGTTCTATATCAGATTCATAGTCTACTCCACTTATTCCAAAACCGAATAATTTGTAAAAATCATCATGGTAACCTGCAAGATCTGCATGGGTATCCAGATTATCTGTTGCAATTTCTTTCCAGAGCTTGTCAACCTCGGACTGTATTTCAGGCTTCATTTCCAGATCATCCATACGTATTCTTCCCTCTTCGTCAAGAACAGGTTCTTCAGCATAAAGCTTTTCATTGAAAAGTCTGCACATCTGTTCGATACAGCCTTCATGTACATTATGCTCCTTCATTACCTTGTAAAGAATGGAAATGTAAAGCGGAACTATCGGAATAGCTGCACTTGACTGAGTAACAAGAGCCTTGTTTACGGAAATATATGCTTTAATTCCTTCATTTTCGGTCATTTCCTTGGCGGCAGCGAAAAGATCATCTTTAGCCTTGCCGATAGAGCCGTCTGCATACATAGGATGTGTAATTTCCGGGCCTATATATGAATAAGCCACTGTAACAGCATCATCTTCAAGTACATCGGCATTTTTAAGTGCCTCCATCCACAGTTTCCAGTCCTCTCCGCCCATTACTTTAACCGTGGCATTTATTTCTTCCTCTGTAGCAGGTTCTACGGTAATATCACTTACTGTATTATCTTTGAGATTTATTGTTTTATTGGTATAGGGTGAACCTACTGTTTTAAGGACGGATGTATACATCGTTCCGTCAGGTGCAGTTCTTCTGGGAGCTGCAAGACTGTAAACAACACAGTCAACTTTTCCAAGATCCGCTTTGATAAGTTCAATAGTCTTTTGTTTGATCTCATCGGAATAAGCATCACCGTTAAGAGTTTTTGCATAAAGACCGTCTTTTACGGCTTCTTCCTCAAATGCTGCTGTATTATACCAACCTGATGTAGCAGTTCTTGCACCCGAAGCAGGCTTGTCAAAAATTATTCCTATGGTTGCAGCACCGAATGAATATGCTGCAGAAATTCTTGATGCAAGACCATAGCCCATAGATGCTCCCACAACAAGCACTTTCTTCGGGCCGTTTTCAGCGTGTTTCTGATTTTTTACATAGTCTATCTGCTCCCTTACAGCAGCACGGCAGCCCTCTGCGTGAGCCGTTGTACAGATAAATCCTCTTACCTTTGGTTTAACTATCATAATTACATCGCCCTTTCATTTATTTTTACACCATACGGTGTTATTTATCAGAGTACCTGTCTGTAATCCTCTCCCGTACTATCTGCCATAAGGATACGGTTTGTTCCGTCTGCGGTGACATATATCGGTTCAGACAGTGATATACCGTTTTCATACTGGAGTTTGGGAGTGATACGATAGCAAAGAATACTTTTTTTCTCGTAAAGCTTTGCATCAATTTCAAATGTATATGCATAAAGAGATTCTTTCAGTTTAAGACTTTCGGCTTCTGCTTTATTCAGTAGAAGCAAAGCCTCTTCGGGAGTGATTTTAGCATCTTTGTAAAGTTCTTTTGTATCAATGTCCTGAGAAGCGGAATTTATTTTCACTTCTTTATAACTGCCTGACCAGTCTGCACTGTATACCTGAGAGCCGTCACTGGCAACGAGGAAATTCGTTCCCGCAAACATTTTTATACCGCTTTTCTCGATATAAAAATACATGGAATAATATTCCTTTCCGCCAAGCTCCACATTAACGTAATAATATTTCTGATAATTCTTTACGGGGGACGGCAGATAGAATGCAGTAAAAGTACAGCTGTCAACTATCTCTTCAGCTTTTTTCTGTGATATGCCGTCTTTCAGAACAGTGAAGGTCTTTTCATTTCTTCTGTCTGCTATTTTCCCTCCGACCTCTTCAAAACTGTTTGTATCATCAAATTCAAATACAGCAGCACCGTCGGAATTCTGATATACAACAGCTCCCACATCACTTGTATCGTCTGTGCTTTGTGACGAACCGCCGTTTGAACAGCCGCACATACCGCAAAGCATAACTGCCGCAAGAATTATCATAAGTTTCCTTTTCATATTTACCCCTGCCTTTTTCTTAAAACTCTTATTATATAATCAGCTGTAATGCTAAGTTTTTCTATGTTATCAAGAGTATTTTCTTTTTCCTTCTTTATCCTGTGTATATGGGGTGTCATCATAAGAAGATCAACAAGTTCCTGATGGTTCACCTCAAACACAAAGCTTTCATTAACACATTCTAACTGTTCAAATTGTTCTCCGAAAGGAGACGGTTTTTTATGCTGTTCATAAACTTCGGAATATATAAGCTGTTTAAGTTCGGTAAGATGTTTTGAGCCTGCCGTTATCTCAACCACAATACCTCCGCTTTTCAGTACCCTTGCATATTCATCATTCATAAACAGCGAAAATATTGCTGTTACAGCATCGGCACTTTCAGACGCAACAGGCAAATGTGATACAGTAGCCACAGTCCATAATACATCTTTGCTTCTCGAACAAGCCATACGAGCCGCTTCCTTTGCTATATCAACACCGATACATGAAAAGCCTTCATTCATAACGGCACAGGTATAATAACCTTCACCACAGCCTGCATCTATAACTACAGGGGCTTGTGTACTGACATATTTTTTCAATCTTTCGCATACAGATCTGCATACAGGTTCATACATTCCCTTATCAAGAAAATTTCTTCTTGCCGAAAGCATGGATTTTGTATCTCCGGGGGTGAGAGAATGTTTACTTTGCACAGGCAAAAGATTTACATATCCTTGTTTTGCAATATCAAAACTATGGCGGTTTTCGCATACATAGCTTTTATCCTTACGCCTTAGCTTTTCACTGCACAACGGACAAATAAGGCTTATATTATCATACAATAAACTTTCTCTCCTTTATTTTATTCTGACAAGTTTTCCACCACACCTGCAGCGGTATCTTGCGGGATTATCTACAAGGGGACTTCTCTTTACTCTCTCTGTTTTTGCACCGCATTTTTCACATTTTATTATATATCTGCAAGGCGTTTTAATTTCTATACCCATTTCTTCTCTTGAAGCGGTACGGCTTATATCATAGCCGTATGTACTGTTCATTAAGGCAGCATATTTTTTGAATTTTTCACCATGATCAAAACATTTCGGACAGGTATGTATTACTTCATGTGCAAGAGTCTGCATACATGATTTTTCGGGTGCATCAATAAGGTCAGCCGAAAGCTCTATTGTAAACCTGCCGTTTTTATCCTTTTTACAGCATCCGAGCCGTCTTACTGCCCTTTTGTTCACTATTACATCAGGACTTATATTATGTGAAACAGGTATATTTATTTTTTCAGCCTGATCAATGACCCTTTCAAGAAGAAAATTGAAATCATTCATTTTTTTCACCGGTATATCTGCTTATTGCAAGACGTTTACAGTCATTCACTAAATTTTCTATATGTGAAACAATATCCTCCGGCGGCTTTTTCATACCGCCCGATACCCATGCGACAACTGTTCCGTTGAGTCCGTATGAAAAGAATTCCGCAATAAAAAGCTCATCGTCCTCTGCTATAACACCCTTGCCTGCTATAGATTCTATAACTCCAACAAAAACATTTGTACTCACCTTATGCATATACTCTTTGAATTCACTGCTGTATGATGTTCGCATAGCATTCGTATAAAAACGGGATTCTTTTTTTATTATCGAGAGCATATTGAGAAGCTTCTGACTCCAGTTATCAAATGTAAGATCATCTGCAAAAGGAGTTATTGCTTCATTATAGAATATCCAGTTCAGAAGGTCATACTTATCACGAAAATGATAATAGAAAGTCTGTCTGTTAAGTCCGCATATATCGGCTATATCCGATATAGTTATTTTCTCAAAAGGCTTTTTACACATAAGTTCTTTAAAGCCTTCAGCTATTGCCTTTTTTGTAATACTTGCCTCCGACATATAAGCCTCCATAAAAAATATCGGAGTGCCGCATTCGTACACCCCGATAAGATCAGAAACAGAAATAAGCACTGTTTCATTATAACATCTTTTTTATAATTTTTCAACAATCATTCTTTGAGAAGCTTTTCCCATTCCTTAACAATACGGCGGTCAGCAAAATAATCTATTTTCATAGCCTTACGCACACGTTCAAGTGTACCGTTTGTAACTTCTCTTGCCCTGCTCGTACCGGCAGCGAGTATATCATATACCGCATCAATATCTGCTTCCCATTTAGCTCTTTCTGTTCTTATGGGAGCGAGAGTTTCCTCAAGCACCTGAATAAGAAATTTCTTACAAACTCCGTCACCAAGTCCTCCTCTGCAATAATGCTCCTTCATTTCATCAAGATTAGCATAATCCGGCAGATACTCAGCAAAATGTTCGTCTGTACAGAATGCATCAAGATATGTAAATACAACATTCCCCTCAAGATGTCCGGGGTCTTCAATTCTCAGGTGTGCAGGGTCTGTAAACATTTTTCCGTTCACCTGTTTTTTTACAGTTTTGGCATTATCCGAAAGATATATACAGTTTCCGAGAGATTTACTCATTTTTGCCTTTCCGTCAACACCGGGAAGTCTTCTTTGTGTTTCATTTTCAGGTATAGCGGCTTTTGGAAGTACAAGGGTATCACCGTATATACGATTGAATTTTTCTACGATCTCCCTTGTTTGTTCTATCATTGGAAGCTGATCTTCACCTACGGGAACCAATGTAGCATCAAATGCTGTAATATCGGCAGCCTGAGAAACAGGATAAGAGAAAAATCCTGCCGGAAGTCCTTCATCAGCAAAACCACGCATCTGAATTTCAGCCTTTACTGTAGGGTTACGGGCAAGTCTTGCTGTAGTTACTAAATTCATATAATAGAATGTAAGTGCGTGTAATGCAGGCAGAGCAGACTGTACACATATTGTCACCTTTTCGGGATCAAGACCTGCCGAAAGGTAATCGAGCACCACATTAACAATATTATCACGAATTTTACCGGGATTATCAGCATTATCAGTCAAAGCCTGATCATCTGCAATAAGTATATATATTTCATCAAATTCGCCCGAATTCTGCAATTCCACACGTCTTTTAAGAGATCCTACATAATGTCCCAGATGCAGACGACCTGTAGGGCGGTCTCCTGTAAGAATTATTTTTTTCTCACTATCCATGTTTTGTCCTCCTCGTTATCAAACTACCTTTTAATTATACAAATTGTTGGTGATACTGTCAACAACTTTTTCAGTTTGAACAAGGAAATCAACTTTCTAAATAAGAAATATACAAACCTGTCATCCTGAGCGGTGCCCGTAGGAAATGCCCTTGAGGCACGAAGGATCTTTGTCACAAAATCAGTTATATCAGAAAGATTCCTCGTCACTTACGTTCCTCAGAATGACCACTAATTACACATTGCTAATTGACTTAGTGAAGGGTTTATGATATTATAGGTGTAGTTTAAGTTCGCATTTGCTATAATGTCAGGAGTGATAACGATGAAATTTGGAGAAAAATTAGCAGCACTCAGGGAAAAATCAGGTCTAAGACAATCAGATGTTGCCGAAAAAGTAGGCATAAGCAGAAGAAATTACATAAGCTACGAAACCGAAGGGAGATACCCCCGCAAACGTGAAACATATCATAAACTTGCAGAAGTTTTCGGCTGTGATGTTAATTATCTCCTTACGGAAGATGAGGAATTCATCGTAAAAGCTGCCGATGAATACGGCTATAGCGGAAAAAAAGAAGCCGAACAGCTTGTAAATCAGCTTATAGGTATGTTTGCAGGCGGAGAGCTTTCGGATGAAGACAAGGATGCTGTAATGCGTGCTTTAACAGAAGCTTATTTTGAATGTAAAGCCGATAATAAAAAATATTCATCTAAAAAATAAAGAATTTATTTCAAAAAGCGAGGTGACGGCAGTTGGATTCGTTTGAAATATATTCACGAGCACAGCAAATAATTAAAAAATGCGGAAGCAGGAATGCCCATGATATTGCCGGAATGCTTGGTATTCGCATAATATACAGGTCGGATTTCAAAAATCTTTTGGGAATGTACACATACCTGCTCAGACACAGACTTATCTTTTTAAGCGACAGACTTGATTATAAGCTTGAACAAATGGTCATAGCACATGAAATAGGTCATGACCAATGTCACAGGGAGCTTGCATCTGAATCAGGTATGAAGGAATTCAGCCTTTTCCGTATGAATAACAGCTCCATAGAATATGAAGCAAATGCCTTTGCTGCACATTTACTTCTTGATAATAATGAAGTATGTCATTATGCCAAAATTGGTTATGATGTTGCTCAGACCGCTGCTGCCCTCGATTCCGATATAAACCTTATGCTTATAAAGGTGAGAGAAATGGCAAATTTAGGCTATGACTTATCCGTACCGTTTGATCCGGACAGCAGGTTTTTCGGAAAAATAAAATGCTGAACGGAAGATATGTAATGAAGAAAATTTTTTTTACAAGAGATGTCATACTGGTAGGTATAATTTTTCTTATCGGAATTTTAATATTATGTGGTCTGCTTATTTTCGGAAAAACAGGCAAAAGCGTTCAGGTGCGTATTGATGGTAAAGTTACTGCACAATACCCTTTAAGTGAAAACCGTACCGAAATTATACAAGGCATAAACGGCAAAAATACTCTTGTTATAGAAAACGGTGAGGCTTTTATTCTTGATGCGGATTGCCTCGATGCCCTTTGCGTAAAGACAGGCAGAATAAGCATGGCAGGACAAACTATAATATGTCTGCCGCATAAAACAGTCATAGAAATATGCGATTCGGACATAAAGCAGAATTCCGGCGAAGATATTGATGTTTTGGTGAAGTGACATTTTCATGAAAAATAATAATACAGAAGTAAAAAAAATTGCTGTCTATGGTCTTATGATCGCTTTAGCACTCGTATTCAGTTATATAGAATCTCAGATACCTGCCTTTTTTGCATTTCCCGGAATGAAACTCGGACTTACCAATGTTGTAGTGATACTCGCACTTTATAAGCTCGGAAACACCCCTGCTATGACTTTGAATATTTTAAGAATAGCCCTTGTTTCCATATTGTTCGGAGGAATATCGGCTTTTTTGTACAGTCTTGCAGGCGGTATGCTTTCAACTCTGGTGATGATACTTCTTAAAAACAAATTTCGCACCGTTACCGTAAGTATAATCGGTGGTGTGGCACATAATATCGGACAAATACTTGTCGCCATGGTAATTATGAATACATCAGGCATAGCATGGTATCTGGTCATTTTATGGTTTTCGGGAATGTTATCCGGTGCAGTTATCGGACTTATAGGCTCACTCCTTTGCACAAGACTGCCGGACAATCTGTTTTTCGGAGGAAATAAAAATGAAAAATAAAATTCTCGCTATTACTGAGATTATATTATGCCTTTGTATATTCTGCTCCTGCACAGCCGAAGATGCTGTTAAATTTGACCCGAAAAAAACGACCCGCGAGCTTTTTGCCATGGATACGATAATGACCATAACAGCATACGGAGATAACAGCGAAAAAGCCGTTGATGAAGCTGTGCAGGAAATACAAAGACTTGATAAACTTCTTTCTGTCGGAGATAATGACAGTGAAGTTTCAAAAATAAATGCTTCGGGCGGCGGTATTCTTTCAAATGACTGTCGTATACTTACCCAAAGATCACTTGATATATACCGCACAACAGATGGTGCTTATGATATTACTGTATATCCTCTTATGGAGCTTTGGGGATTTACAGGTGATGAACCTGCCCTTCCCGATGACGAAGATATACAAAATGTTTTGTCATCGTGCGGCAGTGATAAGCTTACATTTGACAATAAAAAACTTACCCTCGGTGAAAATCAGGGTATAGATTTCGGAGGTATAGCAAAGGGTTATACAAGCTCACGCATTATGGAAATATTTAAAAAGTATGATATACTTTCAGGAATAGTATCACTTGGCGGAAATGTACAATGTTTTGATACAAAGCCTGACGGAAGCTTCTGGAGATGCGGAATAACCGACCCGGATGGTCCTCAGGACAGCAGTAAACTTTTAGGTGTAGTTGAGGTAATGGATAAAGCCGTAATAACATCGGGCGGATATGAAAGATATTTCAAAGATGATAAAGGCTATGTATATCACCATATTATGGATATGCAGACAGGCTATCCGTCGCAAAGCGATCTCAGTTCCGTGACCGTAGTAAGCAATGACGGCACATTGGCAGATGCCCTTTCTACTGCCTGCTTCGTAATGGGAAAGGATAACGCTATCGATTATTGGAAAAAATACAGTAATTATACATTTGATCTCGTACTCTGCACAAAAGACAAAAAGCTTTTTATTACTGACGGTCTGACAGAAAATTTCACTTCCGAATATGATTATGAAATCGTAAATTCATAAAAAATTCCCTCCATTTTTTGTACGGAGGGAATTTTTTCATTCAGCAAGCGAACAAAGTTCTGAAAATTTGGTTTCAAGAGAATTTATAATTTCGGAATAATCCATATCTTCTTTTTTTCTGAGATGTTCTGTAACAGTATATACTATTTCATAAAGAGGTGTAAGAGAAAGATTTGCATATACACCTTTGAGTGAATGTGCTGTTTCAAATGCAGCGTCAAAATCTCCGTCTGAGATCTGCTGCTTCAGTTCTTCAACAGAATTGTCCGACATTGCACTTTCAACAAGCATAATATAAAATCCCTCATCATTCATACATCTGGTAAGTCCTTCTTCGGTATCAGCTCCGAAAGCTTTGAGTTTTTCTACAGTTATCATTATAATTTTCCTCCTTCAGACATAATTTTCTTTTCCATCAGATCAAGAGGCAAAGGCTTTGAGAAATAATAACCCTGAATAACATTACAGCCCATCGATTCAAGTAATTTATACTGTTCCACAGTTTCGACACCCTCTGCAATAACAGGCACTGAAAGGAACTTGGCAATTTCAAGAATAATTTTCACCATTCGTTTATTCTTTTCACCGTCACACATTTTTCTTACAAATCCCATATCAAGTTTAAGTACATCTATCGGCAGTGAAGTAAGCATATTCAGTGACGAATATCCTGAACCGAAGTCATCCATTTCAATAACAAAGCCATCATCACGAAGCCTTTTTACCACTTCTATTATCTGACTATTATTTCCTGAATATGCAGACTCTGTTATTTCAAGCATAAGAGAACCGGTATCAAGACCGTTTCTGTTTACTATATCAAGCAGTTTATTTTCAAGCTCCGGATCAAATATATCAACTCTTGATACATTCACCGAAACACGAAAATCTATTCCCAATTCATTTCTCCATTTTTTGATACAAGCCGCTGTTTCATTCCATACATAATGGTCAAGCTTCTGAATAAGACCATTTTTTCAAACAGTGGAATGAATATACCAGGGCTTATCATGCCATGTTCGGGATGTACCCACCTGATAAGTGCCTCAGCACTTGATAAAACAGGCTTATCACCCTCTATATTATATTTAGGCTGGAAAAACACCTTAAATTGTTTTTCTGCAAGAGCCTTGTCAGTATCACGGATAAGCTTTTCCCCGAAAAGTTCCTTTTCATGCAGATCGTTGTCATAGCAGGCAAATGACGAAGAATATGTTATACGGCATTTATTGCAGGCAACAGAAGCACGGTCTATTCTTTGTGCCACAGTCAGCCCCTTATCGCTGTTTTGATATATCCCTACACGAATAGAAATATCGGGCAGTGAGCATTCTTTTGATATATAACTGCAAATAAATTCAAAAAGCTCCTGCGGATCATTTTGATGTGCTATGTAAAGATAGAAAGTATCAGCATCACAGCGGCAGGCAAGTCCTATATTTTTCTGAAGTATAAGCCGAATCGCATCAGCAGTTGTCTGGAGCAGAACATTACCCGTTTTATGTCCGTAAAGTTCATTTACAAGATGAAACCGGTTTATATTTATGAAAGCAGTATCCATAACAAGTTCGGGATGGAACATATCAAGATCATTCACATAACGTACAAAAAATTCCTTGTTATAGAGACGTGTCAGACTTTCATTTTCAACATCGGTAAGGAGCGAATTTTCCTCTGCAAGTTTTATTGAGCGTTTTATTCTTGCCTTTATAACTTCAGGCATATCATACGGCTTAGGTATGAAATCTAACGCACCAAGCTGAAGACTTTTTATTTCGGCAGTCTTTTCCGAGGTCATAACTATGACGGGAATATTTTTGAATCTCTTGTCATTAACCAGTATTTCAAGCAATTCATATCCGTTCATTTCAGGCATAAGAAGATCAAGCAAAATTATTGAAAGGGTCTTATACTCTGCAGTTATGACATCAAGAGCTTTTTTACCGTTTTCCGCAAAGGAAATTTCATATTCATCGCCCAATATTTTCCCAAGCAGCATACTGTTGATTTTTTCATCATCCACAATAAGTATTTTACGCTTTCGTGTTTCCTTTTCTATTCTTGATACAGTAACCATAATCACACTCCAAACTGAAATAAATATCCCACATATGTATATATTATAATATCTTTTCCCGCATAAAACAAGACATAAAATACAATTAGCAATTTTCAGCTTTAAACCCGCTTATTTTCAATACATTTTATTGTACACCATATCTTGACATTCTTTATTTACGGTGGTATACTTTATATAAATTGAAAATTAATACCAAGGAGGAATTAAAAAATGTCACGTCAAAAGAATCAGAAAGTTAAAATAATGGTAGTTTTTGATATTTTAAAAAATGCAATAGGAAAAGAAAATGCTCTTTCGACAAAAGCACTTATCGAGAAACTTGACTCGGAGTACAAGATTCCTTGCGACAGACGCACACTTGCAGATGATGTCCAATGCCTTCAGCAATATATAAACGATAACGATGAATACCAATTCAGAATATACTGCCTTAATAATGGTAAGGAAAATATTTATTATTCCGAGTATAAAAATGAACACGTTGAGTTTTCGTTTGATGATCTGAAAACATTGATAACTGCTGTAAAAAGCCTTCCCCTTACCGATAATGTTGACGAGGAATATACAGATCATCTTACAAACAAGCTTGTCCTTTCCGGTGAACCGGATAAACAACAGAAATTGAGGGATTATTCCGAGGATAAACCATATGTATTTGACACAGTAGCAGCAAAAATCCTTATTGACTGGATAAAATCACTTCACTTCTTCAAAGATTCTACCACTTCTCAGCTGGTTGAAACCATTTCCAGACTTACCGACAGTGAAGAACGCAACGCACTCGCAGATACTGAAATTGACAAAAATCAGGGAAACAAAAAAGATCCTACCAGACTTAATCTTTATCAGATAGATGCAATATTCCGTGCTATATCAGAGAAGAAACGCCTTAAGTTCAAATATTTCGATCCCGATGAAAACAGAAATAAAGTATACCGCCATGACGGAAAAGAATATGATGTTGAGCCTCTGAACCTCACTCCCAATGACGGACATTATTACCTTATATGCTATAATCCGGATGAAGAATGTACAGAAGATGAATATATGATCCGCACATATCGCATTGACCGTATGGATGATATAAAGGAAACAGATGTACCTATATCTGAAGATGCTGTAAAATTCGGCAAAAAAATACGTTCTCTTACAGATCAGACTTTCCGTATGTACAGCGGCCCCGCTGTTGATGTTACACTTGAATTCGGAAATAAATGCATATCTGCTATATTTGACGCTTTCGGTGATAATGCTGACATAAAAAGAGTAAATGATGACCTTTGCAGAATCAATACAAAAGTACAGCTCAGTCCTCCGTTTTATGCATGGCTGTTCATGTTTAACGGAAGTATACGTCTTGTCGAACCCAAAGAAATAATAGATGATTATACATCATTTTGCCAAAAAGCAATAGCTGTATACTATAGCAATACAGAAAACGAGGAAACTCCAGATTCCGAAATCAATACAGAAGAATAAAAAATTTCTCCCTTGCCCGAAAAGCAAGGGAGTTTTATTATACAAAACGATTGAGAGTTTTGTCATATTCATAACCGACAGCAGAAAGCTTTTCGGTTATCTCCTGAACATCAACACATTCCGAACTGCAAAATTCTTCAAGTGACGGATAACTGTCCCTGAGTTTTGTATTGACATAGGATAAAAGTATTATAGGATCATTTGGCATATTCTTTCCTCCTTATTTAGTGAAAATATCAACAACTGCCGCTACCTGTTCTTTAATATCATCGGATACCTCTCCGAAATTTGAATGTGAGCCGTCTTCGTTCCATGCACATAGAAACGGCTTATCACCTTCATTTACACCACTTTCAACTGTAAAATAACGGTATTTTGAGAAACTTTCATTGTTACTTGTATCAAGGTCAAAAATACATATTGCACGAATACAAAGAGGCTCTTTTTCGGGCATGGGAAACTCTGCCGTAAGAATATAATTCCCATGTTCTGCTTTTTCATCCATTCTTATGAAATGTATACCGTAATCATCCGAGCTATAAGGGCACTGTCCACCGTCATTTTCAATTATATCCTTTGTGACATCATAAACATATTCTCCACCGCTTTTTATCATAACATAAATAAAATTTATTTTCTGCTCATAAAAATTTTTCGGAAGGATAACGTGTTCTACCAGATATCTGCTGTCGTATAAAATATCGCCCACTTTTTCATCTCCCTATTTTTCAAAATTCAGTAACCACTTAAACATTTACTTCATATTATAGTAAAAAACATAAAGCGGTGATATTATGCTTATTACTCTCAATATTGAAAAAGCTGATAAAAAAAGCCTTGCTTCATTTTTACATGAAGATGTGATAACAACAGAATACCATAATATTCCGGAAATTGCAACCATGAACATAAATTGTCTTTATTACAGACGAAAACCTGATTATAACCGTATATTATCTCTTTGCGGAAATGATTATGACAGGGTGCTTTGCAAAGAAAATATTCTCCCGAAAAACTGCGGACTTGAACGCTTTTGCGATAACACACTAAATATCAGAATGATGGAAAATGCAATTCTTTATATACTTGACTTGATTCCAAAAAACAGTCTATCGATAGGCATATCTGACCCAAAAGGAGTAAGTCGTGAATTCTGCCGCAAACTGCTGAAATACAGTTACCGTATTACAGTTGCTACAGAAATGAAAAACTATTATCCTGTGATCGGTGCATTAACTCTTGCCGACACTGTGCAAGACCTTTATAATTGTGATATGATAATACATCAGGATATTATTACCTTTCCTGTTCTGCATAAAAAGGGTGCATTTGTATTTACCGCCTATCCGCCCGAAATAAAAACGGATGACAAAGTAATATATTCATACCGCACACCTGTTTCAAAGGAATTACTCTCCATTATCCCAAAAAATACGGACAGACAGTATTTTTTGTGCGGAGCATATTCTCTTTGCAATTTAAAGGAACTTGAACAAAAATTGCCCGAAGTATGCATAACATCTCACGGTGCTGTTACTTTGGATTACCTGAAAAATCGTATGTACTCTGAAGCATGAATTCAGCTAAAAGTTCATTTTCTACGCACGGATAAATATTTGCCCCTTTTACAAGACCTGACGGACAGAATGCTTTATCAGCTTCTTTCAGCATAGGTATATCAAATTCACTGTCCCCCGCCGCAAAAATTCTGTCTGCACCTGTTTTTTGTCTTAAACGTCTGAGTGCAAGCCCCTTGTCAAGTCCTTTCGGCACAGCATAGACCTTTGTACCGTTGGTGAATATATCCACCTTTTCATTATCAAGGGTTTCTCTCAAACAGGCAGCTGTTTTTTCGGGCGTATTGCTTTTTGTGAATACAAACAGCTCACGGATATATCTTATCTCAAAACATACTTCATTATCATCTTTGAGAAGTTTTATTGCTCTTAAAATTTCACTGTCACTTTTTTGGATAAGTTTTCTTGAATCATCATACCATTGCTTGTTTTCTTCTCCGTTTTCAATAAGCACACCACCATTACAGACAAGTGCATACTTGAAATCCTTTATACCAAGATCTATTCTGTCATATTGTTCTCTTGTGCGTGTAGTCACAGGAACTATCATGATCTTTTCAGAAAGTTGTTTCAGCAGTTCATATGTTTTTTCTGTAATAAATGATATTTCCCTGCCCTGATATATTTCGGCACAACGTTTATTTTTTCCTATATCATACTTATATGAATATATAAGCGTATTATCCAGATCTGTAGTAAGAATTGTCATATAACCCCTCTTAAACAAAGGGACATACGGTTTTGCCGTATGTCCCCGATTAATTATTTGTCTTTTTTGCTTACTGCCATTGTAATTGCTTTTCTGATAAGGTCTACAGGTATCATAGTGATAGCCATGCCGATTACAAGCAGCCAGCCCTGCCAGCTGAACGGAGTACAGCTGAACATATTGCTTATCCATGCGAACGGATTGAATACTTCACCATTACCTACAGGGATATTAAGCGGGATAAGAGCAGCATTTACAATAGCTGCCTGTACAAGTGCAATTATAAGCATAATGCGGATGAAGTTCGGGTTTTCTTTAAGACCTTTGAAAATACCGAAGCCTTTATCACGAACATTGAAGCCGTTGCAGAGAGCTGCAAGAATAAACAGAACAAAGTAGCCTGTTATATGCTGGTCACTGATTATTGCTGTTGAAGCAAAACCTGTTGAAGCCTGTGAACTGAATACAGCTGCGATCTGCGGAACCATGAAATACAGTGCACTGAGTATAACTGCCCAACAAGCCATGATACCTATCTGAGCAGCCATTGACTTGCTTATGATACTTTCATCACGGCGGCGGGGTTTCTCAAGCATATATTCGGGAAGAGCGGGTTCATTACCAAGCATGATAGCACCAAGACTATCCATTACAAGGTTTACAAAAAGAAGGTGAGTTACCTTAAGAGGCTCGTCTACTCCGAAGAAAGGAGCCAATGCACTGATAACAACAGCTGCAACATTGATAACGAGCTGGAATGTACAGAATTTAAGAATGTTATGGTAAATTGTACGACCATAAAGTATAGCGTCTTTGATGGAACGGAAGTTATCGTCAAGAATAACGATCTTACCTGCTTCCTTAGCAGCCTCAGAACCGCTGCCCATTGCAAAGCCGACATCTGCCTTTTTAAGTGCCGGAGAGTCATTAACACCGTCACCTGTCATACCTACAACAAGATTGAGTTCCTGACAAAGTCTTACCATTCTGGACTTATCTGTCGGGAGTGCTCTTGCAATAACACGAATATCACGAACGATCTTCTTAACTTCATCATCAGACATCTGATTGAGTTCTGCGGATGTAAGCACTCTGTCCTTTTCGGATTTGATAAGACCTGCATCCTTAGCTATAGCAACAGCTGTTTCCTTTCTGTCGCCTGTGATCATTACTACCTGAATACCTGCATCCTGTACTTCCTTTATAGCAACCTTTGCTTCGGGACGTACATCATCACGGATACCTACAAGACCGATGATAACCAAATCGTCATTGATCTCATTTTCCTTCATAGGCTTTTCTGAATAACCGAATGAAAGCACACGCATAGCCTTATTTGAAAGCTCGTCGATCTTTGCATCAAGTGCCTTCTTATCAATATCCTTAACTGTTCCGTCAGCAGTAAGATATTTCTTTGCTTTTGCAAGCAGACGCTCCGGAGCACCCTTATAGAATGTCTTACCCTGATTATCAATTCTTGCCTGACTGAATTTGTTGGTAGAGTTGAAGCCCTGATTAGCTGTTACCTTATTCTCCTTATCAGCCTCAAGTTTAAGGAAAGTTTCTTCGCCGATAAATTTCATCAAAGCACGGTCTGTAATATTACCGCCGATGATCTCATGCTTTGAATCAAACATTGACTGAGTATTTTTGCCTATTGCAAAATGGAGGTTAGTGCTGAGTTTTTCATACTTTGATATATCTTCCATTGCAACAGTTTTTCCGTCTGCTGTAAAGAATTCTACAACCTCAAGTACACCTTTTGTGATAGTACCTGTCTTATCACTGAAAAGGATATTTACAGAACCTGCTGTTTCGATACCTTCTGCTTTTCTTACAAGTACGTTATGATCAAGCATTTTGCTTGTATTCTGCATAAGTACAAGAGAGATCATAAGCGGAAGTCCCTCTGGAACAGCACAGACGATAATTACAACTGCAAGAGAAACAGCTTCGATAAGTTTAGGAAGCATGAAGCTCAGGAAATCCTGTGCAAAGAAAACAGACGGGCCTGAGCCGAGGTTATTGCCGTTCACTACAACTGGAGCAATGAATATAAAGTAAAGTATGTAAAGAAGTGTGATAGAACCGGCACCGATATAACCGAAAGTTGATATTTGTTTAGCAAGCTTTGCGAGCTTAACTTTAAGAGGTGAATCAGGTTCATCACCCTGCATTTCCTCTGCCATACGTCCCATCATAGTCTTGAGACCGACTTTTCTTACATCGAGAACACCTTCGCCGTCAAATACCACAGCACCTCTGAAAAGTGAGTGAGCATCAACGAATGTATCACCGGTAATTTCATCAGCAAGCTGAGTATCCTCAGTTGTTTCTGTCTTTTTACATTCCTCAGCTTCACCGTTGAGGGCGGAGTTATCGACACGCATGTTGCCTGAAATAAGGATACCGTCAGCAGGGATTTTGTCACCTGCCTGAAGGAGAACTTTATCTCCTACAACAACATCATCCACTTCGATAACGATCAGTTCACCGTTACGGTAAACCTTACATTTGTCTTTTTCTGTGCTGTCTTTAAGCTGGCGGTACTTTGTATCGGAAGCAACGCCTGTTTTTGCCGAAACTACTGCAACAACAAGAACTGCTATGATAGTACCCATAGGCTCATAGATCTCAACACCTGTCTGCAATCCTGTTTTGCCGAGTATGAAAAGTACTATCATAATCGCAGCAATTACAAGAAGTATCTTGATCATAGGATCGCTGAAAGTTTCGAGGAATTCAGCCCAGAACGTCGTAGGTTCAGAATCAGGAATGACATTGGAGCCATGTTTTTCTCTGGATTCTTCAACCTGTTTGTCGGTCAAACCATTAAACTTCATTTTGCATTTGTCCTTTCATATTTTTTGTATAAATATATACAAGCTAATTATACACTGTCATAAAATAACAGTCAATGAATTTTTTTACAAAAATAGCCTATTCTCAGAATATTCTTTCATCCAAATTGTTAAATTATTATCAATCAGTATAGAAGGAACGAAGTGACAAGGAAGTTTTTTAATATTCCTCGCTTCGTTCGGGATGACAACTGACATACTAAGCAAAGTAAATTCAAGTCACCGCCGATTGCACATTGCTAATTGAATAAAAGAGGACACCCTAAGGGGCATCCTCAATATCTTCACTTATATCTTCTTGCAAGTTCGTCAACGCTGTTATCATTTGTACCCTGACCGATAGCGGTAAACTTCCATTCATTATTATAACGGTAAACCTCGCCGAAAATCAGAGCAGTACAGCCCGAATAATCATCTGTAAGATTATATTTGATAATTTCCCTTTGAGTTGAACCGTCAATGATACGGATATAAGCATTTTGTATCATACCAAAATGCTGATTGCGTATTCTTGCCTGAAATATATTTACCACGATAATTACTTTGTCAATATCATTCGGCAGAGCAGCAAGGTCGATATAGATCTGTTCATCATCACCGTCACCTGCACCTGTGAGATTATCACCCATATGTTTTATACATCCTGAAACATGGTTAAGGTTTCCGAAGTAAACAATATCTTCCTTACCTCTAAGAAGACCTTCACGAAGAACAAAAGCAGATGCATCACAATCAATGGGTTCCGGTTCTTTGGCAAAAAGTTTTTTCTTTCTGGGAGCTTCATCCCAGCCAAGAGCCGCTATCACATTGGTAAGACCTCCGCCACTTTCTTTTGTAAGGCTTACCTTCTGACCTTTTTGAAGGCTGATAGACATATTAAAGCTTCCTTTCCTTTATTTTCTGCCGGGTA
Organism: uncultured Eubacteriales bacterium; assembly: GCA_900315465.1. Taxonomy (GTDB): domain Bacteria; phylum Bacillota; class Clostridia; order Oscillospirales; family Acutalibacteraceae; genus UBA1213. The sequence continues at coordinate 6,191 of OMZF01000051.1, read as the reverse complement.
CCCATCTCAGTCCCCAGTGAAATTCTTTATCCAAAGCACTGTGACCGGGAAAGAACTGCACCAGCTTTTCTACACTGAAAGTTGTATCCGATACATTTTCAAACAGCACCAGACCGCACATTTTGTAGCTTGAATCAAAGCTGTCCATGCGGACTATCATATCCTCGGCACCGGGATATTTTATAGTAACAACAGCATCAGCCTGACGCCAGTTAGCTATACCCTCATATATAAAAGTATAAACTAGAATACGTCTTATATTGCTTATCATATTGCCGTTTATTCTAAGATTTTCTCCAACCGAGGACGCTCCTGTACGGTCATCACCATCAAGAGAAACATATGGTTCTCTTGTAAGGCTGCCGAAGGTATTGCCCAGAGCCTGAACAGTACCCTTCTTTCCGTTTTTAAGTTCATAAAGGCATCCAAGATCAAGATCTATTCCCTGATCGGCAGTACCAAAAAGTTTAGCGAAAAAACTTTGATTCTGCGGACGTGAATTCCAGTTGAGATTGATAAGAATTTCTCCCAGACCGGCATCAGAGCTTTTTTTCAGATTGACCTTGTTTCCCTTTGTAAGATTTATTGCCATTTACATATGCTCCTTACTGAGCGTTAATGCCATAGTTACCGCAAAGGGCTGCAAGTCCTCCCTGGAAACCGCTGCCAATAGCATTAAATTTCCACTCACCGTTATTTCTGTAGAGTTCACCTACTACTACAGCTGTTTCTATTGAGAAGTCCTCAGCAAGATCATATCTTACCATTTCAGTACCGTTAGACATATCAACTATTCTGATAAATGCATTGCTTACCTGACCGAAGTTCTGTCTTCTGTTGTCAGCATCGTAAATTGTTACCGTGAACGCAATTCTCTCAATGTTCTCAGGAACTGTTGTAAGGTCTATCTTGATCTCCTCGTCATCGCCTTCACCTGCACCTGTAAGGTTATCACCCATGTGCTGAACTGAACCTGATGAATGTTTGAGGTTTCCATAGAAAATGAATTCCTTATCTGACGGGCAAACACCTTCCATTGTGAGCATGAACGCGGCAGCATCAAGGTCAAAATCTCCGCCTGTATCATAACGGTTAACATCCCATCCAAGACCCACCATAATATTTTTAAGTCCGGGATTATCCTTAGTAAGACTGATTTTCTGACCCTTTGAAAGACAAACTGACATAGTAAATTCCTCCTTGATTTTTATTTATTATTTACGCCGCTTTCATACAGAAAACGGCGTATTTGATGAAATTAAGCAACCTGAATACCAAAGCTACCGCAAAGAGCAGCAAGCCCCCCCTGATAGCCGCTGCCGATAGCATTGAACTTCCATTCGCCGTTATTTCTGTAGATTTCGCCTACAACAACAGCAGTTTCGATTGAAAAATCCTCACCGAGATCGTAGCGGATAAGCTCCATGCCTGTAGCCATATCTACTATACGGATATAAGCATTGCTTACCTGACCGAAATTCTGACGACGCTTATCTGCATCATAAATGGTAACAGTAAAAGCTACTCTTTCAACATTACTTGGAACAAGAGTAAGATCCACCTGAATCTCCTCATCGTCTCCTTCGCCCTCACCTGTAAGGTTATCACCCATATGCTTTACAGAGCCTGATGAATGTTCAAGATTTCCGTAGAAAATGAATTCTTTTTCAGTGGGGCATCTGCCGTTTGACCCAAGCATAAATGCGGAAGCATCAAGGTCAAAATCATAACCTGTATCAAATTGGTTTACGTCCCAGCCGAGACCTACCATGATATTGCGGAGACTCGGATTACCCTTTGTAAGATCTACTTTTTGTCCTTTTTGTAAGCTGATTGGCATAATGATTGTCCTCCTGTCATAATATAATATTATTTACAGACTTTCGTCTGTTATGTGTTATAAAGCTTATTTGCCTGATTTGGGCATATTGTATGTTTTGTTGAACTCGTCTTTGATATTCTGAAGTTTTGCCTTATCGCTCACACGCTGATTGTGTGCCTGCTCCTGAATCTTCTTTGTTTCTTCGATACCGTTCATAATGGTCTTCCATGTAGTCTCAAGAGTTTCGATCTTGATTGAGCTGCCCGAAGCCATTCTTGCTGTCATCTTAGCCTGCTCTACACTATTCTGTGCATTCTTTATAAGCATTTCGTTGGTCTTGTCATCAAGAGCCTGCATAGCCTCAGCCTGTACACGCTGTCTTTTGAGCATCATAGCCTGAGCAAGAGCCTGTTTGAATACAGGAAGTGTTACGATAAATGCAGAATTGATCTTTCTTACAAGGTTCATATTGCTGAACTCGATAGTCTTTATCATAGGTATTGACTGCATAGCTACACTTTCGGCTGTACGCAGATCCTGAGTTCTCTGTTCAAGCATCATAAGAGCCTGCTCGCATGACTGTATCTCAAACTGTATTGAATTATCTCCTGTAGCTTCCATATCTGCACGTCTCTGAGCGATATAAGCCTCGATCTCTTTACAGCCCTGCTCACCTGCAAGAATATATTTTACCAGTTTGTGATAATATTCTACATTAGCTTCAAACATCTGCTCAAGGTTTCTGTTTGAATGTTTGATCTCGTCTTCATACTTTTTAAGCTCTACATAGATCTTATCAACTTCCTTACCCATGGTATTATACTTTGCAAGGAGTTTATCGAGCTGTTTCTTTGCGTTATTGAAAAGCTTTGTAAAGAAGTTAGGTTCTTCTTTGATCTCATCAATATCGAACTGAGACATGATCTTTGTAAGCTGATTAAGCATAATGCTTGTTTCATCAAGCTGCTTCATGGTCATGCTGTTAAGAACAACATCAGATGCTTTTGAGATCTCGTCTGCTGCTTCTGCACCGAAGCTTACGATAGTTTCCATATTGTCGATCTGGATCTGGCTGCAAAGTTCGTCAACTTCCTTTGAATTAACAAGCTCTGCATTCATCTGCTGTCTGTCAGCTATTATATCATAGCTTTCGACAACAGGATTTTCAGGAGTACCTAACTGAACCTGAGGCTGTGCTGTCTGGATAGCTGTCTGAGTTTCGGTCTGCGGTTTTGCTTTTGAAAAATCAAGTCCCATAATTATTTTCCTCTCTTAAATAATTTTTCATGCCACGACTTATGCGTGACAGGTTTGTCGCTTACTCTGTTGAAATTCGGCACCTTAAGATCATAGAGATATGTTCCGAGCTGATGATCGTCAAATATATCCCTTCCCGGTGCAAAAAACCTCTCTATCGTCTGATAGCCTGTAGGTACGAATACCACTACATCAAATCCGATAAGACTAAGGAATTTGATGAATATCGTATCCTCAAGAGACATACACTGTTCATCAAGTGACAGACATATTATCTTAGGATTTACTTTTGTAAAGTCAAATTTCTGTATCAGCCTTACAATAGTTTTATCTAAATTGAGTACGGTGGAAACAATGGTATACTCCGTACCGTTCTCAAAGGTACCCTTTATAAATCTTTCGTTTATAAGTATCTGAAGTTTATCAAGTATATGCTCCTGAGCTTCATCACGAAGCATACCGTATTTATACATATTGTGTCGTTTTATTACATCTCTCTGCAGTTTTCCGTTTTTAAGGAATTCATTTGCAACCGACTTCATAGGATTAGGAGCTCCCGGCTGGATTATCGGGAAATGATCAAACACAAGAGTATCCTGAGTAAACAGTCTTTTTACGCTTACCCAATAATTATCCACATCATTATCCTTGACACCGCAAAGCTTTGCAAATATTACCGGCACAGTAACAATGTTGTTTTCTACATTGAAATTCGGACGGAATTTCAGTTCGAGTTTCCAGAGCTGATCTATTTCCTCATACATGGTTTTAAGCACAAGTGCATCTGCTCTGCCGTACTGCTGGTCACGGTACATTCCCGAATCTTCATACATTATCTTGTCAAGTTCTCTTTCTGCATGATAAGCCACAGTACCCACACGGATAGAAGAAGCTTCACTCGGATATTTATTTACAGACATACTGTCCTCATAATCAAAGTCAAGTAAAAGCTTATCATCAAGCATACCCTTTTTATTTTTGTCAGGTATAAGTATAAGAACATCTACAGGAAGTCTTGCAAGGAATTTAAGAAAAGCCGCTTCATGCTCGTCCTTGCATCCCCCTAAATATATAAATACAGATACATCCGGAGCTTTCCAGCCTGTAAAAAGATCGCTCATATAGCGTTTAAGCCAGCATATAATATACACAGCCTTATTTGTAAGGCGGTTCATATTTGCCTGACTTTCATTTGCAAGCTCAAGCATAATATCAACAAAGACCTTATGCATAAGCTTCTGCATTTCAAGATTCTGAGGAAATGTTATATTTGAAGCCATATCCGCAATAAGACGGTCAACCGAAGGGTAATTACCCTTTCTTACTTTTGCGATCTCGTCAAATGTAGGTACAGGTATCTTATCATCTATGATAACAATCTTTCTTCCGCTGTTCTTAACTTCAAGCTGATAGCGGTAAAGATCATTAAGATAAGTTATCTTATCGTGTACACCATTCATTCTGAAAAAACAGTTATAGAAAAACTTCGGGTCATTACCTCTCGATGATACGGGAGTTTTGAGGTCATCAAAACCCTTGCCTTTTGTCCATGCATTAGTACATCCCGTGAATGCGGGAGCAGGCCCGTAAAGTCTGTCTATATTCGCCTGTTTTTCTATATTTTCCTTTATATTCTTCACTGAAAATCCGGTCGGGAAAGGTGCAAGACCGGCAGCCGAATACTCTTTTGAATAAGCGGATGATGGGTCAAGCTTTTTATACTCCGCATCTCCACTGTATTGAAGCATTACAATATCACAGCCGGCACCTGCTATTATACGCAGCATCATGAATTCATAGCTTGCCGGAGTTCCTTGATAAAGTATTTTCGGCACATCATCACTACCGAGCTGATTAAGAATCCTTTCAAACTTATAGTAAAGCCAGCACATGAATTTGATATATGCATTTTTCAGCATACCCTCATTTTTGCCCTGTCTTGCAAGTTCGTTAAGTATATCGTACATTGCACCTGCAACAGCAGTAGCCTGCTGAAGTCCCATTCTGGGTATCCATTTTTTCAAACTCTGGGTCATAAACGGCTTATCCATACGAAAAGCAGCACCCATCATTTCATTATAATAAGACAAGTTCTTATTATCCGGATTAGGTATACGTTCCTCGATAATTACACCTCTTTGTCTGGCGTAATTATAGTATTTCCCGAGAAAATCACCTATATCTTTACTGTAACCGTTGAACCTGTAGAAGTATATACCGCCGGATGTGCGGTTTTTAAGCGGTTTGAAATAATCATCAAGTCCGCTGAGAGTAAGTAGGTCAAACATTCCATTCACCCTTAATTTATCAATTGGTTTTTTGCGAGCATTTTATTTCTGTTCATAACATAACCCAGTCCTGCACCTGTAATACCGCCGAGGATATGTGTAAGCTGAGATACATTATCCTGAAGGAATATACCGTCATAGATCTGACCGCCTATATAGAACAGTGTTACAAGGATAAGAGTAACCGGAATTTCTCCGTTTTTAAAATTAACAAAAGCAGACATAAGTATAAGTGCAAAAACTACTCCGCTTGCTCCCAAAAGACCTGTACCGGGGAACAGCAAAAACTGAACCAGACCTGTAATAAAAGCTGTAACAAGGATAACAAAAAGCATATTAAGACTTCCGTATTTTTCCTCAAGCAGAGGTCCGACAACGAGTATCATCATTATATTTCCGCAGAAATGATCCCAGTTAGCATGACCTATAGTATGAGTAAAAAATCTGAGGTAGGTCAGCGGATCAAAAAGCGGTGCACGATACACGCTGAAAAAAATATGATTTGCCCAACCTGCCGTTATCATATTAAGTATGTATGCACCCAGACAAGCGGCAAAGAATCCCAGTATAACCGGAGAATTAAATGAAATAGTCAGTTTTTTCCCTATTTTCATACGTCCGTCAATCCTTTCATGTCAGTATTTTATTATTCCGAAAAAACACAGAAATATCTGCACAAAATTTCCAACATACTGATTATATTGTACTACCATCAATGTTTATTGTCAATATTTTTCGTACATTCTCACATCATTATGACAGTAAAAACTCCTTCCGTACTGACAGCAGAACGGAAGGAGTCATAATCATTTCAGGATTTCGTT